>JBEIHC010000033.1:0-26750 GCA_040381555.1 Bacteroidia bacterium
CGCTTGCACCAAGCTGCGCTTGCACCAAGCTGCGCTTACCCTAAACTGCGCTTGCACCAAGCTGCGCTTACACCAAGCTACGCTTGCCCTAAACTGCGCTTGCACCAAGCTTCGCTTACCCTAAACTGCGCTTGCACCAAGCTGCGCTTGCACCAAGCTGCGCTTGCACCAAGCTGCGCTTGCCCTAAGCTGTGCTTACCCTAAACTACGCTTGCACCAAGCTGCGCTTGCCCTAAGCTGCGCTTGCACCAAGCTAAAATAAGTGCAAAAAAAAAGAGGGTAAATTCGACGATTTGCGTCTATTTACCCTCGTATTCTTTTTAATTAAATTAATTAATTCTTGTACATCACCTGCTTGATTGCTTCAATTGTTCTTTGCTTATTCGGTAAATAAGCTTGAATCAAAGTAGGGGCATAGGGTAGAGGTACATCCATACTATTCACCCGGATAATGGGGGCATCCAAATAGTCAAATGCACGCTTTTGAATCATATAGGCTAATTCCCCACTCATACTGGCCAATGGCCAAGATTCTTCTACTATTACCGCACGGTTAGTCTTACGCACAGATTCAACCAAAGTATCATAATCTATCGGTCGTAATGACATTAGGTCAATCATTTCGCAACTAATGCCTTCTTTTTCTAATTCCGCGCAGGCATCTAGCGCTATATGAACCATTTTCCCAAAGGATATAACCGTTACATCTGTCCCCGCTCTTTTAATATCTGCTTTCCCAATTGGAATTAAAAAATCATCTCCTTCCGGAACCTCCCCTTTTAATCCATACATTTGCTCAGATTCCATAAAAACTACAGGATTATCGTCCCGTATAGCGGATTTTAGCAATCCTTTGGCATCTCTTGGGGTAGAAGGGGTAATTACCTTTAGTCCCGGGCAATTAGCATACCAGCTTTCAAAACATTGAGAGTGCTGAGAACTCAACTGACCTGCAGAACCACTCGGACCTCTGAATACCATCGGGGCTCCAAAATGACCACCACTCATGGACATCATTTTGGCCGCACTATTGATAACCTGATCTATCGCAACTAATGAGAAATTGAAAGTCATAAATTCAATTATAGGTCTAAGACCTACCATCGCTGCTCCGACACCAACACCAGCAAAGCCCAATTCTGCAATGGGGGTGTCAATTATCCGACGCTCGCCAAACTCTTTCAGCATGCCTTCACTTACTTTGTAGGCACCATTATATTCTGCCACTTCTTCTCCCATCAGAAATACCCGATCATCACGACGCATTTCTTCACTCATGGCTTCCCGAAGGGCCTCACGGAATTGTATAACTCTTGTACTCACCTTATTTCTCGTTAATAATAAATCCAAGACAAAGTTAATAGGAATCCCGATTCTGAATGTCTTTTCCTGGCATTTTTAACGCAAAACGGTCACGCTTCCCTGACGATCCTCTAAATCCCCAATACAATTACGCGTTTTCAATACATAAAAATAGACTCCCTCCTCAACAGGTTTGCCTTTCACTTCTCCTGTCCACAACATTTCCGGATTCTTTGTTTCAAACAACAAATTTCCCCATCTGTCCCAAATACTCAATTCAAAGATTTCCGAATTCTTTAACTCAATCTTGAATTGGTCGTGAATACCGTCTCCATTGGGCGTGAATATATTGGGTAAAAATAAAAATTGCTCCGTCGGAATCGCTAGATCTACCCATTTTTCTAAAGTGGTACTGCAGCTGTCTGTGCTTACTCGCATCCGTACTGGGAATTTTCCAATTGTTGGGAATTCATGTCTCGGATTCTTTTCGTTTGATATGGTACCATCCCCAAAATTCCATCCAAGTCTAAAAGAATCACTCACGCCAGAGGTAAATTCCGCATACCGGCTGCAGGTATCTATCTTAAAGGAAAAATCTGCCGGAGGCGCACTGGCAAATGAAAATGTATCTAGCAAAGTATCCGCACATCCACTCTTCCAGGCGATGAGTTGCAAAGTGTATTGACCCGGACCCGGAAAAGTAAATTCCGCAATAGGGTTACTCCTACTGATTGGGAGTAAATCAGGTATCCAAATTAATGAGTCTGCTGCCTGACCTGAATAAGTAGCGCTTAAGACAGGACTGCATGGATTGTATTCTTGACTCCAAGCGGCAAATTTCTGTGGACTTAAGGATATGGTTTTGACCGCTGTATCTGTACCCATGCAGGTAAATTCTCGGGCAATCAGTGTTACTTCATAACTCCCACTGGCAGGGAAACTATAACTTGGTCCTGCACCATTCGCAGTATCTGCCGGATTCATTCCAAAATCCCAATGATACTGATCTGCCCCCAATCCTTGATAGGTAAACTGAACCTGATATGGGGGACACAAGGATTGCGTTGACCAGATAAAGTCTGCTTGTGCTTGAGGTTCGAAATCTAACTTAAAAGCTGCCAGATTGCAGTTGGTGCTGTTATTTTGATTGGCGACCACTCCCGATGTAGTGGGAAAATCTGAATTTCCACCACAACCTGCACAAACTGCATGATATACTATTCCCTGAGGAGAAAACCTTGAAGTGCCCCCATCCACATGTTCTCTGCTCTGATTTCCCCCAAGAAAAGTGCCATAAGACAAACCTGTTCCCATTTTCTTGAGCACCATCAAATAAAAATCGGTTCCATCTGTGGTAGCCTTTAATGCATTACTGGTGATCGCTAATCCCGACGCATTTAAGTACACATTAGAACCATTCCCAACTCCCTGAAATGTGCTCGCCCATCCAGAACAGTAAATACTCCCGCATCGATCCACCAAAAATGCGGTCGGCGAAATGTCTGGGCCCTGACGACCTGCCCCAAATACTGTACTGAATATTCGCCCTGACAATAGACTGTCTAAGCATAGTATAAACTGCTTCCCATTGGTATTGGAATATACTGTACCGAACGGACTAGATTGTATCGGCATATTGCCAGTACTCTGTCCGTATAAGTAAATTTGTTCATTGGCATCCACCTGAATAAAATAGGACTGATCAATACCAGCAGTACCTATGTAAGTAGATTGAGTTAAAGCGCTACCATCCGATGAAATTAGCCCGGCAAAACCATCTATCCCCCCGCCATGATTGGATTGGTATGCTCCTGAACGAATTGGGAAATCGGCACTTTGTGTTCCTCCGGTAATTAAAATATTTCCGGAAGAATTGATTTTTACCCCATATACAGCATCTATATTGCTCCCTCCGAGATAGGAAATCCATCTGGCACTGAATAAATCTGATGTAAATGACCCAATAATTCCATCTTGAATTCCCCCAAAACTTCCCTGAAAGCAGCCGGGAGTAACCGGGAAATTGACAGAAGCGCTATTGCTGGCAATATAAACGAGGTCAGTCGAATCAATGAAAATTTCTCCCCGGTATTCATCACCGTAATTAAAATTCAATCCGAAATTGTTGTATCCATCCTCTTGGCTGCCTCCTAAATAAGTCGAAGCCAACAGTTGATTGCCGGAGGCCGAAAATCGGCAAATGAAGAGGTCATACTCTCCCCCCAAACTCCCCTGAATGGCTTGTACTACCGGGAAATTCGTCGATTTTGTCGTGCCTAAGACAAATAACTCATTCTGACTATTGACAGCAAGTGAATGGGGTTGTTCTACATCTGTTCCCCCTAAATAGGTTGAGTAAATCATTTGGGTTCCCGAAGCATTGAATTTAGAGATTCCTACATCATACATCCCTTGGAACGAGCTCTGATAAGGGCCAAACACCGGATACCCAGCAGAATAAACCCTACCCCCGGCATATAAATTTCCAGAAAGGTCGTAAGTGGCTGTAAATCCAAAGTTGTCGGCCACCGAACCCGTGTAACTGGAAAAAATCAGCGTGGGGTCAATCCGAATGGCTTTACCGGAAATGTTTTGAGGAATATAAAAACCAATAGTATCTCCACTAAGTTGAAATTCAATGTCAATCGGTATCCAGGTATCTACCTTGTCCAAAGCCCAGGCCTTAGGCCTTGTTTCGGTAATGGTTCGTACAGAGGTGTAAATGAACAACTCCCCACTTTCATTCAAACGAACAGAATCTGCTCCCTTGTAGCGAAATTGGAAATTCCGCCAATCAGCTTGAGGAGCTAGATCCAGGCTATAGGTTAAATGTCCGGAATTTTCCTCCCAATTCAACTGGATTCCAGGATAGAGATCCTTGTATTCTATATGGGAGAAGGCGTTTGCTGAAGATACCCAATGCTTAGAATCTTTGCCGATGTAATAATTGTAATTTGTACCCTGATTACCTCTTCCTTTGGGAATGCAGTTTGGATTGCCTCCAATATATTCTAAAGCGAGTCCATGACAACGCACCGGATGATTCAAATCTCTGTTCTCATGCTGTAAATCATCGGGATGGCTGAGTTGGAAAATAATTTCTCTATCCTGAAAAAATACGCCACCCGCTTTAAGGTCACTTCGAAAATAAACAGCTTGAGGCCACTGACCTTTATTTTCAATAGCCTTGAATCCAGATGCAGCAGGAAAAGAATGCCCCATCATTGGAGACCAAAAGCCGCCAATCAACCAAAGGACAAAATTCATTGCTACCCTACAACGCATGCTATATTAACGTCGATTAAGACTATTTCTTCTTTTGAACGATAAATTTAAATAAAGTTACAAAATTACCTCTCTAATTGAGCTACTTGGCGTTTGCGACAATCTTAATTACGCCTAAATCCTAAGAGAATTCCGCATTGAGTGGAGGTATTTTCTTGCAGGGATTCATTTTTGCCTTTATTTTGTTGTTCAGATAAATGAAAACAGTTTCCCTAGAAGAGATTCAACAGCCTATAGAGGCGGAGTTACGGCAATTTGATGATCATTTCCGTGGGGCAATGAAAACCCGTGTCATGCTATTGGATACCATTATGCGGTATATTCTCAAGCGTAAAGGGAAGCAGGTTCGGCCTTTGTTTGTGCTCCTTTCTGCAGAAGTATGTGGGGGGATTCAGCCTGCCACCTATAGAGGCGCCGCACTGGTGGAACTCTTACATACCGCAACTTTAGTTCATGATGATGTAGTGGATGAGGCAGATGAGCGGCGCGGTTTCTTTTCGGTGAATGCCCTTTGGAAAAATAAGATTGCTGTGCTCGTGGGAGATTTTTTATTGTCTAGGGGCTTGCTTATGTCTTTAGAACATGATGATTTTGCCCTGCTAAAAATAGTCTCCAATGCAGTTCGCCTAATGAGCGAAGGTGAATTATTGCAAATTGAAAAGGCAAGGAAACTCAATGTGGATGAGCCGGTTTATTTTGATATTATTCGTCAAAAAACAGCCTCCCTAATTGCCTCCTGCTGCGAGGTGGGAGCCGCCAGCGCCAATCCTGATACTCAGATATCCGAAAAAATGCGCCTGTTTGGAGAAAAAGTGGGAATCGCTTTTCAGATAAAAGATGATTTGTTTGATTATGGATCTGCCGATGTAGGAAAACCGTTGGGCATTGACATTAAAGAGAAAAAAATGACGCTCCCTTTGATTCATGTTTTGAATAAAGCATCATGGGCAGAACGCCGGCAAATTATCAATGTGGTCAAAAATCACAATACCAATGCCGCTAAAGTGCGCTGGCTGATGGACACTGTGATTGGAAATGGGGGCATTTCCTATGCAGAGGATACTATGAAACGCTACATTTTGGAGGCATTTGAAATATTGGATACATTCCCGGAAAGTCCTAGTAGAGAATCATTGCGGAAGCTGGTTGGCTATACCATTGATCGAAATAAATAGACATCCATTGCTTGCATCAAGCTATCCCGCGATTTTTAGTAATTTTGTTTTCGAATCTTTAATTTCATCTCATGAGTATTCTTACAGTCGGTTCAGTTGCCTTTGATGCGATTGAAACTCCATTTGGAAAAACGGACAAAATCATCGGAGGGGCAGCTACCTACATTTCTATCGCCGCATCTTATTTTGTTTCAAATAGTGCAATCGTTTCGGTAGTTGGGGGTGATTTCCCAAAAGAAACCATTCAAGATTTACAGAAAAGAGGCATCAATACGGAAGGATTGCAGATCCGTGAACAGGAAAAATCTTTCTTTTGGTCAGGTAAATATCATAACGACCTGAATAGTCGGGATACCTTAGTAACTGAATTGAATGTATTGGCCGATTTTAATCCGGTAGTGCCAACATCCGCCAAAAATATGCCTTTCCTTATGTTAGGAAATCTCACTCCAGACATTCAAAGAGAGGTTATTCAGCAAATGGCAGAACGCCCGAAATTAATCGTCATGGATACCATGAATTTTTGGATGGATATAGCCTTGGATAGCCTTAAGCAAACTATTGCATTGGTAGATGTGCTGACCATCAATGATGAAGAGGCGCGTCAACTTTCTGGAGAATACTCTTTGGTAAAGGCTGCTCGAACAATCTTAGCAATGGGGCCTAAATTTTTGATTATTAAAAAAGGCGAACATGGCGCTTTGTTGTTTCATGGGAAAGAAGTATTCTTCGCTCCTGCATTACCGCTTGAGGAAGTGTTCGATCCAACGGGGGCCGGAGATACTTTTGCGGGTGGATTCATCGGATACTTGGCCAAAACTAAGGATATATCCTTCCAGAATATGAAGAATGCTGTCATTTATGGTTCGGCAATGGCAAGTTTTTGTGTAGAGAAATTTGGTCCTGAAAGAATCCTGGATTTAAGTCGTAGTGAAATCGTAGAACGCGCCCGGAAATTTATTCAACTGGTCAATACTGATTTGAAACTCGAATTACAGGACTAATATTTATTCATGGCTTTTCTTCGCTGGGTAAAGGTGTTGGATACTAGGGTGTCTCAACCGAATCCAGGTATCCCATTTAGAATTCAACCTGAAGGAAAAGAGTTGGTCTTGCTTAAAGATTTTCAAGGAAATTGGAAATCCTGGGAGCCTGTCTGCCCGCACGAAAAAGCGAGCTTAAGAGGCCTTCGTCCTGATTCGGATAATTGCATAACCTGTCCTTTACACCGCTATTCTTTTTCTTTAGAAAATGGACACGAAAAACATAATAGAGTCCGTTTGTATTTATATCCTGTTGAAGAACGGAATTCTGAAGTTTTTGTAGGACTGTGAGTTGATTACAGAAAATATTATTGATTATGTCTGCATTGAGAGCCGATGATTCGGATAAGTTAGTACATGCCAATGGTTTTTTGGAAGGACCAAGATCTCGTTGGAGTGAATTCGCATTTACCCTTAGGGTAATGCTTGAGTTTATTAGAGGCTTTCGTACCCTGCATTTTGTAGGACCTTGTGTTACTGTTTTTGGCTCTGCCCGTTTCAAAGAAGATCACCCCTATTATCAATTAACAAAAGAAGTAGCTGCAAGGATTTCTAAATTGGGATTCACTATTATGACCGGAGGAGGTCCGGGAATTATGCAGGCGGCTAATGAGGGTGCAAAAAGTGTGAATGGCGCTTCTGTTGGTTGTAATATAATCCTACCCTTTGAGCAAAAGCATAATCCCTTCCTCGATAAGTTTGTGAATTTTAGGTATTTCTTTGTTCGCAAAGTGTTATTGGTTAAATACTCTTACGCTTTTGTAATCATGCCTGGAGGTGCTGGAACGCTCGATGAAATGTTTGAAACGATTACGCTCATTCAAACAGGCAAAATTTCTTCTTTCCCAGTTGTGTTAATGGGCATATCCTATTGGCAACCTATGGTTGATTTTATGCATAAAATGGTAGCAGAAGGGACCATCTCAGAAAAGGACTTAGAGCTGTTTATTCTGACAGATTCTGTGGACGAGGCAGAAGCCCATATAGAGAAGTATGCTGTGACTCAATTTGCTTTAGGGAGAAATCGAGATTCTTTTCCCAAAAAAAGTCGGATACTCGCAGAGGTATAATTTTTCTATCTCTATATTGTAATTGTAAATAAATTTATTGATTTATATATACTCTAGAGAATATCAATTGTTAACCTTTCCTGTTCCGTGGGTTCTGTGTTTTTAATAAATAAATTTATTAATGATATAATAAACTTATTTTAAAATTCACAACGGATATTCGTAAATAAATTTAATTTGCAGCGAATATTTGCACTATTCAAGAAGCTAATTATTGTTGCTATAATCCATCTGCTGTATCATCGGAAATGCTTATTTCCTAGAGTATAAAATAGATTCCTGGTCCGTACAATCTGAGGAGGCAATAAGTCCTTTCCTTATTTCATTTCTATCTGTGTAACTTGCGGAAAAATAAATTTCCAATCTTAAAACCTCAGAGGGAATATCCGCCAAAGCAACTATTTTGTACAAGTCTATCTGTTTAAGTTAAGTTCCTGGAAAAAGTTCTCTGGATATCCTGCATTCCAGAAAGTCAAGCCCTGAGCTTGAGCAGAAGGCCTGGCCATAAGGGCTTCGGGATGGGTTAAGTAGTGCTCGAATTCAGAACAGTCCGAATGGTCTCGAGCGATCCTAAGCATGCTCCCTACGAGCATTCGAACCATTCCGCGCAAAAATCTGTCTGCTCTAATTTCAAAGTACCATTGTTCTTCCATGAAATGCCAGTTTGCTTCATAAACGGTACAAATAGTAGTTTTATGTTTAAGTTTTTTTTTGCCAAATGCTCCAAAATCATGCGTCCCAAATAATAATTGAGCACATTCGGTTAAAATCCTTTGATTAGGAGAGTAGGGGAGTTGGAGCGAAGTGGTCTGAAAAAAAGGATTCTTTTCAAAGTGAACGAAATACCGATACTGTCTCCAGGTGGCACTATATCGGGCATGCGCATTTTCATTTGTGCTGATTAATAGACTATTGGCAGCAATATCATTCGGAAGGAGAAAGTTTAGGTGCCGAAGAAAATTTGGGCTTAGCTCTTTGTCTGTATCGAAATGCATTATTTGGGCTCGGGCATGAACCCCTGCATCTGTGCGACCCGATCCCATCGTGTCCACCGGATGCCCAAGAATCGTTTGTAGGGCATGGGCAATTTCTCCTTGAACAGTTTTAATGCCGGGTTGAATTTGCCAGCCACTATACAGAGTTCCCTGATACAGTATTTTCAGGAAATATCTACTCATTTGATAAAACCTTTTCGATAATCATAGCCACTCCTTGCCCCACACCAACGCACATTGTGGCCAGTCCAAAGCGCGTATTTTCTCGTCTTTTAAGCTCATGAACTAAAGTGGTGGTAATTCTCGCCCCAGAGCAACCGAGCGGATGGCCAATGGCAATTGAGCCTCCATTTACATTCACTATTTCTGGGTTATAATTTAACTCTAACTGGCAGGCGATTACCTGGGCAGCAAAGGCTTCATTGAGTTCAATTAAATCCAGATCTTTAAGTTGAAGCCCTGCTCTGTGTAAAGCTTTTAGAGTAGCCTGTACGGGTCCGATTCCCATTATTGCAGGATCTACACCGGCAACAGCGGCAGAGGCAATTCTGGCTAAAGGCTTCAGGTTGAATTTTTGAACCATTTCTTCACTTGCTAGAATTGTCATTGCAGCTCCATCATTTAACCCAGATGCATTTCCCGCGGTAACGGTTCCTTCTTTCCGAAATGCCGGTTTGAGTTGGGCTAATTGTTCTGGAGTTGAAAGCCGTGGATGTTCATCTATTGTGAAGACAGAGCTTTCTCCCCCTTTTTTTGCTGGTGGAAGGGTAATTGGAAGAATCTCTTGTTGGAATTTCCCTAAAGATTGGGCTTCTTTCCATTTGAGTTGGGACTGAAAGGCAAACTCATCCTGCTGAATTCTACTGATGTTAAATTTATCTGCAAGATTTTCGGCCGTTTCGCCCATGATATAAGGAGGGTACATCGCAGAAAGGGCAGGATTTGTAAATCTCCACCCAAAGGTGGTATCATGAAAATCCGGTAATCTGCCATAAGCAGATTCACTCTTCGCCATCACAAAAGGCGCTCTTGTCATGCTCTCAACCCCTCCAGCCAGGATGAAATCTGCCTGTCCGCATTGAATGCTTCGTGCGCCATCCATAATTGCTTGCAAACCAGAAGCACATAAGCGATTAACCGTTATCCCGGCAACGCTGACGGGCAGGCCTGCCAACAAAGCCGCCATTCTGGCAACATTCCGATTGTCTTCCCCGGATTGATTAGCGGCTCCTGCAACCACTTCCTCTATGAGTTCTGTAGGAATTTGAGGGTTGCGTGCTAAAATCCCTTTAATGACTTCTGATAACAAATCATCGGGACGAATTCCGGAAAGGCTCCCTCCGTATTTTCCAACCGCCGTGCGGCAGGCATCAATTATATATACTGCTTTCATAAGCTTTCCTGTTAACTTTGCCGCAAATTAACTCATAAAGCTGACTTATGTTGCAAAGGAAACAATCCCTATATCTACTCTTGGCAGGAATTTTTATTTTTTTGCTCTTTTTTATTCCATTTTGGAAAACCTCAGACATCGGGCATGAGGTCTTCTATTATGGATCCTCAATAGAAACCTTAGGTCCTGAGGAGATGCATTTAACAACATCTGTTGAGGACGATTTAATGCTTTTATTGCTTTGTTTACTGGCAGGTATCAGTTCTGGTTTGAGTTTTCTTTTGATCTTTTTGTACCAAAATCGAGTCAGACAGGCTGGGATAGCAATGATTTTACTGACTACACAATTATTGACAGGGATGGCAGCAGGTTGGTTGGTACTACAAACGGAATCCGATTTGACCGCTGCAGGCGCAAGTGATTTGGTGTCAGAATTTCAAATTGGGGCATTACTCCCCATTGTTTCGGCCTTATTTACTTGGCTGGCTAGGCGGGGGATTTTGGCAGATGAAGCTTTGGTTAGGTCTGTGGATCGACTGAGATAAGGCTTTTTAAAACTGTACTTTGTATTTTTGTTTAATATTTTCTAACTCGGTTTCCAGTATTTTGATCACTTTTTCCTGCATCAGGATTGTGATTTCCTGAGATTTAATCGTTTGTTGGAGCAGCTCCAATAGTTTCGATTCAGTTAGGTGTGGCTCCTCATTTTGAAAAGTAATTAATGGAGGTTCCCCTATTTGCTTAGCTGAAGTAGCATCATGTAGAAAGACGGAGATCATATTTCCCTGACCGGTTATTAACCACTCGGGGGAAATGTTATAAAGCCGATACATAGCAATAACAATATTGGAAGTTACCTCGTTTCGACCTTTTTCAATATTAGAAATATAGGATTGCTTAAATCCTAGGCTAGTAGCCAAATCAGCTTGGGTGAGCCGAAGGTTTTTTCTTGCTAGAATAAATCTTTTGATAACATTTTGCATAGCTTTATTTGAGTTGACGATTAGGCTATTTTTTACAGCTCAAAGTGATTTTTGTAGAAATCCTGAAACTAAATCCAAAATTAATGATATTTTTATTTCATATTCTAATATTATTATTTTATCGATAAATATATCCTAAATTATGTGGCGCTAAATCAGGGTAAAAAGCAGGTTTTTTTAAAAAAAAATGGTGATTGGTAAGAAAATTACTTAGTTTTGTCGCTAATATTAATTGTAACCAGTTAATCCAATTTTAAAGCCTATGCGTAAATTACACACCATGATGCAGGCACTAATTCTACTCATGCTTACAGCAGGAGTATTTGTTGGTTGCCGTAAAGGGGAAGATGACCCTTGGCTGACATTGCGTGGCCGGAAGGCCCGTATGGTCGGCAAATGGTCTGTTACCAGTGGAATGGTATCGCGTGGCGCTGAATTCACTACCGATAATGGAAATCGGGTAGTGGGAACAGCGACCTCACGATATTCAGAGAAGCAGGTTGAACAGACCAATTATTATTCCACTCCAGCAGGAGACAAAACCTGGACGATGACCGGAGACTTTTCCGGACGGGTTGAGATTTTCCGTGATGGCACATTCAAAATGAGCCACACAGAGATTTTCAGAGCAGCCGGTGCGACTCCAGAAATGAACAACAGCGCGGAAGTTTCTGGCTATTGGTCATTTACGGGTGGTTCTAACGATACCCGCAAGCGGGAGCAATTAGTGCTCCAGCAAGTGACGGTAGTTCCTTCCGCTGGTTCAGGTTCTGTGAACAACAATCCTGTTCCTAGCGCTCTCTACAACATTCGTCAGTTGAAGCACAAAGAAATCGTTCTAGAGTATTCTAACGATTCCAGCGATGCACTCGACACTCGTCGTGAAGAATGGACTTGGAGCCTCAACGACTAATCATTAAAATCTCAATCATGTTAAACCAATTGAAACCATATAATCCGATGAAAAAAGGACTTAGACTTGATTTCAAGGGGACGATCAAAATGTTTGCCGTCCTCCTGTTAATCACTGCAGCTTTCCCGCTGCATGCCGCAAAGTACTATTGGGTGGGCGGTTCCGGAAACTGGACCGACCTCAGCCATTGGGCTTCCACCTCAGGTGGAACCAAGCAGTATCTTACTCTCCCCGGTGAATTCGATGATGTAATCTTCGATGCAAACTCCGGTTTTACCTCCACCAGCAAGGTTGTAACAATGGACTCAACAGCTCATTGTAAAGACATGAACTGGACTGGTGCAACTAATACGCCTGTATTTAATGATGTAAATGCTGGGTATCATTTGTATGTGTCAGGTAATATCACACTTTCAGCAGGTATGACTTTTGATATCAATACTGTTGAAATCAGAGACCTAGATGTTTATTACTATTACCAAGATGAGCGTTTCCGCACCTTTAATACAAATGGCGTTGTTTTCAATGCTAATCTTGTGTTAGAAGGTAACGATCACCTTACTTTCTTAGGTAACTTGAACTTAGGTGGTAATGACTTATTCCATAATGCAGATCAATCCATTGATGCACGCAATATCACCATCACAGCTCGTAACATTTTTGTAAATGGCGGTGCTGATGTTGATTTTCGTAATGCTACGATCGTATGTACAGAAGGTATGGTTGTTAACTCCACTCCACTTTGGTACATGGATGGCTCTTCGGTAACTGTTTCAGCTGGAATCTCTGTTTCGAACTTTTTCAACTTCAACAATTTGACCGTTTCTGGTTCTCCAGCAAACGCCGCTCAAAATGTAAGTGTTGATCTTCCAAATGCTACCATCAATAACTTCAGTATTAATATGTCTTCTACCTGGACTGGTAACATGACAGTTAATACAAGCAATAACGCCAATGTAAATGTCTTTAGTGTTAAGGTTGCTAATGCATCCAACAATGTTTATTTTAACAATGATTGGATTGTAAACCATTCTGCAACTTTAGATGCTCTTGACGGAAAATTGTATTTCGATAATGGTTCCTTAGATGTATCCAATGGTGATTCTACAGTTATTGCTGCTGGTACTAATCTTTTCATTAGCCCTTCTCAGAATGTACAATCTTCATGGTTTATTCTGAATGGAACAGCAACTGATACTGTTAGAATTCAATCTACTCAAGCAGGTAACTCAGCTAATTTCTACGCAACTTCAGGTTATCATTGTTTTGACTTCGTATCCTTCACAGATATTGATGCTACAAACGGTAACAATCTGAATGCTCCAGTTGCTTCTGATAACGGAGGTAACTTCGGTATCACTTTCGCAGCTACTTGTGGAGATACTGTAGAAGTTTTCGCTACAAACGATCCTTCTAGTCTTTCTATTTGCGAAGGAACTCAATTTACTATCACTTACTCTTACAACGGTAAAACTCTTACTCCTGCTAACTTCTTCTTGTTGGAGCGTTCCAATGATGAAGGAGAATGGGTAGGTGATATTATTGATGTAAAACAAGATAGCGTTAATCCATTGACTACATACAACGGTACATTCACTATGAATATGCCTAACTTGTCTTTCAACGCTTCTAAAAACTATCGTTTCCGCGTAAGATCTACTGAATTAGCAGGTTCTGGAATTTCTGTTCCAAATCCTTCTAATGTAGCGATTGGTTCTACTCCTTTCATGTTTGCTAACTCTGGTAATCAGAATGTTCAACCAGGTCAGGTTGTTTATGAAGATTGGCAAATTGATGGTCTTTCACCGTTTACTTTCACTTTGACAGATGGTACTTCTATTACTACCACTACAACTTCAGAAAATAGATTGATGAATTATACTACTGCTGTTTCTAACAAAACTTATTCTATCTTAAATGTTTTCAATACCTGTGGTATTGGTAACTATGGTGGCGGTTTTGATGTCGATATGGATGGTGGTTATCAGTATGAAAATCCTTCTATGACTATGTTTGGTGATACAACCATCTGCCGCGAATATTTTGGTGGTAGTGATTATGTTCAAGTTTGGGCAAGTATCTTCAATACAAACGATCCTTCTGATTATGTTTTGTATTACGAGAATTCTGAGAATCCAGGAAGTATCGAGAATATAAACATGGGTGATTTTTCTGATTGGGATGATGTGTATTCAAATGAAGCACTAGTTGCTTTCAAACCTTTGTTTATTCAGAATGATAATACAGGTGCTAATTTCTCTGATGTGGATGGTTTGATTCATGCTACCATCAACGCTCGCCCTCGTGCTAGTTTGAATTTAGCTCCCAATCAATTGTCAAGTATCTGTCAAGGTTCTTCTACAATGTTGCAAGTTGATTTCGACAAAGGTAATGCACCTTGGACATTGACTTATGATGCAGGTGGATCTCCTATTACAGTTTCAGGTATTACTGCAAATCCTTACTTCTTGACAGTTTCTCCATACTCAGATATCACTTATGACATGAACACTCAGTTTGCAAGTGTTGTATCTGGTACTTGTTCAAGTGAATTGTTTGCGAATAGTGGTTCTGAGTTTATCTCAGTAGAAACACCTGCTACAGTATCCTTATTGTCTGGAGACTCAGCAATCTCTTATTGCACTTCAGGTAATGCGGCTGACACATTCAAAATGTTGGTAAATGTTTCTGGTGGTTCTGCCCCATATTCTATCAGCATATTTGATGGTACAAACAATTTTGCCGTGTCTGGTTTGGTAGCTGGCGATACTTTGATTCCATTGTTCCCTAATGCTTCTACTACCTACACAATCACTGGAATCGCTTCTGGTGGTGTTTGTCCTACAGGATTGATTAACGCTGTTCCGGTAACTGCTACAGTTACTCCTGTTCCAGCTTTATCTGCTGTGTTGAGTGGTACTGCAAGTATTTGTGCTTTGACTCCTACGACTCTTACTCTTGCTATTACAGGTGCTGTTCCAGCTACTTTGATTGTGAATCATGGTGGTCAAATGGATACAATCAATAACATCATCACTAGTCCTTTCCATTTCTATGTTGCTCCTACTACCACTACTACTTATAATGTAGTAAGCATTAAGAACAAATGTGGATTGGGAACTTTAACTGGTTCTGCTGTTGTGACTGTTAACAATACTCCTGTATCTGCTTCTTTCAATGTAATACCACAAGGTAACAACACTTTCCGTTTTGTTAATACTTCTGTTGGTGCTACAAGTTACACCTGGAATTTTGGCGATGGTACTGTATTCACTACTACTACTGCTGATACAATGCATACTTATGCAAATGGTGGTATCTATCAGGTTAACCTGACTGCCAGCAATACTTGTAATTTCCAGAATGCTACTCAAACTGTATCTTCTGCAACAGCAATAGATAATACTCTTGAAATCGCTGACATCCGTGTGTATCCAAACCCATCTAATGGTTTGTTTAACTTGGAAGTTGCTGGTGTTGATCAGTCTGTAAATGTTTCTATCGAGAACATCCAAGGTCAGGTTGTATATCAAGGCGTAATCAATGGTAACGGAAGCACTGAATTGAACATTCAGAATCAGGCTGCTGGTATCTATATGCTGCACTTAAGCACTGAACAAGGTCGCGTTGTTCGCAAATTGATCGTTCAGTAATTGTTGGGTTAATCTAAAACACAAGTAAAAACATGAATAAGTATTTCATAAGATTGGCTCTGACAGCGATTGCAGTTACAGCCTTCATCGGGTGCAGAAAAGAAGACAAGTCGGCTCTCTCTCCCGTTGTAATCTCTAAGCAAACTACAACAGTAGATGATACTGTTGAGGTGATTGACGAAACCAATTGGGTACACTACACTGTGAATGTTGTTCCAGGTGGTAACTCAACCGGTGGTAATAAAGTTTCCGGTATATCCGGTGCTGAAGTTACTTGTGCCGTTAATGGTAAGAAAATCACTGTAGTCACTAGTCCTGACGGACAAGCTGTATTTAACAAGTTGAGTCGTGGTAATGTAACCGTTACTGTTCGTGCTCAAGATCATACAACTTTGTCTTACACTGTTACATTATCTGATTCTTCTGATTTCGTGGATATGCCATTTCAGAACGGTCAGCGTTATGCCTCTACTATGGTTGTATTGTTCCCCACCGCAGGTGCTGGTACAGCTACAATCAGTGGTCGTGCTTATGCTGATTTAAATCAGATGGTTGCCGGTAGCGAAGCCGTTGCAGGTATCAAAGTAACTGCTGTTCTTGAGGCAGGTGATCAACTCCGTGATTTTGTTAATCATGAGCCTAATACTCCAGGTAATGTTCTCAATGTTATGTATGAGAACATGGTATCTACTGGTACTTCAAATGTAAGTGGTGATTATAGCTTATCAGTACCTGCTACTGGCAAGCCATTAACCTACCGTGTATTTGGAGATGATTTCGCTTCTGATGTTATCACTGGTCCTACTACTATTGAAAGAGTTGTGTTTACGCATGGTTCTAAATTTGTAGATGTAGTTTCCAATGTTACCAAAGTGGTTGATTTGAACTATTAATTAGTTTAAGTTTCTACAATAAAAAAGGCCGCTGATTTCAGCGGCCTTTTTTTGTTTTTTATTAATTGCTTAAGGTAAGCATTTACTTACCCTAAGCATTTACTTACCCTAAGTGGTTACTTACCCTAAGTGATTACTTACCTTAAGCATTTACTTACCCTAAGCGTTTGCTTACCCTAAGTAAGAGTTTGCAGGAAACCGATTCAAATGCGTACTTTGTATTTCTATATTTAATTGAATGAAAAAAGGTATTCTCGCAAGCCATCTTGATTTTACCCATCCCTTTACCCGCTACCAAGGAAAAGTGAGGGATGTATATAATCTTAAAGACACAGTGTTGGTATTGGTAGCAACAGATCGAATCTCTGCTTTTGATGTGGTACTGCCTGAACCGATTCCTTTTAAAGGGCAGGTTTTAAATCAACTGTCTGCTCATTTTCTTCAGGCAACAGAAGATATTATGCCCAATCATTTGTTACTCGTACCAGATCCTAATATTTCTATTGGTTTGGCGTGTAAAGCGCTTCCCGTAGAATTTGTGGTGCGGGGATATTTATGTGGCCATGCTTGGAGAGAATATAAAGCGGGTAAAAGAGTTGTTTGTGGGGCAGAATTGCCAGAGGGATTGGTCGAGAATTCTCCTCTTCCTCACCCAATTCTTACTCCTACTACGAAATCTGCCATTGGCCATGATGAAGATATTTCTCCGGAAGAGATTCTGCGTTCCGGCTTACTTGAACCAGAGACTTGGCAACAAGCAGAATACTTTGCCCTAAAGCTTTTTGCCAAGGGGCAAGAGATGGCAAATGAAAGAGGCTTGATTTTGGCTGATACCAAATATGAATTCGGTTGGTTTGACGATGAACTTCATTTGATAGATGAAATTCATACTCCGGATTCATCCCGCTATTTTATTCGGGAGAATTATGAGGAAAACTTTCCTATTGGTAAGCCTGTTCAGCAATTGTCCAAAGAGTTTGTTCGGGAATGGTTGATGCAACAGGGGTTTATGGGTAAAGAAGGTCAGCTTCCGCCCATTATGCCGGAATCTTTTATTGATCAAGTCAGTAAGCGTTATATAGAATTGTATGAAAGAATGAGTGGCCTAACCTTTGTTCCAGCATCCTATGAAGGAGTAGAAAGTAGGTTGCAGATTCAGGTAAATGAAGGTTTGAAAAAACTGGGCGTTTATTCCTGATAATTTTGATAATTTTAACCTATCAATAGAATATGAAATATCAGGCAGACATTCAGGAGAAATTCGTAGTACTTTCTCTATTGGAAGAAAAATTAGATTCCCGTATTGCTCCCAAGTTAAAGAGCGAATTTTTGGTTCACAATGCAGAAGGAGTTCGAAATGTTATTTTGGATTTGAATGCTGTTCAGTATGTGGATAGTAGTGGGCTGAGTGCTATTCTGATAGGGCATCGCTTATGTCAGAATAATAAGGGCATAATGATTTTGACAGGGATTCAAGAGCAAGTGGAGAAGTTAATTGTTCTTTCTCGTTTGGATGAAGTGTTGAACATTCTGCCTACTCAACAAGAGGCAGTTGAGGCAATTTTTTTAAATGAATTAGAAGGGGATTTTATTGATGAAGATGAGACGGTTGATGATGATTTTCTGGAAGATGAATTGGATGACTTGGATGAAGTTGGGGAATGGGAAGAGGATAAATCTGAATTTGATGAACGCGAAGAGTTATAGTCTTTGCTCGATGAATGTTTGAACTCACCATTTTGGGAAGCAGCTCCGCCACTCCTGCCTTTAAACGGCATTTGAGTGCACAGTTGATATCTCATAATGAGAGACTTTTTTTAATAGACTGTGGGGAAGGAACCCAGTTTCAGATGATGCGATATAAAACTCGTATTCAAAGGCTGGATGCAATTCTTATTTCTCATTTACATGGAGATCATTTTTTCGGGCTTCCAGGTTTGCTTTGCTCACTCAGCAATCATGAGCGTACACGCCCTTTGAAGATTATTTGTCCGGAGGGCTTACCGGAAGTATTATTTCAACTTCTAAAGGCATCTGATACCCGATTGAAGTATGAGTTGGAATTTCATTTGTTAAAAAGCAAAAGCTCTGAAATAGTTTTTGAGAATAGTAGTTTGTCTGTTAGTAGTATACCTTTGAAGCATCGAGTGTATTGCAATGGTTACTTATTTCAAGAAAAGCCTAAAGCTCGAAAGTTTTTGATGTCAAAGGCCAAAGCAGATTTAATTCCTGTTCAGTATTTTCATTTACTCAAGCAAGGCAATACTATTGTGCTGGATAATCAGCGCGAATATCATTCTTCAGATTATTTAGGAGAAGCTCCGAAATCTTTTTCTTATGCTTATTGTTCAGACACCAGATATTTCTCTGAACTAGCCGATTCCGTAAAGGGCGTAGATTTATTATATCATGAGGCTACCTTTTTGGAGGAGTTAAAACATAAGGCGGAATCCACTTTTCATAGCACCGCCAAGGAGGCCGGAATGTTGGCAAGGGAGGCTCAGGCAGGTAAGTTAATAATTGGTCATTTCTCTGCCAGATACTTAGACTTGCAACCCTTATTGGCTGAGGCGCAGCAGGAATTTCCCAACACTCATCTGGCCGAAGAAGGCGTCATCGTTAAAATTAAATAGAATGGAGTCCCGTAAATCAAGAAGTTTGTTTGTATTCTTAGGTGCCGTTTTTGTTGCTAATGCCTTGCTTGCAGAATTTATTGGAGTAAAAATATTTTCTTTAGAGCAAACCTTAGGAATACCTCTGTCAGATTTTTCCCTGTTTGGAAAGGATCATCTTTCATTTAATATGACGGCAGGGGTGTTGCTTTGGCCGGTTGTATTTATCATGACCGATATCATTAATGAATACTATGGAATGAAAGGAGTGCGGTTTTTATCCTGGCTTGCAGCAGGCATGATAGTCTACTCCTTTGCGATGGTTTGGTTTTCCATACAGTTGGAGCCTGCCGGATTTTGGTCTGGTTCTGCTCAGGAAAAAGGAGTGCCCGATATGCAGCGCGCCTTTGAAAGTATATTTGGACAGGGTTTATGGATTATCATAGGCTCTTTGACAGCCTTTCTTTTTGGGCAATTAATTGATGTACTAGTATTTCATCGAATTAAGAAATGGACCGGAGAAAAATATATCTGGTTACGAGCAACTGGATCGACTTTGGTTTCACAGTTGATTGATAGTTTCGTGGTTCTTTTTGTCGCTTTTTATATAGGCGCAGATTGGGAATTATCCTTAGTGATGGCCATAGCCTTGGTCAATTATCTATATAAATTTATGGTAGCTGTAATTATGACTCCTTTGTTGTATGGAGCTCATAGTCTAATTGACTCTTATCTGGGGAAAGATTTGTCTCATCAGATGCAGCGTGCTGCCCATCCTTTTTCAAAAGGGGAATAATTTTCCAGGCAATTCCTACTGCCAAAACGCTGAAAATCGAAGCCATCCAACCAACCTGATAGAAATCTTCTAATTTTCCGGAGGGCGTTTCTTTCACGATTACCCCAGCAATCCAAGCTGCTGCTCCTGAGGCAATCTGCTGCAGAGAAGAAAGAATACTCATGAAGGTGCCTCTAAGTCTAGTTTCTACCGTTTGCGTCATAATGGCAATAATGGGGATAAGACGGACTGATAATAACGACATGAAGAGGGTGGTAATCACTAAAATCCAGGAAAGGGGGATGACGGAAATCTGGGTAACCAACAGAATTGGAATAGCTGATAAAGGACTGGCAAATAGAAATACTTTAAAGGCGCCAAATTTATCCGTCAATCTGCCAGAAAGATTTGCAGCGGCAAAAGTGAACACCCCACCTATTAGATATATCAGAAACAATTGATCTTCCCTTACCCCACAGTTGCTCACCAGATAGGGACTAATAAAGGGAATGACAGAAAACCCTGCCAGCATCATTACCATCATTAATAGGAAAGACAAGCGAGCTCCCGGATTTTGTAGTACTTCGAGAATTCTCGGCCAGGGTTTAGTTCTTTCGCCAGAAGTGAGATGTTTGTCCAATTCAGGCAAAACATTCCAAGCTAATATTATGATAGGAATACAGGTAATCGCCAACAAGAAAAAGGGAGCT
The DNA here is from genome assembly GCA_040381555.1 of Bacteroidia bacterium. Classification (GTDB taxonomy): domain Bacteria; phylum Bacteroidota; class Bacteroidia; order J057; family RFSG01; genus CANHCC01. Next base: position 20,803 of record JBEIHC010000033.1, read on the forward strand.
TGCCAGTTCGTAATTTCTGCCAGCCATAGGCCTGTGGGTACACCTATGACGGATGCGATAGAGAATGCAGACATCACCAGTCCGGTGGCTCTTCCTCTCCTTTCAATCGGAATATAATCTCCAATGACGGATAGGGTTAAGGCGGTTAAAATTCCTCCAAATGCTCCTGCTAATACTCTTGCAATCAGAAAAGGCCAATAATCGCCTGCAAGGGCACACAGAAGCGTGCTGAGCGCAAATCCAAAGAATAGTCCCAACAAAGCTCTTTTACGATTGAATCGGTCCAGGAAGAAGGAAGAAAGGATTCCGGAAATAGCGGCACTGAAAGTGTAGGTTGATACCAAGAATCCAAATTCTTGGGTGTTTGCGTGGAAATCCCGCATCAACTTAGGCCCTAAAGGCATAAGCACAACAAAATCAACAATGTGGGAGAATTGAACGGCTACAAGAATAAATATCAACCAGTTTTCAGTTCGCCTGCTCAACAGGTTTGGCATCATTCGGTAAAGATAAGACCAAAATTGAAAACCCTGTAAAGAGAATCAGGGAGTTTCTGAAAGCGCCTCAAACCATAAATTCCTTTGGACGGCAGATTCGATTCCAGGATGTCCTGTGTTTAGGGTGTCTTGAGACTCAATTAGCAGATTTTTACGGGTAATTTCCTGAATAAAATAAGTTTTGTGCTGGGTGATTAACTGTCGATCCCAAATGCTCCATTTTTCATCACTAGATAGTGGAAATCCACTAATTTGTAAAGAACCATCTATTGAAAATTTCCAGATCGTTTCTGAAAAAGACATTTCGGAAGAATCTACAGGATATTGATTGTTCAAAACATATTCCTTCACTGCGGTGAGCCTCCATGATTTTAATAAACTATCAGATAGGGAAGGTTTAACCAGTAGAATCGTTTTACTGCTTTTCTCAACCTTGTTTTTAAATCGGCTCGTCAGGGTAATGGTGTATTGACCTGGAAATAAATAGTAATGCTCTGGGTTTTTGGCAGAGCTAAGGCCTCCATCTCCAAAATTCCATTCGAAAGATTCTGCTTCACTGGAGCAATTTGAAAATTTAACTGGAATGGTATAAATCAAGGAAAAATCACTGGGTCTGTTTTCTTGAGAGTATCCAAAACAACTTTCCGCCTTTTGTCCGCAAGAGGATAGGGTTAGTGCCCCCAATGCTCCAAGCCACAAAACCCGGCATCTGATAAGAGAATTTATAAATATGAAATTCTTCCGAAAATACTTGATTTGTAGATTACTCATAGCCTTAGCTTTGGGATATCCATTACTCCTATCTTGGAATTTGTATTCCAGTCACGCAATATTCCATTTCTTAAATATACGAATTAATACCTTAAAGTATCACAACGAATGAAGGAATGGTGAGGGTTATTTTTTATTCTGCAGGATTTTCTTCTTTTGAAGCATTCATCACAGAAATTAGGATAGAGCCCGAGAGTACAATTAATATAACTGCGAGAGATAGCCAAGCAGGAATATAGAGTTGAAAGTTTAGATTAAGGGTTTTCTGAATCCAAGGTTCATTGATTATAAAGAGAACCATTTTGGAGCCGATAAACATCAAGATAAAAGAGAGCCCTTTTTGTAGATACTTGAATTTATCCATAATGTCCGCCAGTAAAAAGAACATTGCTCTCAGACCCATAACTGCAAAAACATTGGAAGTATAGACAATGAAGGGGTTTTGCGTGATGGCGAATACTGCAGGGATTGAGTCCAGGGCAAAAAGCAAGTCCGTTGTTTCGATTAGCAAAATGACTAAGAAGAGCGGGGTAAAATAGCGTTTCCCATCCTGACGAATCATGAATTTACCGTCTTGGTTGGTGTCGGTGAAAGGCAGGATTTTTTTTGCGAGTCTTAGTACTTTTGATTCTGAGGGATCGAAATCATCTCCTTGTTCATTCAGCATTTTGTAACCGGTAAACAGCAGGATGGCACCAAAAATATAGAGAATGAAGTGGAAATGGCTCACGATTTGCCAGGCCACCGTGATGAAGGTTCCCCGCATCACGAGAGCGCCCAGGATGCCCCAGAATAGGACTTTGTGGTAGTATTTTTCTTCGATTTTGAAGTATCGAAGGATTACAAGAATGATAAAAATATTATCAACGGAAAGCGCCCATTCCATGAGGTAGGCAGTGAGGTAATCTACTGTGTTTTTTGCTCGGATGGTGGGAGTATCTCCATCTAAAAACCAGATCAAAATACCGAAGCTGAGGGAGAGTGTTACCCAAAAAATGGTTTGTAATAAAGCTGATTTTGTGGTGGTTTTTTCTGCTTTGCTATGTAGAAAGCCCAAGTCGAAGGCGAGGAATCCTAACACCAGCACAGCGAATAAAATCATCAACCAGGATTCTGTCGATAGGGCGGAGAAATCGGTAAAATTCATGCTACGGGAGCGTTTTTTAAAACTTGCACAAAGTAAACCAATTTAACGATAAAGCGGGTGATAGGTTAGGTGCTTTGTTGGAATTCTGGCTTGGTGCAAGCTTCGCTTAGGGTAAGCATCGCTTGGTGCAAGCATCGCTTGGTGCAAGCATCGCTTGGTGTAAGCATCGCTTGGTGTAAGCTTCGCTTAGGGTAAGCTTCGCTTGGTGCAAGCTTTGCTTAGGGTAAGCATCGCTTGGTGCAAGCAGATAAACTGCCTAAATTTGTTGCATGTCAGAAGAAATCCATTTTAATACAGCCGCAAGCCGAAAAGATATTTATGAGGAATTGCTCCCCCAGGCTGAGGCTTTATTAAAACCCGAACCGGATGAAATTGCTCGAATGGCGAATCTTACGGCCATCTTACATGAGATTCCCGGATTTTTTTGGGTGGGATTTTATTTTGTACGCGGGGAGGAGCTGGTACTGGGACCTTTTCAAGGGCCGGTTGCCTGTTCCCGTTTTAGTATTTTGAAAGGAGTATGTGGGGCAGCGGTCAGAGAGAAAAGGATGCAAATCGTTCCGGATGTCGAGGCTTTTCCCGGGCATATAGCTTGCAGTAGTTTGTCTAAATCGGAGATTGTGATTCCCTTGTTTGACGCTGATAGAAAGGTATGGGCTGTGTTGGATATTGACAGTACTGAGCTGGATGATTTTTCGGAAATGGATGGGGAGTATTTGGAAAAATTTTTAGATTTACTGAAGCGGGGTTGATGGATTTTTAAGCGTTTGTATCCATTCATCTGATCCTCTTCAATCCAGTTTTCGGAGTCTGGAATTTGTGATGTGCCTTTCAAAAAAGGGTAATCCATTTTGGGTTATCATCCAATGGGGCTATTTTACAAGTGTTAGTGCAAATCCAATTAGCTTCAACATCATCGGCAAAAAATCGTTAAATTTGCTTAAATAATTATTGGTGAGATGAAGGCGAAATATGTTAATCCCTTTACGGATTTTGGATTCAAGAAAATATTTGGCGAAGAGGCGAGTAAGCCTTTGCTGATGGATTTTCTGAATGCCCTTTTTTCTCCTGCCAATAGGATTGTCGCGCTCACATTTAAAAATACCGAACAGCTTGGGCAGACCGAAGCAGATCGGAAGGTTATTTACGACATCTATTGCGAGAATGAGAATGGGGAGAAATTTATTGTTGAACTTCAAAAAGCCAAACAAAACTATTTTAAGGAAAGAACAATTTACTATTCAACTTTTCCAATTCAGGAGCAGGCAGAAAAAGGCGAATGGAACTACAACCTGAAAGCCGTTTATTGTATTGGTATATTAGATTTTACTTTTGATGATTATGAGAGTGAGCCAGAAAAAAGTGAAGTAGTGCATACTATTCAATTGAAGAATCAGAATAATAAAGTTTTTTATGAAAAACTCAGTTATATTTATTTGGAGATGCCCAATTTTAAATTAGGGGAGAATGAGCTGAAAACGCGTCTGGATAAGTGGTTGTATTTCATTAAATATTTAGAAGACTTTCAAACAATACCCCATATTTTCAAGGACGAAATATTTGCGCAGGCTTTTGAGAAAGCAGAGCTTGCAAAATTCGCCCCCAATGAATTAGACAAATATGAGAATAGTTTAAAAGTGTATCGGGATTTGAAAGGAGTAATCGATACCGCTTTTGACGAAGGAAAGATTGAAGGAAAGATTGAAGGAAAGATTGAAGTAGCTAAGGCATTAAAAGAAAGCGGTGTTCCTATTGAGATAATTAGTAAATCGACCGGCCTATCTGCTAGTGAAATTGATAAATTGTAGGGTTAGGTGTCAACCTAGGTTAGCATCTATCCAGAAGCCTATTAAATTAGTCCCGCAGAACTTCGAACATTCAAAAAAGCAATAAGGGTAAACCTCAGTTTAGGGTAAACCCATTTTTTTTCAATAGATTCTGCGGAAACCCTAAATAAAAGTCAACTAGGGTATGCCCGGATGTGGTGATCTATTTTTGTATTTTTGTTTGTTCTTTTTAATGAATACGATGCGGATAACTCTAATTTGGCTTTTGATTTTTATGTGCGTTCGCGCGGTTGCACAACCTTTGGCGCGGCCATCCCAGACGGAGATTCAATCTTTGCCACAATGGGCAAAGGAAATGTATGGGGAAAATCCTAACATCCTTCGGGTGGATTCTTTATATCGTACCTGGTATGCCGAGCATACCTTTGAAAAGAACTATCATACCCAGTATTATAAAATCTGGAGACATCATAATGCCCCCTGGATGGATAGCAGTGGCAACATTCGAAAAGATCTTAAACCTGGGGTAGGGCAGACCAAGGCATCGGTGGCACATCATAAAACTCAAAGTCAGGCATGGAATCTTGCAGGGCCTTTTCGTGTGTGGGATGAATCAGGTAACCGCATTGCTTCCCAAACCAATGTTTACTCGTTTGCTCAATGTGCTTCAATGCCTTCTGTCTTGTTTTGTGGGACAGAGCCCGGTGAAATTTATAGATCTCTGGATACCGGACAGACTTGGTCTTTGACAACCGCTTCTATATTGTTGTACAATGGCATTACCTCTATTTCCATAGATCCCTCCAATCCGGCAAGGGTTTTTGCAGGTAGTGGAGATGTTTTAGTGATGAGTTCGGATACCGGAGCCACCTGGTCAGTTGCTTATTCGCTGTCTAATTTGGGCGTGAATGAGATATTCATTCATCCGAACAACGGGAATCTGATTATTCTTGCCACCAATCAAGGATTGATACGGTCATCAGATGGAGGCTCAACCTGGACACTTATTTTTTCAGAACCCTGCTGGGATATTAAACTCAGACCATTTTCCAGTCATATTGTATATCTGCTTAAAAGTAATCCCGGTTCTCAGATGTGCGAATTCTGGACAAGTCAGGATACCGGAACGACCTTTACTCTGCAAACGGTTGGATGGTATCAGTCCTCTGACCCTGTTCGATATGACGGAGGTGCGCGTCTGGCAGTAACACCGGCGGATTCTTTGAGAGTGTATGCCTATTTGATTGGAGATTCAAAGGCAAATGACTTTGGGTATATTGGCCTTTATAAAAGTACAGATGGAGGGCAAACCTGGATGTTGCCCAATGGTCCTGTCGGCGGGCCTTATACAAATAGTCATCCTAACCTCGCTTATGGAAATCCAGGCTGGACCTACCATCAGGGGTTTTATAATTGTGCCTTAATGGTGGATGATCAGAATGCAGATCGCCTATTGATTGGGGGATTGAACCTATGGCGTAGTGATGACGGTGGCAGTACCTTCTCTTCTGTAGCCGGATATTCCGGAGGCCCTTTATCCATGCATGTAGATATGCAAGATTTTCGCCCGGGAAATGGGGGGAGTTGGATCACAACCGATGGGGGGATTTATTTCTCCAATGATTTTTTTACAACGGATTTACAGGTAAAGATGGATGGCATTCATGGTTCGGATTTTTGGGGTTTTGGTCATGGTTGGAATGATGAGGTTATGGTGGGAGGATTATATCATAACGGAACCATTGC
>JBEIHC010000034.1:0-25798 GCA_040381555.1 Bacteroidia bacterium
GGGTTTCGTTAAATAATTTATTTTTTCGTTTTTGAGGTAGTGAAATTTCGTTCATCAGAACGAAGCCAACCGTTCGCTGAGTGGGCGCCAGAATTATTTTCTTCGTTTCATTTATTTGGGTGGCGCCTAATCGAAGCGCCGGTGGTGGGAATGACCCATCTAGGTTAACACCCAACCCTAAAAATCATTTCCCCTTCAAATCCTCCGCTTGCAGCAAAGAGGGAAGACCAATATAAGTCCAGTGAAAATTCTTAAAATGTGTATTACAGACTTGTTTTAAATCATCAGCTGTAATTTCTCTTAATAAGGTCGGTAAGGATGCTTCCATCTGAGGATTAGCAAAATAATTCCAATTGCGTAAATGACTGGCTAATTCCTGATTCTCTTGTAAGCCGGTATAATACACGACTAAAAGCCGTTCCCTGTGTTGACGAATTTCCTCAGTAGAAAATCCCTCCTCTTGAATCTTTTGCAAAATACCTTTCAGAATTAAAGCATAAGTTTTAAACTCCATGCCCTCTATTAATAAGCCGACTCCAGGCAATTTCTGAAAATCATAGGCAGCATAAACGGATACATCCAGACTACGATTATTTTTAAATTCCTGACGCAATTGTTGATCTAACAAAGAGGCGAGTAAAAAGGCTGCCAATCCAAACTTCCCTTCTGTCAATGGGGGTACGGACACAAATCCATATAAAATGGGAATTCCCGAAGAGTCCTTTATTCCTTGAAAGAAAGGGGCATCTAGTTTCTTCACTCCTGTGGGCTCTTGGGCGGCATACATTCCCAGCGGCAATCTGGATAAGGGTTCTTCCACCCATTGTTCTACCTCTGTTGCACTCAGGGGAGAAACCAAATATACTTGCAGCGCAGATTTTACCCAATTGTTTTTATGATAACTTTTAAGATCATTCAGACTGATGCTGGATACAGAAGCCGAAGTCCCCAAAGGATTCCTTGCATAGGGCGTACCCCGGAAATAATGAAAACGGGAAAATCGTTTTACCTTTTCTTGAGTTTCTACCTCCTCATGATCGAGCCAATTAATTCTTTCTTCCTGAATTCGGTTAAATAAAGAAGCATCCCAACGAGGGTTCAACAAAACCTGCTGTAACAAGGCTACTGCAGCCTGAGTATGGATAGCAGGACATTTCAAGAGCAATAGAGATACATCCGGTTGAACCATCCAACTTAGGCTCACTTGCAAGGAATCGAGGGAGTGACGAAAACTCACCGTATCTTGGGCGTTGCTCCCTCCTCTAACCAATAGTTCCAGCAAGAGGGCTTCTAGGCCTTCCTTTCCATTCGGAGCCTGACTAAATCCTCCCTTAAAACTAAGCTGCAAAGCAGTGAGCTGATTCTGGGTTTGACGGGAAATTAGGACAATGCCATTTTTATCTGAAGCAATAGCCATATTGACCCAGCAAAGCAGACCCAACAAAATTCCACCTACTCGCTTAAGGCACATCATATCGTATGAGTTGGGGAATGAAATAATACTGATAGGCATCTTTGGGGGTTTCGCCTTCTTTTAAAGGAAGGGATAAACCCGGTAAAATGGCTTCGGGATCTCGAACAAACTCAAAAACAAAATCACCCTTACGCAAGGCAGGTAAGGAAGATTCGGCGGCGATGCGACTACGAAGAAAAGATTCCATTACTACTTTGCGCACTTCCCATACAGCATCTGGCACCTGATAGGAAGGAATGTAAATCGTGAGTTTTACCCGATAAGCAGGATTCCAAGTTAGGTGTTCCGCTAAGCCTTGCAGAGAAATACTCAAGCCTGTATCGGCAAGTAGGGTATCTCCTTCAAGGGAATATTCGAGTGAATCTAATGCCGGTGGAGCATGAAAGAAATCATTAAGTCCGGTAACTGCTAGCAATTGAGAGGAGGAAATAAATCCTGCTTTTATTTTTTTCCGGAGGAAGATATCGCTTGCCAGTTGTTGGAAGTAGGCCGGATCGGAGGAAGTCAAGACAGAAGGAGCTTTCTGCTCTGCCCAATAGGTCCCCATCTGAGTGGCTCTATCATTCAATTTTTCGGTAGAGTTAATCTGTCGATTGGCGACGATACGACGAGCACGAAGTACTTCTTCTCGGGTAAAAAAGTTAGGTTCCCTGAGTCGGCGTAGCTGCATCATCAGGCTATCAGGGCCATGACGAAGATAATTTCTAGGGTCTGGGAGCAGGGTCATGAACAAGGCATTTCCCGATACCTGAAACTGAATTTCTCGAACCTTGAGCGTATCACGCATATTCCTTCGAAAACTTCCCTCCGGAGCGTTCAATATTTCGGTAAGTAAAGCGGCTTCTTCCTGACGATGCGAGGGGATTTCCCATGCCGACATAAAGATGGGCAGATTGGCATATTCCTGCTGCACAAGAAACAACTCCACACTATCCGGAATATTGGTAGGGGGAATGGGAAAAGCGGCTTCAGGATCAGAGGCGGCATCTGACCAGCGTCCAAATATCCGTTGCACCTGAGCATAGGACAAATCAGGGTCTTCCGGGCTCATGATGAGGAGCAGCGTTCGGTAAGGGACGAAAAAATGTTTCCGAAAAAAAGCCAATCCGGTGGAATCAGCACGCACTAATCCGGAGGGCATTCCGGTGGCTACCTGTCGGTGTGCTTCCCTCCCCCAGATGCGGGACTGAAGTTCTGTGCGCAAAAAGTACAAAGGTTCCGCCATATCCTCTTCTGCTTGCTGAATCAATCTATCCTTTGCATTTGAAACTTCGAGAGAAGAGAGGGAGGAATATTGCATCGCAGCCTGCAAACCTTGAAGCATCCATTCCTGCTTATCTGCCATACCTTGGAGGCGGAAAGTCAATACATTCGGACTTACAAAATGGTCGTATAAAATTCCCTCCCGGTATAAGGTTTTCCGAAAGGAATCTGGCGCAGGATACAAGCGATTAGAACTGGTCAGCAGAGAGGAAAGAAGACAGGACCAACCACTCATGCGTCGGGGTTCCCACTTAGAACCTGCGGCTATGCTAACCTGAGTTAGAGAAAGGGGAAGGGATTTATCCTGAAGAATGGCTACCTCCAGGCCGTTATCCAGACGATAGACACGCCAAGGTGCAGGGAGTTGAAAGGTATCCGGATTGGCCTGAGCAAAACAGGCGGAGAGAAATAGAAAAATAGAAAGTAAAAGGGGAATTAATTTCCTATTGCCCATAAGACAATATTTGTTCCCATTTGCAATGCTTTTTGGCGTACCTCATCCGGGTCATTATGCACGGAGCGGTCCTCCCATCCATCTCCTAAGTCGGATTCATAAGTATAGTACACGACCAATCTGCCTTCGATAAAAAGTCCGAATCCCTGAGAAGGCTTTCCATCATGTTCATGAATTTTTGGGGGACCTTTAGGAAAATCAAAATGGCTATGATAAATGCCATGAGAGAAGGGTAATTCTTTAAAATCTTGATCCGGGAAAACTTTTTTCATTTCCCTGCGGATATAAGGATCAAGGCCATAATTATCGTCTATGTGTAGGAATCCCCCAGCAGCAAGATATTTGCGGAGGTTATTTACTTCTTCCTCGCTCAAGAGAATATTTCCATGACCTGTCATATAAATCATGGGATATTGAAAGAGTTGGGGACTTTTGAGGTCCGTAATATCTTCTACCAGAGATACTGCTGCTTGAGTATTGTTTCGGATGTATTTGAATAAATTAGGAAGAGCGGTGGGATTGGCATACCAATCTCCTCCTCCATCGTATCGGAGTTTGGCTATTTTAAATCCAGGATCTTGCGCAATGGAAAGATGGAAGGAGCATCCGATCAGGGTGCATAGCAGGAATATTCTGATTGCAGGGAGGAGCTTCATTCTTGGGGCTAAAGGTGCGCCTATCAACGATTCATAAGGGAACGGTTGATCTTTTTCTTGGGCTTCACCTTGTATTTACCCGGGGTAATAGAGCGCCTAGCCGGCTTTCTGACGGCGGAGGCACTACGGTCACCATATTTCACGGTACGGGTAATAAAGGTACCACGACGGCATCCCTGAACGGAGAAGGAAATGAGGACGAACAGGGAGAGAAAGGAAAATTGCAGAATTCTTTTCATCAACAGAGGGGCAAATACAAGGGTAAAGATAGGGAAATTAAACGATTGGGAAAAAGGGAATAGTATAAGTTCAGCTTGGTGCAAGCTGAGTTTAGGGTAAACTGAGCTTGGTGCAAGCTGAGCTTATAAGGGAAGGGCCGAATCGAAGCACCGATTGTAGGGAAAAGGAACTGCATCCCTTCGGAGTTTTAAATCTGCTAATACTAAATTCCGCAATTACTCTAGAACCACAGGAGATTCCCAAGAGATTAAATTAGGGATTCCCCTAAACCGAAGTTTACCCTAAACTGAAGTTTACCCTAAACTGAAGTTTACCCTAAACAGGGGTTTATACTTTCTGAGGAAGCCCTACATTAATAACAGCAGGGTATCGTTTATGGAATTGTCTATCGAAAAAATAACAGTTTTAGGGAACAAACATGCCTACCCAATCAGGAATCCCTTAAATAAATAAATTATAAAAAAAAAGGAAACTACATTACTTCAAATACAAACCTGCCAAGCCCCCATGGGGCTCTCCTAATTTATGGGACTCAGCAAGACTTACGAACGCACCTACCCCTTCGGGCGCGCATAGAAATGTTCTAGTATATTTTTTTATTAGAAGAAAAAAGGATAATCGTTCATCGGAAGGAATGTAAGCATTCACTCTACGATCTCCTTTCCCTCAATAATCCCGACGCATGCGATCCTGCAAATCTTTCACCGATTTCTGCAGGTCAATTACAATATCGGTCAGGTGCCGGACTGTATCTTCCCGAGCGGGCATTTCCATACTTAAAAATGCTCTGAATTTCCATACCTCGTGAATGTCCTTCAAATGCACATCAAAATCTTGATAGATTGGATTGTCCGAGCGAAGTAGCAGAGAATTATTATCCAGCAAATGATTAAAAACGCGTTTGAAGACAATCCCTTCCGAACCGGTAACAATTACATAAGTTTGATTATCCCGGATGGTAGTCCAATCCTGCACATACTCGGCAAAAATGATAGACCCGGAAGGAATAGGCAACATGCTATCACCCAGAATTTCAAAAGCCCTGAATGTTCCGGAGGGAAAATTGGGAAGAGCAAAACCGGGAAGGGTTTCTACATATTCAGGATCAGCATAGCCATTCAAATATCCGGCAGCAGCTTTGGCTGGCACCATTTGAATCAGCTCTTCGTTTTCCTCATTTACCGCAATTGACAATACGCGAAGCCGACGACCTTCCAAATCTGAAACCGTTGCAGGGTTGAAGTTTTTGGTATCAATCGGGTCAGATATAAATTGCTCCAATGGAACACTAAATAAATTGGCAATTTTAATAAGCAATTCCGCTTTGGGTTCTGCCCTTCCTTCTTCGTATGCCCCTATCAAAGAACGCTTAATACCGAGCTTTTCAGCGAGTTCTTCTTGTGTCCATCCTTCTCGACGGCGAAGATTTTTGAGATTTACACTAATACAGGTCATAAGCTTTCTGGTTGAAAAAGTTAGTTAGCATTTCTAATTAACTTAGTATATTTGCCATCAAAATTAGCAAAAAGAAAATTACAGGCAAGTAATTTAGTAAATATTTTTCTGATTAATAAGAAAACAACTCTAGTCCATGACAGCGGGCAACAAACCGGAACGGAACATTTTACACTTGGATTTGGACGCATTCTTTGTGTCGGTCGAGCGTCTGTTGCATCCGGAACTTATGGGTATTCCGGTAATTATTGGAGGGGAAAGTCAGACCAACCGGGGGGTGGTTTCTGCTTGTAGTTACGAAGCCCGGAAGTTTGGGGTACACTCTGCTATGCCCATTGTTACGGCAAGAAAATTATGCCCCAATGCTCGATTTGTGAGAGGCTCCTACGCTGAGTATGGGAAATATTCTCAGCTCGTTACTGAGGTAATTGCTGACCAAAGCCCCCTATTCGAAAAAGCTTCCGTAGATGAGTTTTACATTGACCTGACCGGAATGGATCGCTATTATGGCTGTCTAAAATGGTCTGAAAATCTTAAAAAGAAAATTGTCAAAGAAAGTGGATTGCCTGTTAGTTTTGGTTTGTCCGTCAATAAAACGGTGGCCAAAATTGCTACGGATTACTGCAAACCCAATGGGCAGAAAAATGTGCCGGGAACCGAGGTACTCGACTTTTTGGCTCCTTTGGAAATTGAGAAAATTCCAGGAGTTGGCAACCAATCTCAAAAAGAACTCAATGAACTGGGCATTTTTACCATTCGAGAATTACAGCAAATTCCAGCACCCATTTTGGTGCGAGCCTTTGGGAAATGGGGTCACTCACTGTGGCAAAAATCACACGGAATAGATGATAATCCGGTAGTCCCCTATCGAGAAGAAAAATCACTCTCCAGAGAAATTACCCTACAGGATGATACCACCAATCCAGATTTGTTAAAAACCCTGCTCACAGGTATGGCCGATGAACTTGCTTTTGAGCTGCGCAGTACAGGGCGCCTGACAGCCTGTGTTTGTGTAAAAATTCGATACAGTGATTTCGAAAGTCATACAGCTCAAAATCAGATCCATCCCACAGCCAATGAGCAGGACTTAATTCCCCATACCCGAAAATTATTGAAGAAACTATTTACTCGGCGGGTTCGGGTAAGACTGATTGGATTAAAACTGACGAATTTGTGCCCCGGAAATCTACAGACAGAATTATTTCGGGATACCGGGCCTATCATCCAACTTCGGGCAGCTACCGACCGAATACGCAACCGATACGGAAAAAAATCCATCGGTTGGGCTGCCGGAATTGAGCCAGAAAGCTGATTGCTCCCTTCGAACTTGGTAGTTTCCAAAGTTTTATTTAATTTTAGGATGTTTGGAGGTTTGCCTCTAAACTAAGATTATTTCTATCACTGAGATTCATGCAGATTCGTACGATTCATTTATTGCCACCCTTCGCTCTCCTGATCCTAACCCTAGTGGGCTTAAACCGTTTGAATGCCCAACAATTGCCCGGACAAAATGCTTGGTTTATTGAACCAACTTCAGGAGTGACAATCGATGCCAGTAGCCTGGCAAAAGAACAAAGTTCTGGCAGTGATTGGTGGACAGGCTCCGAAATGAAAGTAAACTACAGCCAGCTAAATCAGGATGATAGACATGTAATTTACATGCTCAATTCCAGATTCCCCTATACAGGTAAAAATGACTTAAAAAGTGCCACTGTGGGTTTCAATCGTATCATCGATGAAATGGGAACGGAATACAATTTCTGGCCTACCTCCCAAATGATGGTGGACACTATCTACCTTTGGATAGGCCATGAAAACAACAGCAATAAAAATGATACCCTAATACTCGATGTTTTGCATACAGATTCCTTGACCGGATACCCAACACAAGAGTTCCTAAATTATCGCACTATCATTACAGACAGAAGCATTACCAACCCTACCGTAAACGACTGGAGATTTGGTGCGTCAGTGATTAAAATTCATGCCGGAAATCTGGTAGGCATGAATCGTAAGTTTGCGGTAAGAGTCCGATATTATGGATCTTTCTTGGATACTTTTGGTGTGGTGATGGGCTTTCATAATGAAGGAGCTTGTACCAATCCTGCTTTACAAAGTCCGGCTGTTTCAACGCTTGCTTCCAACTATTACCCCAACACCTATCGGGATTTGACAGATGTGGCGGCAATTTATCCTACCCCTGCTGGAAAAGACCTTTTTCGGGATTGCAACAACAACTCTGCAATAGACACACTTCAAAGAGAATGGCATCTTCAACAAAACATGAATCTATGGGTGCTTCTGCGATATGATAGTTTGAGTATGGTGGGAGCAAATAGAGCGTCTGATTGGGGCTCCTCTCAAGTGAAATTGTATCCTAATCCAGGGAATGGAAGGATTTATTTAAATTATACGGGGAAGGACGAACTTCAGGAATGGGTAATCAGAGACCTGCAGGGAAGAATCGTTTTTCAACAGCCAATAATAGACTCTGACAAGAATCATTCTTCAGCTGATTTATCCTATTTAATTCCCGGTATTTACTTGGCGGAACTGAAAACTTCCATTGGGTTTGAATATGCGCGCTTAATTGTTCGGTAGTTTTTAGGATCAATGATTCCCGTTATTCCCTAGTTGTATTGACTATTCAATGATTGGGGTCGAAGTTATTACACTCCTTTTAAAAATTTAGTGAGCCTTCCTTAATTATTGCAAAGCAATCAATTTACCCTAACTAGACTTTTTCCCTGATCCCAAAATTGTAGAAAGTTACCTGAATACTTTTCTTCCAATCTCGTTCCGCTCCTACTCTGTATCTTTCCTCCATATTATCTGGACAATGCAAGCTAGGCATTGAGAATACATGAATAAACACCTTTCCTTTACAAAGAGGTAGTCAGTAAAGGAATAGAATAATTTGGTGCGATTTCCTTCCCATACATCTGCCGAACCATCCTTTCAAAAAACTCCTCATTATGAATACCTAATGATACTAAATCAGGATGATCACTTTTAATATAGAGCTGCATAGCTGCTGCTAAGTCATCCGATTCCGAATAATATTTATGAATATTCTGATATTTGAAAATATTGCGTTTATGAGAGAATACCGTCGCAGAGGTCTCTGGGCTATCTTCCTGTTTTTTACTTCGAGGCCTCAGAATTTTTATTTCGGCATTATAATACTCCGCTACCTTCACAATGGTGTTAAAGTTAGTATTCTCCGTTCGGGCATTATGATTGGTATAAACAATTTTATGTATTGGTCGATAGACTGAATTCTCAGGAATGGAAAGAACTGGAATCGGAGACCTCAGAATCATCTCTAGAGTATTGCGACCAACCATACTCTTCGGATTCTGCCCTTCTCCTTTGAACCCCATTACGACGAAGGATATCTTATTTTTCGTTCCATATCGAATAATCTCGTCCACAACCCTTCCATGCACAATCCGAATATCTATCTCCGGCATCTGATCTGCCCCATATTCTGCTCCCATTTTCTCCTGAAGTGCCTTCATTCGAACATTGGCCAGCTCTTCCTTCTTCTTACTCTTACCCATCATAAACATTCCTGTTTTACAAACATGAAACAGAATCAACTTCGCTCCATGCCGATGGGATAATTGAATCGCATATCGTAAGGCACTCTCAGACTCCAATGAAAAGTCAGTAGGCACTAAAAACTTTGCAAACATATATTTCTGTAAAAAGAAAAAAAACATTCACCCCTGTTTGCAGAACCCAATCCTATTGGTTCTAATCGAGGTTTTACATTTATTAACAACCAAAACAGAAACAAATATAAACAAACATTAAAGCATTGCCAAATTAACAATAAAAAAATAGAGTAAATCCATATAAAAATCGAGAATAGTCTATAAAAATATTTTATATAAAAATATTTACAATAAAACAAAACATACTCTTCATCCCAAGGTATCCTTCCCTTGACATCATGAATACAAACAAGGCAACCTACCCAATAATTAGACCACCCATCCTTGAATCAATCACAGAATCTGAGAGGTAGACTAAATTATCTACAATTTCTTACAGGTATATTTCCCCACCAGAAGCGACAAAATCTCGGGCTTTTTCTTCTAAGCCTTTCTTCAAAGCTTCAGCAGCATTTTCTTCCTGAATGGCATCAGCATATTCCCGAACTTCCTGAGTAATTTTCATCGAACAAAAATGAGGCCCACACATAGAGCAGAAATGGGCAACCTTAGCATTCTCGGCAGGCAGGGTTTCATCGTGATACTCTCGAGCGGTATCTGGATCTAGGGAGAGATTAAACTGATCGTTCCAACGAAATTCAAACCGGGCTTTACTGAGCGCATTATCTCTGATTTGAGCACCTGGATGGCCTTTGGCTAAATCGGCTGCATGGGCTGCAATTTTGTAGGTAATTACCCCATCTTTCACATCCTTGCGATTGGGCAATCCCAGATGTTCTTTTGGCGTAACATAGCATAACATAGCACAACCAAACCAGCCAATCATAGCAGCACCAATACCAGAAGTGATATGATCATACCCTGGGGCAATATCCGTTGTAAGCGGACCAAGGGTGTAGAAGGGGGCTTCGCCGCATGTCTCCAGCTGCTTATCCATATTTTCTTTTATCAAATGCATCGGCACATGCCCAGGCCCTTCAATCATCACCTGCACATCATGCTTCCAAGCAATTTGGGTTAATTCTCCGAGTGTTTCCAACTCGCCAAACTGAGCAGCATCGTTGGCATCGGCAATACTTCCAGGCCTTAGTCCATCTCCCAGAGAGAAACTTACATCATAGGCTTTCATAATTTCACATATCTCCTCAAAATGGGTGTACAAGAAATTCTCCTGATGATGAGCTAAACACCATTTCGCCATGATGGAACCTCCCCGAGAAACTATCCCCGTTACCCGATTGGCGGTTAAGGGCACATACCGCAACAAAACGCCCGCATGTATGGTAAAATAATCTACCCCCTGCTCCGCCTGTTCTATAAGGGTATCTTTGAAAATCTCCCAAGTCAAATCTTCTGCTTTCCCATTCACCTTTTCCAATGCCTGATAAATGGGTACGGTGCCAATAGGTACTGGAGAATTGCGTAAAATCCATTCTCTGGTTTCATGGATATTTTTCCCTGTGCTCAAATCCATTATGGTATCTGCTCCCCAACGGCAAGCCCATACCGCTTTTTCAACCTCCTCTTCAATGGAGGAACTAACGGCTGAATTTCCAATATTGGCGTTAATCTTCACAAGGAAATTTCTGCCTATAATCATGGGCTCTGATTCCGGATGATTGATATTGGCAGGGATAATGGCTCTACCGGAGGCTATTTCTTCGCGAACAAATTCCGGAGTGATCAATCCCTTGGGAGTGTTTGCACCAAAACTCTCGCCCGGGTGCTGGGGATTCAAAGCCAGCAATTCCTCCATTCTTTGATTTTCCCGAATGGCAATGTATTCCATCTCCGGAGTGATGATTCCTTTCCGGGCATAATGCAGTTGGGTAACATTTGCTCCTGGCTTTGCCTTCAAAGGGTTGATTCGATGATGAAACCGTAAGTCTTGCAAGGTAGGATCACTCAATCGATTGCGGCCATAGGCACTGGTCAACTCTGTTAGGCGTTCAACATCTTCTCTCCCTTCAATCCAAGATTCCCTCAGGGGTTGAAGACCTTTTTTGATATCAATCGTGACGCTGGGGTCAGTATAGGGCCCGCTGGTATCATAAACCGTAACAGCAGGATTAGGAACATTTTCAAAGGAATTATTTCTGGAAAAAGCTGCTGGAGAGGCAGAGACTTCAATTTCTCGCATAGCTACCTGAATCGGATGAATTTTCCCGGGCACAAAAACCTTGCGGGATGCAGGAAATGGATCTGTTGTAATGCTCCTGTTTTCCAGATTCACACTGGTTTGATTACGATTCTTTTTATTATTTTCTGTATTCATGATTCTTTCTGACTAAGGTAAGGGGTATTCATATTTCCTGCAATATACCGAGAGAAGGAGATAGAGCTAGGAATTTCAAAACGCAAATAATGGATATTCTTGTTCCTTTGAAGAAACTTTTTCTCGAAAGAGGTCAGGAACTGGGCAATTTCAGCTGTTGGATGCTCCTGATGCAGGTTTTGAGAATAAAGTTGAGGGATAATTTCAAAATTTTTCAGGGTCTCGAGCGTATAAGCCATTAGGGCGTCATTATCCGTTTTCAACTGCACTACCCCACCCGGCTTTAATATCTTCTGGAATCTGCTCAAGAAAGCAGGGTTCGTTAGCCTATGTTTTTCATCCCTATCTCGAGGAAATGGGTCGGGGAAAGTAAGCCAGATGGAGGAGATTGACTGAAGAGGAAAAACGGCTTCCAGTATTTCGGCATTCATCCGGAGAAAGGAGATATTGTGAATGCCCTGAAGTATTGCCAGATCAGCCCCACGGCAAAGTCTATCAGATTTTAAATCAATTGCAAAAAAATGAGAATCCGGATGTTGCTGAGCCAAACCCAAGGACAACTCTGCTTTGCCGCAACCGGGCTCAATATGTATAGGGGTATCTTTACCCAACCTCATCGCCCATTGGTCCTTGAAGGCTGCTGGATCTGCGATACAATTAGGAAGGCTATGAAACCGGTCATGCCTCTGTGCTTTTACTCTGCCCACCTGAAATAATTTAAAAGACAAAGGTACGAAGGAGAGTTTGCCCTGCAATATTCTTGTAGAAACCCGCGGTTTCAAAAGCAATGTATGAAACAGAATCCCAAAAACCGGGTTGAAATAATCTACATTTAGGCATATTTCACTTAGCTTTTGTTTTTACGGGCACTAAATTGCAATTTTGCACCCATAATCATTTAACTTTCAAATCTATGTTAAATCTTTTCACCTCTGAGTCCGTATCGGAAGGACATCCCGATAAAGTAGCTGACCAGATTTCTGATGCTATACTGGATGCCATGTTAGCCCAGGATCCTCATTCTCGCGTTGCCTGCGAAACACTCGTTACCACAGGACAAGTTGTGGTTGCTGGAGAAGTAACTACAAAGGCCTTCGTAGATCTTCAAGATGTTATTCGCAAAACTATTGAGAGAATTGGCTATACAAAAGCCGAATACATGTTTGACTCAATGTCATGCGGTATTCTGGAAGCCCTTCATCAACAATCTCCTGACATTGCTCAGGGCGTAAATGAAGGAGAAGGACTCGATAAAGAACAAGGTGCCGGCGATCAGGGTATGATGTTTGGATATGCCTCCAAAGAAACTCCTGAATACATGCCTATGGCTTTGGCTTTTTCTCATCGTCTGGTAAAAAAATTAGCAGACCTAAGAAAAGAAGGCAAAGTGATGAAATATCTTCGCCCAGATGCAAAATCTCAAGTTACCATTGAATACGATGCAAAAGGTAAACCCAAAAGAGTGCATACAATCGTAATCTCCACTCAACATGATGATTTTGTAAAACCTAAAGGAAATTCTGCAGCTGCTGTTAAAGCCGCAGAAAAAGCCATGCTGGATCAAATCACAAAAGATGTCAAAACTTTAGTAATCAATAAGGTGATTGACGCCAAGATGTTGGATAAAAACACCATCATCCATGTAAACCCTACAGGATGTTTCATTATTGGTGGTCCTCATGGAGATACAGGTTTAACTGGTCGTAAGATTATTGTGGATACCTACGGTGGAAAAGGCGCACACGGAGGAGGAGCATTCTCAGGTAAAGATCCTTCCAAAGTAGATCGCTCTGCTGCTTATGCGGCTCGCCATGTAGCTAAAAACTTAGTTGCTGCTGGTGTTGCGGATGAAGTGTTGGTGCAGGTTGCTTATGCTATTGGTATTGCTCGTCCAGTTTCCATTACAGTGAATACTTATGGAACTGCCAAAGTCAATAAAACCGATGCGGAAATTGCGGACCACGTTGCGAATATCTTCGACATGCGCCCGAAAGCCATTATTGATCGCTTAGGGTTAAAAAATCCGATTTATTCCGAAACCGCTGCTTATGGCCACATGGGTCGTAAAGCTGAAATTCGTCCGATTGAAGTGAATTATGTCACCATCAAAGAAGACGGAAAAGGCAAGCGCACAGAAATCCGTACCAAAGCTATCAAGAAAGTAAAATTCTTTGCTTGGGAAGATTTGGATTATGTGAATGCTGTAAAAAAAGCCTTCGGAATCAAGTAATAAAATAATTTATCCATAAAAAAGGGGAGTTTTACTCCCCTTTTTTATGGCCTATTTTTATCGGGTGCTGCACGCGATTATTCTAATTTGTAATTTTCGGAAATGGATGCCCCGAAACCTCTTAGAGTATTGCGTATCATTACCCGAATGAATGTCGGGGGACCGTCCCGGCAAGTATCCCTGCTTTCAGGGATTCCCGGTTATGAAACATTGACGGTTTTTGGACAATGTGAATCGGGAGAAAAAGAAGATGCTCACCTGATCACAGAGTTAAAAGGAAATTGGAAACGAATCCATTCCCTCAAACGAAGCATTCGACCTTGGTCAGACCTTTCGACCCTCCTGAGTCTCATCCGGATTATCCTTCTTTTTAAACCGGATATCGTGCATACCCACACAGCAAAAGCAGGTATGATTGGTAGGCTGGCAGCTTGGCTTTGCAGGATTCCCATTATTATACATACCTACCATGGTCATGTTCTGGAAGGCTATTTCTCTCCTCAAGTTTCTTCGATTTTTAGATTCATTGAACGCTGGTTGGCAAAGCGCTCCAATGCCCTCATCCTGTTGAGTAATCTGCAGTGGTTCTCTATTACCGAAAAGCATCAAATTGGCAACCCTCAGAAAAACAGAATCATTCCTTTGGGTTTAAGGATTGAATCCTGGATAGAAAATAATGCGTTCCCAAAACCTATCTGGTATCAAGAGCGTCAACTCAACCCCAATATTCGATATATCTCCTGGGTAGGCAGATTGACCGCCATTAAAAATCCTTTATTACTTATTGAAATTGCTCTGGAACTGCAGCAATTCAAAGACCTACCGGATTGGAAGATTCTGGTTGCTGGGGATGGGGAGTTGCGACCGGAGTTAGAGGCTGCTATTGAGTACCGGCAATTAGGTTCGGCCATACAATTACTTTCTTGGGAGGAAGACCTATTTTCTTTATGTCGGGCTTCAGAAATTGCCTTGTTAACCTCCAGGCAGGAAGGTACTCCCGTGAGTTTGATTGAAGCCATGGCCTGTGGAGTTCCCGTTGTAGCCACTTCGGTGGGGGGGATTCCAGATATTATTCCTAAATCTGCCGGCCTACTGACTGAACCTGGAGATGCCCGGGCTTTAGCCCAACAGGTCAGGTATCTACTGCTCAACCCGGAAAAAAGAGCCCAATTGGGTGCTGCAGGGAGAAATGAGGCCCGAAAATTTACCGCTTCGAGATTAATACAGGATATTCAGAACCTATACGAGGAGTTTTTTTTATCGGGTGCAGCACCCGATAAAAAACCTTGAGCCCATTTTTTGTACTCCGTAAATTTTATAAATTTGAGTGTTAATTTTAATTTTATGAGTACAGGAACAGTTAAATTTTACAATGAAACCAAGGGATTCGGCTTTATTGTAGATGATGAAACGGGGAAAGAAATCTTCGTTCACAAAACCGGTCTTTCTGAAACCATTCGAGAAAATGACCGTGTCAGCTTTGAGACCGAAGAGGGTCGAAAAGGAGTCAATGCAGTAAATGTCCGAAAGGCTTAATACATTTACCCGTTATTGAAAACAAAAAAGGGGTTGAAAATTCAACCCCTTTTCTTCCTAGACGCTTCTGAATTCTAAATCACCATTTCATTGAATTCAGACCCCCTATTCTCTGCTTTTTTAATCCAATGGATAGCAAACTTTTGTCAGCCATTTAGCTGTATCTGGCTCTGAACCTGGATCTGTTACATACACTTCATACGGCGCACCTGCTGGTTGCTTATTCTGGGAGTGTAAATAATAATCAATCGCATAATGGGCAGCCCCTGTTTCTTCATACTTCCCATAATAATCTGCCTCAGCATTCGTGCCTGCTTCCATTCTTCCAGCAACAATATCGCCTTCGGATTTAGCTGCCTTACTCACCGGAATACAAGCTTCCATTTCAATCTTTTCCGGACTGTACGAAAATACCTGAGCAAAGGGCGCTCCAGTAACCTGTAAGTTGTTCTTGCCAACAAATTCCATCAATCGACCATACAAAGTTCCTATCACCTGCCCGAATTCCGCTTCCGAAACAGTAGCTTTTATCCCGACAAAATCCATCGCTTCTCTTGAACGGCTTTCAACAGTGAGCTTCGGACGGCTTTCTGAATACTCCTTCAATTTTGACAACCCACTTTCAAAATCTTTTCCCAACCATTTATCCATCATCAACACTCCAATCCAACGGGCAATGGGGTTCATTCCCATATCCGATTCGAAATTCCAAACTACTTTGTATCCACCCTCCGATTCATCAAACTGAAAGCTGCTATTGGCAACTCCCTGTTCCATAAAATTGAGTTCAATACCGACGCTGGAATAAGGTTCTGAAGAAACAATTTTCATAGACCCTTTTCCGACATCCGGATTTTCACTGTCCCAATCATGAGTAGAGCCGACTCCTTCTGCTGGACCAGAGTACACATTTTTTGCATTGGGGTCTAGGTTATGCCAAGGAGACCAATGATTCCAATTCCGCAAGGCATTCACTTCGGCAAATACGATATACCCGGGAGCGTTAATCTGAATTTCTCGAGAGACCTTACATTGAGAGGGTAACAACATGCCCCCTACCCCAACAATGAGGACGAGTGCGAGCAAGGCAATGCCAATAATTTTGAGTGCTTTCATATATTACAGTTTATCATTCAGGCAGTTAAATTAATAATTATCTTCATATTTAAAATAATATCAAGAATAATACTATATTTTACCTTACTTGAATTAAATGCTTTTGAGGTTTCATCAGAAAATGCAAATTCTGACTATTGCACAATTAAAGCATGCAGGTATTGTTTAAATGCAAGGAATTAATTCATAATGCATGCATTAATTTGAATGCCAATATTTAAAATCCCTATAATATCTAACCCCAGTTTAGGGTAAACCTCAGTTTAGGGTAAACCTCAGTTTAGGGTAAACCTCAGTTTAGGGTAAACTTCAGTTTAGGGTAAACCCCGGTTTAGGGTAAACCTCAGTTTAGGGTAAACCCCGGTTTAGGGTAAACCCATTTGTTGCCCATTTAAGATTTATTCCCATTCAGTGAATGATTATTCTGTCAATAGTTATCAGATACCGGTAAATTTGTACCCAAATCTAATCTGTGAAAAAAATCGTTTGCTTCGGCCCGGGTCCCGTTTTTAAAGGTGGGATTTCCAACTACAATACCTCTTTGGCAAAAGCTCTGGCAGCTCTACCTGATACGGAAGTGCATATTGTTTCCTGGACTCAGCAATATCCTGCCATTATTCCCCGGGATTTTATCGACCGAAAAAGTACCAAAAGCCTCATAGAAGGTACAGGCATTCAAGTTCATTACTTGACGAATTTCAATAACCCCATTTCTTGGTCTCAAACAGTAGAACTCATTTGCCAGCTCAACCCCGATCAGGTTATTTTCCAATGGGCCATAGCATTACAAGGCTTACCCCTTGGCTGGATTAGTCGTCAACTTAAAAAGAAATGCAAAGCGGAAATCCTTTTCGACTGCCATTTAGTGGTACAGAAAGAAAGCAGTAGTCTGGATAAAAAATTTACCCACTATGGACTGAATTCTGCCGATACCTGGATTGTACATGCCCTCAAAACAGCTACGGAACTCAAGGCTTTGTATCCTGATAAGACCTTTCATCTTTCCGAAACTGGAGAGCGAAACGAAAATACCATTATTAAACTTTATCACCCCGTCTATGATATGTTTCGGGAGGATCCTGCGTTTGACCGGGAAGCTGTGCGCAAGCAAATGGGTCTTCAGCCTCATGTATTTTTATTCTTTGGGTTTATCCGAAAGTACAAAGGCTTACATCTCGTCATTCAGGCATTTGCCAAAGCACTGGAAACAAGGCAGGACATCAGTTTACTCATTGTCGGAGAATCTTTCTGGAACACGCTGGACTCTACTCAATTCAGCACCCGCTTGAAAAAAGCCCTGTTTGGCACTGCCAAGAAAATATTTCTTCGCAACAGCGATAATGAGGAAGATTATAAACCATTAGAATTAGTTGAAAAACTAGGCATTTCAGCCCATGTTCGGGTTTACAATGATTTTGTCCCGAATGAAGAAGTGAATCGGTATTTTCAGGTAAGCGACAATCTCATGCTCTATTACCTGACGGCCACACCCTCAGGAGTTGAATCTATTGGGTATAATTTCCGGATACCTGCCTTAGCAACCCGAGTTGGGCATTTCCCTGAAACCATACAAGATGGCTACAATGGATATTTGGCGGAACCTGAAAATATTGAGGACATGGCCAGAGTAATGCTCAAAGCCTTGGATCAACCAATTCCCCGGGAAAATGTAGCAGCTACCGCCTCCCATTTAAGCTGGGAAAGATATGCCAAAACCATCAGAGGATAATGGAAATTCGAGTTGAAATCTAGTAACTATTTAACGAAGAGTTGTACCTTCTATCCCATTTCATGAGAAAAGGCAAGGGAAATTTGTACTTTTAATTCTTGATTTAATTCAGATGTCCTCCATATTTTCACCCGCTTATTGGGAAGACCGTTACAAGCAAGAAGACTCCCCTTGGGATTTAAAGGAAGCTTCTCCTCCTTTGGTACATTTCCTTAAATCCTGGCAGGAACATCAAACCTCTGTTTTGATTCCTGGAGGAGGGAGAGGATATGAATTAGACTGGATGATACAGCAGGGCTTTTCTAAAGTTAAATTAATTGACTGGTCTCCATCTGCTTTGGATGAGCTAAAACAAAGACATCCTCACTTAACAAGCGAACAATTAATTTGTCAGGATTTCTTTCAGCACCATCAGAAATACGGTTTGATAGTAGAGCAAACCTTCTTTTGCGCCCTACCTCCAGAAATGCGTCCCCAGTATGCTGCCCATATGGCTGAGCTGCTCTCCCCCAATGGGGTATTAGCGGGAGTATGGTTTGACTTTCCTCTAACGGAAAAAGGGCCTCCCTTTGGGGGGAGTGCCGGAGAATACCGACAATTACTGGAGCCTTATTTTATTATTGAATCGATTACTCCCTGTGCACAATCGCATCCTTCCCGTTCTGGGAAAGAATTATTTATTATTGCCCGAAGAAAACCCTTTTAACATGAGTACTGAGCTAACACGGGAATTTAGCACCTGGCTGAATTTCCCCCCAAATAATCAACCCATTCCCTTTATTCTTATGGCAGGACCTTGCGCCATTGAGGATACAGAAACGCCCTTTCAAGTGGCGGAAACAGTGTTGGCACTCTGCAAGCAGCATAACATTCCGTATATCTTTAAAGGCTCGTATCGTAAAGCCAATCGCACCGGAAGCAGTTCTTTCACTGGTATCGGGGATGAAAAGGCTTTAGAGATTTTAGCTGAGGTAAAGAAGAAATATCAAGTGCCGGTAGTAACCGATATCCATGAATCTCATGAAGCAGAAATGGCGGCATCAGTGGTGGATGTACTTCAGATACCCGCATTTCTATGTAGGCAAACGGATTTGATTTTGGCTGCGGCCCGCACCGGGAAAATTGTCAATATCAAGAAAGGGCAATTTATGTCGGGGGAAGCCATGCGATTTGCAGCAGAAAAAGTGCGAAATACCGGTAATCTCAAAGTCGCTCTTACCGAAAGAGGAAATAGTTTTGGATATCAGGATTTGGTCGTAGATTTTCGCAACATACCCCTCATGCAGGAATCTGCCCAATGCCCCGTATTGCTGGATGTTACCCATTCCTTGCAGCAGCCCAATCAGAGCAGTGGAGTCACGGGAGGGAAACCCGCCTTGATTACTACCCTAGCCTCTGCAGGTGCCGCAGTGGGGGTTAATGGCTTCTTCATTGAAACGCATCCCGAGCCTTCCAAAGCACAAAGCGACGCTTCCAATATGCTGCGCCTGGATTTATTACCTCAACTCATCGAAAAACTTATTCGTATCTCTTATGCAAGATAACTTTTCTTCCAAAACTACCCTTAGGACACTCGTCCTAATTGGACTCCTTTTGCCTTTTGCAGCATTCGGGCAAAAAACAGGCATCACCCTAGAAGACATTTGGGCCTCCCCAAAATTTTATGCCCGAGGAGCCGAAGAAATCCGTTGGATGAACGATGATGCTCGGTATTCTCGCTTGGAGAGAGGCAAAGAAAAAACAGAACTCAATATTTATGAGGTTCTCACCGGAAAGAAAATTGAAACCATTCTGGATGATTCCAACTTAATCGACCCCCAAACAAATCAACCTTTTAAGGTATTGAGGTATGAGTTTAGTCCGGATGAAAATTTCGTTTTACTCAGTACCGAAATATTACCCTTGTATCGGCACTCATCGGCAGAACGAATCATTTTATACGATCGAAAAAACAACTTAATGGCCAAACTATTTGAAGGGAAAGCAGTCTACTCTCCCTCCTTTTCTCCGGATGGTTCAAGAATTGCCTTTGTCTATGAAAACAACTTATATCAGGCACCTCTGTCTACTTTGGCTGTTGAGCAAATCACCAAAGATGGAGCAAAAAACAAAGTCATTAACGGGATGAGTGATTGGGTATACGAAGAAGAATTTTCTTTTTCTAAGGCCTATGAATGGTCGCCCGATGGAAAACGCATCGCTTGGCTGAGATTTGATGAATCACCCGTACCGGAGTATGGCATGGATATCTATGGAAGTTTGTATCCCAACCGCGAAACATTTAAGTATCCTAAAGCCGGTGAAAAAAATGCCATCGTTCAACTCTACATTCGGGATGTCGTAAAAAAGAAAAGCCTTCGTGCCGATATTGGAACAGAAACAGACCAATACATTCCCCGTATTCGCTGGACCCGAAACGCAGACCAGGTATTAGCCTTACGGATGAATCGCTTGCAAAACCAATTAGATTTTCTCCTAGTGCAAGCCAGTGATGGTAAATCCAGAGTGCTATTGCAAGAAACCAGCAAGGCTTGGGTGGACATTCATGAGCACATGGCCGTTCAGCTTTACTTTTTAAAAGATGGCAAGAATTTTATCTGGGTATCGGAGAAAGAAGGGTACACGCATTTGTATCAGTATTCTTTAGTGGATGGGGCTGAAACCCGCATCACCAGTGGCAATTGGGATGTAACGGATTTCTATGGGGTCGATGAAGCTTTAGGCTTTGTCTATTTTGCGGCTGCGGACCGTTCTCCCATGGAGCGTCATTTATTTCGAATCACCCTAACTGGAGGTTCTTTGTTGAGTCTCACTCAGGATGCAGGTACCCATTCGGCAGCTTTCAGTACTGGCTTCAATTATTTCGTGCATACTTATTCAAATGATACCCTGCCTACACAGGTAACCTTGCGTACACGGGAAACCTCCAGCATTCGCACATTGGAAGACAATGCTAAGCTGAAAGAATCCTTGCGCGGAATTTCCTTTCATCCTAAAACCTATTTGACAATCCCCGGAGCCGATGGTACCAACTTAAATGCCTGGATGATTCAGCCTAGAGATTTTGATGCTAGCAGAAAATATCCTGTATTAATGTATGTGTATGGAGGGCCGGGATCTCAAACCGTAAAAAATGCTTGGGAAGGTCCGAACGCTTTTTGGTATCAACATCTGGCAGACAAAGGCTACATCATTGTATCGGTAGATAATCGCGGAACGGGTAATAGGGGCTCAGCTTTCAAAATGAGCACCTACCGTCAATTGGGGAAACTCGAAGCGGAAGATCAAATTGCCGCAGGAAAATGGATAGGCAAACAAAGTTGGGCAGATGCCGAACGCATTGGTATTTGGGGGTGGAGCTTTGGAGGCTATGTTACCGCCTTGTGTTTGACCAAAGGTGAAGGCATTTTTAAAGCCGGTATTTCCGTTGCTCCCGTAACCAATTGGAAATTTTATGATTCCATCTATACCGAACGATTCCTGCAAACCCCACAGCTGAATGAATCTGGATATGAAGACAATTCTCCTGTGAACTATGCCAAAAATCTGAAAGGAAGGTATTTACTCATTCATGGATCTGCCGATGACAATGTGCATTTGCAAAACACCATGGATTTTGCCCAAGCCCTCATTCGAAATGGGAAAGATTTTGATATGTTCGTTTATCCAGATCGAAATCACAGCATTTATGGCCCAGGAGTTCGTATCCATTTGTACAAAAAAATGACCCGCTTCATTGAGGAAAATCTCTGATTTAACGGAAATTTAACCAACAGGCAGGAAAAAACAGCCTTTCCCTCCGGTATTTTCGCCATTCAGCCCCTGAGCTTAGGTTCAAAAACATGAATTGCGTATCTTTGTAACAGTGAAAATCAACATGAAAAAATTACTTGGTTTACTATCGCTCATTCTCATCTGGACAATAGCTTGTAACAAGCCCGGAACGGTGCCTGAATTACCGATTACAAATAGCAATCCGGCCATCGTCAGAATTAGCCCCGAAGAAGATCGCTTCATTCTCAACCCCAGCTCTAATTTCCAAGTCAAATTGCAAGTTTCAGATAATGAGGGTATTTATTTGGTGAATGTCTATGAAACAAAATTTACTGGACCTTGGGTACCCGGGAGTATTCCGGTAGGTACTGAAAATGTAAAGATTCAACCAGTATATTATATCAATGCTACCAGCGGAAACATCACTTTTAATGGCACATTGCCCAACGGAACTGTTGCTCCTTTTGGTACTACCATGCGCTATCGTTTTGAAGTTGTTGATTTGGACAGCAACAAGGCTTACTCAGATTTCTTTGTAAATGTCATGAACATTACCCCGGTAGATGGAGATAGTATTTTGAAATATGATTCCTGCTATATCTACAACAACCTAAAAGGAATGCAGCAGTATTACTCATTCAACCAAAACTCCAATAGTCCGGGATCTTTCTTTGACAGAGACATTAAAGAAAACACTTCCATTGCCCCAGGTTTCAATATGGAATTTATTTCTCCAAACAATACTGCAGATTCAGCTGTGTTTGCACGAGTAACTGATTTCCTAAATTTCGATGCCTTGAATCGGAACATCGAATCTTATAGCATCGTACAGAATGCCTTTATCGTAACGGAGCCTAAGAATAATAAAACATGGAAATTAAGCCCAGGAGAAATTTACATCCTGAAGCAAAAAATTTCCGGTCAGCCTTATCAGCCCTATATCGTATTTAAAATATTGTCGGTAAATGATGAGGCAGGATATGAGAACGATTATATTTTGTTTGCTTATAAACGAGTAGTTCCCTATCCTTGATTACTAACTAAATTTATTTTAAAGCCCTCTACGGAGGGCTTTTCTATGCAAAAATTACTCTTCCAAATTCAGTCCTGGCTTCAGTATCAAAGAAAAGCTCGTGGTAAGCACGGGATTCACTCGCCCTTTGTATATGCCTTATATGAGCAGGCTATTGTTGCTGCCACTAGCGTGCAGCACCCGATAAAAATTGATGCACGCAGAAAACAATTGTTGCAGGATACCCGAATCTTAGAAGTCGAAGACTTTGGTGCCGGATTAGGCGGAAAGATAATTCCCAAAATAAGCCGACCTGTTCGAAAAATTGCGGGAAGTTCTGCTCGGGGACCTAAATTTGGCGCTCTTCTTTACCGACTCCATCAATACCTAAAACCCGCACAAACACTGGAAATGGGCACCAACCTAGGAATTTCGACCCTGTACCTCGCCCATTCACATCCCCAAAGTCAAATTATTACTTTAGAAGGCAGCCCGGCTATTGCCGCAATTGCTCGTGAGAATTTCCAGGACTTTCAAATAAATCCTGATATTCAAATCGGAGAATTCTCTGAAACCTTACCCAAAATTGATTGGGAGCACTTCAAACCAGCATTCATCTTTATTGATGGGAATCATCGTAAAGATCCAACGGTAGCCTATTTCAAATTTCTCTTAAGTAGGGCACATGAGCAATCCGTCTTTATTTTTGATGACATTCATTGGTCGCCCGGAATGCAAGCAGCCTGGGACATAATCCGCTCTGATGAACGCGTGCAGGTAAGTATTGACCTATTCGGAATGGGACTTTGCTTCACCGGACGCAATCAGGCTAAAGAACATTTCATCTTAAAATTCTGATGCACCCAGCTGTACAAGCGCTTATACAAATACGGGATAAATTTTATCTGCCTCCCGATGAATTTCGTCAGGCATTGCATAATGACCCCGATATTCTAAAAGAGGAAGAATATTTTTACCTGAATCGCTTAGTTGAAACCGAAACACAAATCATTCAAAGCCTACAATCTTGGTCTGAGCGATGGAAAGATTCAACTTGGGATGAATCTGAAATAACAACATTTTCTGCTCTGTTGACAGAAATCATGGGTCCCTTGACGGCTCCTGCTAAGCAAGAAATTGCCACTCACTTACGACTTCACTTTGCGGAGGCTTTTCTTCGGAGATTACCGGTTCACCTAAAGTCCATTATCTTAATAGAAGAGGCCAATAAAAGCAAAAGAAGTAAAATGATCCCTTGGATACTCATCGTTACCGGCGTATTGAGTTTATTGGGCAGTCAACAATATCTACCCGACTTACTCTTGCCTTTGGGTGCAGTAAGCTTGCTTGTGGGCACTTCCTGGTTATTTCTCCGCAGTTGAGAAAAAATTGCCGGAACTTATTTACCGTAACTTTGTTGAGAAATTGAAGAATTAGAGCAGTATGAATCCTATCCGTTTAGATACAATAGAAAGCGCAATACAAGATATTCAGGCAGGAAAGATGATCGTGGTGGTAGATGATGAAGATCGGGAAAATGAAGGTGATTTGGTCATGGCTGCGCGGCATGTTACGCCAGAGGCCATTAATTTTATGGCCATTCATGCCCGAGGACTCATCTGTGCCCCTATTGACGAAGAGCGTTGCGATGTATTGGGATTGGGACTGATGGTAGATAAAAACACCACGCTTCATGAAACGCCTTTTACGGTTTCCATCGATTTGATTGGAGAAGGAAATACCACAGGAATATCCGCACATGACCGGGCAAGAACGATTTTAGCCTTGGTAAGTCCGGAAACCAAGCCCGAAGACTTTGGAAAACCCGGACATATATTTCCGTTGAGGGCAAAGAAAGAAGGCGTCTTGCGTCGTACTGGTCATACTGAAGCCACTACGGATTTTGCCCGATTAGCAGGCTATGAGCCCGCAGGAATTTGTGTTGAAATCATGAGTGCCGATGGCTCCATGGCAAGACTTCCAGAGCTCAGAGAATTTTCTGATTTACACGGACTAAAACTTGTCTCGATAAAGGATCTCATCGCCTATCGCCTCAGAAAAGAATCGACCATTGAGAAGCTGGAGACCATAGAATTACCCACTTCTCATGGAGACTTTCAGTTGACAGCCTATCGTCAATTGGTTACCGGAGAAAACCACTTAGTGCTACATAAAGGAAGTTGGAAAGAAAATGAGCCCGTTTTAGTGCGCGTGCATTCATCCTGCATGACAGGAGATATCTTTGGATCTTGTCGCTGCGATTGCGGGGAACAGTTAACAAAAGCCATGGAGTTAATCCAACAAGAAGGCAAAGGGATGATTGTGTACATGAATCAGGAAGGCCGGGGCATTGGCTTAATCAATAAAATGAAGGCCTATAAATTGCAAGAGCAAGGGGCAGATACAGTAGAAGCAAACCTTGCCTTAGGCTTCAAAATGGATGAGCGGGAGTATGGCACCGGTGCTCAAATCATTCGGGATATGGGCGTCACCAAAATGCGTCTCATGTCGAATAATCCAACCAAACGAGCCGGACTCATTGGCTATGGGCTGGAGATAGTCGAAAATGTTGGCATTGAAGTACATCCCAATCCACATAATTTGAAATATCTGGAAACCAAGCGGAACAAAATGGGGCACTCGATTTTGGAGGAAGGGAAGTAGGGGGAGTGATGAGTTATGAGTTATGAGTTATGAGTTATGAGTTATGCCCGTCTTATCTCGATACGGCACGATAAATTTCCCGAATTTTAAAATTGCCTGCGGTGCCTACTCGATATGACTAGTAAAGTTTTGAGGTACACTAACCATTCATGAGTCTGTCCAATAAACTGTGTCAAGTTTGAGAAAAAACTCACAAATTTGACAATATGAAAGAGAAAATTGATTTCGAAAAAATCTCAC
>JBEIHC010000035.1:0-24279 GCA_040381555.1 Bacteroidia bacterium
AGAGAAGAGAAGAGAAGAGAAGAGAAGAGAAGAGAAATGTTTCATGTTTGTTGGGTTATAATCTTCAATTCAAAGTTTGGAAAAATTTTTGATTTGTGCAACTTTTCAATATTATTATTTTGGTATTATTTTGTTAGTAAAATGTAAATGAGTCTTTAATTAATTGGTGATGAGTGGTTTGTGAGTTGTTTTGAGGGAAGTGAAATTATGAGTTATGAATTATGAATGATGAGTGATGAGTTATAATTCATTATGGAAAGGCAGGGGCCATCATGGCTACATATTGGGCATATACAAAGTTTTGCATCAAATAAATTATTGCATTTTATGCGGGTAGAGACGCGATGCTTCGCGTCTCTACCTGATATTCAATTTTTCGGGAAGGGTGATTCTTCGTTCGCAGGCCTGGGATCCTTTGTAGGTGACTTTTACTTCGTACAGGCCTACCCGATAGTAGCGTTTCATAGGGTTTAATTCTTTGGATGTGGTGCCATCCCCAAAATCCCAAACGCAAGATATTTTTTCTGTGCTGGGTAAAGAGAATTGAAGATAATGTCCGATGCGGGGTTCTAGGCCGGGATATTTGCACTGTGGGGTGAGATCAGGAAGGTCACATTCTTCTTCTTCGACTTTTAAGAGCCAAAGGTCTTTGAATTCCGGATCCGGAAATTCAGATCTTTGCCCCAATACGAAATAGACACCCGGAATATATTCTAACACTGCTATGCCCCTTTCATCTCCCGGACCACCCCAGGTGCGTGCCCACTCTATTTCCTGCTGTGGATTGTAGCGTATCAGCCATAAATCCTCCCCCCCTTTGATGTTGGGATTTTCCAGATTATAATACGCCGACCAGCCACTGAGAATCCAGCCTCCATCCTTGCAAGCAGCAATAGAGGAGATGTACTCTGCTCCAGAGCCACCCCATATTTTTTCGAACAGAACTTTTCCGTTTAAGTCGCAAATCATAAACCAGAATTGAGGGTCGGCATCCTGACGAATGGCATATCCAGCCAAGGCTAAGGTTTGATTGGGACCCATCGCACTGCAGGTTACGGTTACCGGACTGGTGGTTTGAGGGATAAAACTCTTCTTCTTTTTTAAGGCTGTGTCAAAAACAATTACCCAGGGTTTAGGATAAGCTTCAGCAGTCAAGTTCGAATTGAGATGAGCCGTGTTGGCGGTAAGGATAATTTCTCCAGAACTGAGAGGCAATAGATTTACGGGCCAATCATATCCGGCTCCTCCGGCGGAGAAAGCAGGGAAAGTTTGAGTAGTATCGCTTGTTACTTTCCGCACCCAAATATCGGATAGTCCAGCTTTTCCCGGAGGAAGATTCAGATTAGAGAATGAGTAGCCGGTTTGAATGAGCATATCAGCGGATAGAGGCAAAATATCCATTCCCTGGTCTTTTTCCTCTGCACCATAAACCTGATAGGAGTTGAGCGTGCCATCCTTTCGAATAGACAAGAGAAAGGCGTCTGAGGACCTAAATCTATCAGCAGATTCTGGATGGGTCAGGAAGGAGGCGGTGGATCCACTGACCCAAAGGTTATCCTGATTGATGCGCAAAGCATAGGCGTCATCGCAATAAATTCCCCCGAAAGATTTTTCCCATTGAATAGAGGCATCGGATTTCAGGCAGGCAAGCCAAATATCGGTGCAGCCATGCTGTTCGCTTACCTGTTTTCCTTTTCCAGAAACCGTAGCGAGTATATATAAATTACCTTCAGTATCTGTAGCTATTGCTTTGGGAGTATCCTCTCCATTGCTCCCCAACCGATGTTGAGACCGAAGCACAGGGTATAACTGTGCCTGAACGGAAATCGTGCAGCAGAGCAGGCAGCATAGAAAACTACAATAAGGTACCTGCCAGATTCGCCAGTTCAGATCTTTCACCTTTTTCGAGAGTAATATGAGCATATAGGGCATTTCCTTTTACCCGGTCAATTAAATAAGAGAGGCCATTCGATTGAGTATCGAGATAGGGAGTGTCAATTTGAAAGATATCGCCCGTAAAGATAATCTTAGTATTCTCCCCAGCTCGAGTAATAATCGTTTTCACTTCATGGGGGGTTAAGTTTTGTGCTTCATCCACAATGAAAACGATATTGGATAAACTGCGTCCGCGTATGTAAGCAAGAGGGGTGATGTGGAGTTTTTCATTTTCAACCATTTCGGTAATTTTCTGAAACTCTTTATCCTTCTCCTGAAATTGGCTTTGAATATGCTTCAGGTTCTCCCGTCGAGTCATAGATTTCGGAATTCAGATTAATAGGGAATAAACGCAATGAATTCACTAAACGAGTTATTTTCAAAGAATGAGGTTCTATGGGGTGTAAAAGGTTTGATACTCATTCTAGGCAATTGAATTCGGTATAAACCTAATAAAATTAGGGTATCGAGGAAGAATACTTCTGCACAGCCAGGGGTGGATTTCGGTTTAGGGTAAGTAAACACTTAGGGTAAGTAAACACTTAGGGTAAGTAAACACTTAGGGTAAGTAAACACTTAGGGTAAGTAAACACTTAGGGTAAGTAAACACTTAGGGTAAGCAAATGCTTAGGGTAAGTAAATGCTTAGGGACAAAAAAAGACCACCCGAATTGGGGTGGTCTCCTGTTACTTGTGAGAAATACTCCTATTCCTTTATTCAGCGCTTTCTTCTGCTGCAGGAATTTCAGAGGCTGCATTAGCATCTGAAGCTGCTGGAGCGGCTTTTTTAGCAGCGGCAGGCTTACGGCGACGCGTAGCGGCTTTTTTCTTAGGAGCGGCCTGAATGAATTCATTGAAATCTACGAGTTCAATCATAGCAATTTCAGCACTATCTCCCAAGCGAAAGCCTAACTTCATGATCCGAGTATACCCACCATTTCTTTCGGCAATTTTATCGGAAACCGTAGAGAACAACTCCTTAACGGCTTCTTTATCTTGAAGATAGGAGAAAACTGTTCTACGAGAGTGCATGGTATCCAATTTGGATTTTGTCAGTAAAGGCTCCACAAACTTTCTCAAAGCTTTAGCTTTAGCCAAAGTTGTTGTAATCCGCTTATGTAAGATAAGGGAGGATGCCATATTGGACAGTAAGGCCTTCCGGTGGGAGGCAGTTCGTCCGAGGTGATTAATCGTTTTTCCGTGTCTCATGATTACTCTTAGTCTTCTTCTAGTCTATATTTTCCTACATCCATTCCGAAGGTCAGCCCTTTTTCGGCCACGAGCTCTTCGAGTTCAGTGAGGGATTTCTTGCCGAAATTTCTGAATTTCAACATATCGGCGATGTTGTAACTTACTAAATCTCCCAAGGTGCGAATATCCGCAGCTTTGAGGCAATTGAAAGCTCTTACGGACAAATCAAGATCTGTAAGATTGGTTTTCAAAAGTTTGCGAATTTGGAGATAGTTCTCATCTACTTCTTTTCTTTGGATAGGTTCTTCAGTTTTGAGCTGAATACTATTATCGGAGAACAACATGAAGTGACGGATGAGGATATTTGCGGCATCTTTCAACGCATCTTCTGGATCGATGGTCCCATCGGTAGATACCTCGATAGTAAGCTCTTCGTAATCCGTTTTTTGCCCAACCCGTGTATTTTCAACGGAATATTTAACATTTTTTATTGGGGTAAAGATGGAGTCGATAGCGATTACGCCTACCAATGCATCGGGGTTTTTATTGTCTTCAGCAACCACATACCCTCTACCTTTTTCAACGGTCAACTCAATATCAAACTGAACGCTTTTGTTAAGGTGGCAGATAATATGATCCGGATTGGTGATTTGATAGGCGTTGGTATGCGCTGCAATATCACCGGCAGTAAAAGTTTCCTTTCCTTTAACAGAAACGAAAATTTTATCTTCTCCATCGAGAATTTTCTTTAGGCGAACGCCTTTGAGGTTGAGGATAATTTCAGAAACATCCTCAACGACTCCTTTTACGGTAGAAAATTCATGCTCAACAGAAGGGATTTTGATAGAAGTGATGGAATATCCTTCAAGGGAAGAGAGCAGGATTCTGCGCAATGCATTCCCGATAGTTATTCCGTACCCTTTTTCGAGGGGTCTGAAGAGGAACTTGCCATAGAAATCGTTATCTTTTTCCATAACGACTTTTTCGGGCATTTGAAACTGTAATATAGCCATAGGTTGGACTCTGAGTGGGTAAAAATTACTTGGAATACAATTCGACGATCAGTTGTTCCCGTATATTTTCGGGAATATCTTCACGGATTGGCAGGTTAATAACCCGGCCTTTATAATGGGCTTTATCGAGTTCGAGCCAGGGAAGCGTTTTCCCATTTCTGCTAAGAGAATCGTTGAGAATTTCGAGAGATTTACTTTTTTCTCTGATTTCAACTACATCCCCTGGGCGCAGAGTATAAGAAGGAATATTAACGGAGCCACCATTTACGAGTACATGGCAATGGTTGACGAGCTGTCTTGCCTGACGGCGCGTGCGGGTGAATCCGAGACGGTACACGACATTGTCTAAGCGTGTTTCGAGCAATTGAAGCATAACCTCACCGGTTTTACCTGCTTTGCGAGAAGCTTTTTTAAAGATATTGGAGAATTGCTTTTCCAACAGCCCATAGGTATATTTAGCTTTTTGTTTTTCTGCGAGCTGCACAGCATATTCAGACTGTTTGCTTCTGCGTGATTTGCCATGAATTCCCGGAGGATAATTCTTGCGTTCCAATGCTTTGGAAGGCCCGAAAATGGGCTCTTTGAACCTCCGGGCGATTTTGGTTTTTGGGCCTCTGTATCTTGCCATCTAGTTGATTAATAATAGGGTCTTAAACTTAAACTCTGCGTTTTTTAGGAGGGCGACATCCGTTGTGTGGGATTGGGGTAATATCCTTGATAAGGGTTACTTCCACACCAGCGGCGTTTACGGCACGAATTGCAGACTCGCGCCCAGCACCTGTACCTTTTACGATTACTTCTGCTTTGCGTAAACCCAGATCATAAGCTTCCTTTGCTACTTCTGTTGCGGCTACCTGAGCTGCATAAGGAGTATTTTTCTTGGAACCTTTGAATCCCATTTTACCGGCAGAAGACCAGTTAATCACATTGCCACTGAGATCAGTGATTGCAATGATGATATTATTAAAAGTGGTAGATACATGTACTTGCCCCACGGCATCTACTTTCACTTTCTTTTTTGCTTTGACTACTTTAGCCATTATGGTTCAGCTTAAATTAATTATTTAGTTACTTTCTTTTTCCCGGCAACTGTTTTCTTCTTGCCTTTACGCGTGCGGGCATTTGTCCTGGTGCGTTGACCTCTTAGAGGCAAACCTTTACGGTGTCTCAATCCACGATAGCAACCGATATCCATCAGTCGTTTAATATTTAACTGAACTTCACTGCGGAGGGCTCCCTCTACTTTAATGTTATCAGTTATATATTTCCGGATCGCTCCGGCCTCGTCATCTGACCACTCCTGAACTTTTTTGTTTGGGTCTATCCCCAATCCATTCAGAATTTCAATTGACTTAGAGCGACCTATCCCAAAAATATAGGTAAGTCCAATCTCTCCCCGTTTATGCCTCGGCAGGTCTATACCAGCAATTCGTGCCATATTTACTAATTAACCTTGTCTTTGTTTAAACTTTGGGTTTTTCTTATTAATGACATAAACCCGTCCCTTTCTACGGATGATCTTACAATCCGCACTGCGTTTTTTGATGGAAGCTTTTACTTTCATGATTTATTTGTATCGATAAATAATCCTTCCTTTGGAAAGATCGTATGGTGACATTTCTAAACTTACCCGATCGCCTGGGAGAATTTTAATGTAGTGCATTCTCATTTTACCTGAGATGTGCGCAAGTATTTCATGTCCGTTCTCCAATACCACTTTA
Organism: Bacteroidia bacterium; assembly: GCA_040381555.1. GTDB lineage: Bacteria > Bacteroidota > Bacteroidia > J057 > RFSG01 > CANHCC01. The sequence continues at coordinate 5,860 of JBEIHC010000035.1, forward strand.
AAGGTGGCATTTGGTAATGATTCCAGAATGGTCCCATCCAATTTTATGGAGGCTTGTTTTGACATAAATTATTTTACTTACTTACTTCAATAAACTCAAAAGACGATAACACTTCAGCTTTCTGCTTGCGCACCACGAATGTATGTTCGAAATGTGCAGAGGGCAGACGATCAGCGGCATAAATTGTCCATCCATCTCTAGAAAGACGAATTTGCTTCTGACCAAAATTAATCATGGGTTCAAGGGCGAGTACCATTCCTTCTTTGAGTAATACTCCATTACCTTTTTTACCATAATTTGGAACTTCAGGGGGTTCGTGCAACTCAGTACCAATTCCGTGACCGACCATTTCTCGAACCACGCTGAAACCTTTTGCTTCAACAAAAGATTGTACTGCATACCCTACATCCCCAATTCGGTTTCCTTCAATTGCTTTGTCAAGGCCACGCTGAAGACTTTCCTTAGTGGTCTCTAGGAGGTTTTGATACTCTGGTTTGATATTTCCCACACCAAAAGTGTAGGCACTATCTCCAAAATATCCATTCATGAACACTCCACAATCAACGGAAACAATATCCCCTTCTTTCAACACCTTAGAGGCACCCGGCATTCCATGTACCACCTCTTCATTTAGAGAAATGCAGAGGGTATAAGGAAATGGTCCGGCACCTTTAGCACCGGGATAGTTTTTGAAAGCTGGAATGCCCCCATTATCCCGGATAAATTCCTCGGCGATTTTATCGAGGCTTAAGGTACTGATACCTGGCTTAATTTCTTTTGAAATTTGGCCCAGGGTTTTACTAACGAGCAAAGAACTTTCCCTAATTCGTTCAATTTCCTCTTCTGTTTTGAGAGAAATTGTCATTAGGCCATCACTCCCACTTGAGATTGTCTCCCTTTAATTCTACCTGTCTTCATCAAGCCGTCATAGTGGCGCATGAGAAGGAAACTTTCAATTTGTTGCAAAGTATCCAACACAACGCCAATCATAATCAGCAAACTTGTTCCACCAAAGAATTGGGAGAAGCCACTAGAAACACCCAGTACAGTTGCGATAGCAGGCATAATAGCTACCATTGCCAAGAAAATTGAACCTGGTAAGGTAATCCTAGATAGTATGGTATCTATGAACTCAGATGTTTTCTTTCCGGGCTTAACACCAGGAATAAATCCCCCATTTCTCTTTAACTGATCTGCTATATCATTTGGATTAACAGCGATTGCTGTATAAAAATAGGTAAAGACAATTATCAATAGGGCGAAAGTTAGATTGTAGAATATACCTGTAAAATCCGTAAACCAAGTACCTGCAGTAGCTGAGAAGGAGGACTCTGGGAAGAACTGAAATACAGTAGCAGGAATAAACATAATTGCCTGAGCGAAGATGATCGGCATTACACCTGAAGCATTGACTTTTAGGGGAATGTATTGACGGGCAGTATTAGTCATACCTCCCATCATTTTATTACCCACCATACGGCGTGCATAGTTGACAGGTATCTTGCGAGTTGCCTGAGTCAAAGCAATAACAGCCATCATTACCACTGCCATAGCAATAATCTCAATGAAGAAGAATAGTATGGAGGAAGTGGAACGGGCTTCGTTAATGAGGGAACCTGGAAGTTCGGAAATAATACCAATCATAATAATCAGAGAGATACCATTACCTAATCCATTGTCGGTAATTCGTTCACCAAGCCAAACAAGGAATAGCGTGCCACCGGTGAGGATTAAAACTGCAGACACCCAAAATAGCGGGATTTGAGGATTAATACATCCTGGGTACATTCCAATAAGATTAGTCACGAAAGCTGTAGATTGCCCAATAGTAATCAAAACAGTGGCATATCTAGTATACTGGTTGATTTTCTTTTGACCGCTCTCCCCTTCTTTCTGAAGTTTTTGGATAGCGGGAATTGCTGCACCCAACAACTGGATAATAATAGAGGCAGAAATGTAGGGCATAATCCCAAGAGCGAAAATTGTTCCGCGGGAAAATCCCCCCCCTACGAAGGTATTTAGGAATCCAAGAATTCCTTCTCCTTGCATGGCACTAAAGTTTTGGGATAGGCAAACGGAGTTTACTCCGGGAAGCGCTACATAGGATCCAAAACGAAACACCAACAGAAGAAGAAGAGTCAGACCGATTCGGTTCCGAAGTTCTTCGATTCTGTAGATATTCTGAAGAGTGGTTATAAAGTTTTTCATTCGCTTATTTCGATTGCGGAACCCCCTGCTGCTTCGATAGCTGCTTTGGCTGTTGCGCTAAATTTATGAGCTGTTACCTTCAAAGCTTTAGATACTTCTCCTCTTCCGAGGATTTTCACTTTTGTACGGGCACCTGAAATGATTCCCTTTTCTTTTAGGACTTGCAGGGTAATTTCGTTGACATTTTCGTTTTCTGCAAGAGTCTGCAAAACATCCAAATTCACGGCGCTGTATTCAACTCGGAAGATGTTGGTAAATCCGAATTTTGGCAATCGTCTTTGCAGGGGCATTTGACCACCTTCAAACCAAGGGCGGTAGCTATGACCTGATCTGGATTGGTGTCCCTTATTTCCACGAGTGGAAGTACCACCGCGACCGGAACCTTGTCCGCGTCCAATTCTTTTACCGGCTTTTTTATACCCTTCAGCGGGGGCGAGATTGTGCAATTTCATGATTATGCTTCTTCGATTCTGACCAAGTGACTTACTTTCCGGATCATCCCAATGATTTGGGGGGTAGCTTCTACCACAACGGAGTGATTTATTTTTCTAAGACCAAGGGCTTGAATAGTAGCTTTTTGGTCTTTGGGGCGGCTGATGATACTGCGAGCCTGAGTTATTTTAACCTGTGCCATGGAATTAGCCTTTAAATACTTTAGATAGTTCGATTTGGCGATCCTGCGCAACTGCGTGAGCATCTCTCATGCGTGTTAAGGCATCGAGTGTTGCACGAACCACATTGTGGGGGTTTGAAGAGCCGAGGCATTTTCCCAATACATCGGTAATTCCGGCACTTTCAAGGACAGCACGCATGGCGCCCCCTGCAAGAACACCTGTACCAGGAGCTGCAGGACGAAGGAGCACTTTACCAGCACCATATTTTCCTATAGCCTCATGTGGAACGGTTCCTTTTACTACGGAAACTTTAATGAGATTTTTCTTGGCATCATCTACGCCTTTAGAAATAGCTGAAGTAACCTCATTGGCTTTTCCAAGACCGTGACCTACTACCCCATTACCATCCCCAACGACAACGATAGCTGAGAAGCTGAAACGACGCCCCCCTTTAACCACTTTTGCAACGCGGTTTATTTTTACCAGTCGATCGGTCAATTCCGTTTCGCTGGACCGTACTCTTTTTACATTACCTGACATCATAGGTTTTCTTCTTATTAGAAAATTAATCCACCTTCCCGGGCAGCTTCTGCCAGAGCCTTAACTCTTCCATGATATTTGTATCCGTTACGGTCAAATACGACTTCAGTTATCCCCGCAGCTTTTGCGAGTTCAGCGATTTTACGCCCTACAACCTGAGAGGCTTCTGTTTTGGATACTTTTTGGTCTCTCACTTCTTTTTTAGAAGAAGAGAAGCTTGCCAAAGTTTTCCCTGCATCATCGTTAATGATTTGTACATAGATAGCACTATTGCTTCTAAATACAGACAGGCGTGGTCTGGACTCGAATCCATAAATTCTTTTACGAATTCCCTTTTTAATGCGGAGCCTTCTGGCTGTTTTGCGATTTTTTACTGACATGATTCTTATTTCTTACCTGCAGCTTTACCGGCTTTTCTTCTTACAATTTCATCAGAGAATCTGATACCTTTTCCTTTATAGGGTTCCGGAGCCCTTAGGGAGCGAATTTTTGCAGCAACATGACCAATTAACTGCTTGTCAAAACCGGTTAAGGTAATGGCTGGATTTTTACCCTTAACAGTTTCAGTAGTGACTGTAATTTCATTCGGCAGATTAACCACTACCAAGTGGGAGAATCCAAGGGACAATTCGAGATTTTGTCCTTTAGCATCACACTTATACCCTACCCCAACCATTTCTAACCTCTTCGTGTAGCCTGTAGTAACACCTACAACCATATTGTTGATGAGGGTACGATATAGGCCATGAAGTGCTTTATGTCTTTTTTGTTCAGTTGGGCGGGATACAATTACTTTATCCCCTTCAATCTGAACAGAAATATCTGGGTCAATGACCTGATGAATTACCCCTTTGGGGCCTTTCACAGTTACCACATTGCCATCCACCGTTAGAGTGGCACCTGGCAGTAATGTGATTGGGAGTTTACCTATTCTTGACATGATGTATGATCAATAAATATAACAAAGTACTTCCCCACCAATATTTTTCACTTTTGCCTCTTTATCGGTCATTACTCCCTGGGAAGTGGAGAGAATAGCAATACCGAGTCCATTGAGTACACGGGGCATGGTATCCACGCCGGAGTACCTACGCAAACCGGGTTTGCTAATACGGGTAAGGGACTGGATAGCTGGGCGACGAGTTATAGGATCGTATTTGAGGGCAATTTTAATTTTGCCTTGGTGATCTGGAGTTTCTTCAAATTTAAAATTCCGGATATACCCTTTATCCATTAACACCTGAGTCAATCCTTTTTTAAGGTTTGAGGCAGGAATTTCCACAAACTTATGGTTTGCATTTGATGCGTTTCTGATGCGAGTCAGAAAATCTGCTACTGTATCTGTCATAACTATATTATCACCAACTGGCTTTAGTAACACCTGGGATTCTACCTGCAAGGGCTAGCTCTCTAAACTTAATTCGGGATAATCCAAACTGCCGAATATAAGCTCTAGGTCTTCCTGTCAATTTGCACCGATTGTGCAAACGAACTGGGGAGGAGTTTTTAGGGAGCAGTGAAAGAGCTTGATAATCTCCTGCTTTTTTGAGAGCGTCGCGTTTTTCAGCGTATTGAGCTACCAGTTTTTCTCTTTTTGCTTGGCGTGCGAGTAACGATTTCCTTGCCATACTTTAGTTTTTACCTGATTTAAAGGGCATTCCAAAAGCTTTGAGTAAAGCCAAAGCTTCTTCATCTGTTTTTGCGGTGGTCACGAATGTGATATCCATACCTGCAATTTTATCTATTTTATCAACATCAATTTCAGGGAAGATGATTTGTTCTTTTACACCGAGGGTAAAATTACCTCTACCATCAAAACCTTTGGAAGGAATTCCTCTGAAGTCACGAACTCGTGGGATAGCCACATTAACGAGGCGATCGAGGAATTCATACATTCTTTCATTACGAAGGGTTACTCTGCAACCGATAGGCACTCCTTTTCTGAGTTTGAAATTTGAGATATCCTTTTTTGACTTGGTAATGACTGGTTTTTGACCGCTAATAAGAGAAAACTCTTGCACAGCGTATTCCACTTGTTTTTTATCCGAAACAGCGGAACCGATACCTCTGGAGAGGCAAATCTTTTGGAGGCGTGGTACCTGCATAATATTTGTGTAGTTGAACTGCTTCATGATTTCAGCTACAATTTTTTGCTGGTATTCATCCTGTAATCTAACCTTGTATGACATGATCTGAGACGATTATTTTAATTCCTGACCGCTTTTCTTTGCAATTCTCACCCATCGTCCGTTTTCGTCCCGGGATCTTCCTATACGAGAGGACTGACCGGATTTAGGATCGATGACCATCAGATTGGAGATATGAATGGGAGCTTCTTGGCGCACGATACCACCATTAGGGCTTGCCTGACTGGGTTTATTGTGCTTAGCGACCATGTTGATTTCTTCTACCAGAGCCTTTTGCTTAGAGACGAGTACTCTGAGTACGCGACCTTCTTTGCCTTTTCCGTCTCCGGAAAGGACTCTGACCATATCGCCTTTGCGAATATGGAGTTTTGGTATTTGATTTATTTTCCTTGGCATAAAACGAACTGCAAAATTAAAGGACTTCTGGTGCAAGCGAAACAATTTTCATAAATTGTTTTTCTCTGAGTTCACGGGCAACTGGTCCGAAGATACGAGTACCTCTGGGTTCATCGTTATTATTTATCACCACTGCGGCATTTTCATCAAAGCGGATGTAAGAACCATCTTTCCTTCTGACTTCTTTCGCAGTACGAACAATAACAGCTTTTACAACATCCCCTTTTTTAACATTTCCGCCTGGCATGGCAGATTTTACGGAGCAAACGATTTTATCCCCTACTCCGGCGTAGCGTCTTTTGGTACCTCCGAGAACTCGGATGCAAAGGAGTTCTTTGGCTCCACTATTGTCTGCTACATTCAGACGGCTTTCCTGCTGTATCATGGCTTATTTTGCTTTTTCAATGACTTCAATCAATCTCCAGCGTTTCAATTTACTGATAGGCCGGGTTTCCATTATTTTTACTGTATCTCCGATATGGGCATCACTATTTTCATCATGCGCCATAAAACGGGTGGTTTTCTTGATGAATTTACCATAGATAGGGTGTTTCACCTTTCTTTCTACGGCTACGACAATAGACTTTTGCATTTTGTCGCTTACCACTTTACCGATCCGTTCTTTCCGGAGGTTTCTTTTTAATTCTTCTACCTGTTCCATGCTCATGCGTTCTGATCAGCGTTTGAGTTATTTCTTTCATTCAGGATGGTTATCAGCCTGGCCACAGTTTTTCTGGCTTTGCGAATTTTGAGGGGATTTTCCACGGCAGAAATAGCGTGGTTAAATCGAATCCTAGTGAGCATTTCTTGCTCTTCGTTAATTCGTGCGAGGATTTCCTCGTTGTTTAAATCTCTAATGTCCTTGCTTTTCATGCCTCAGCGTGATAATCTCTACGAGTGATGAATTTTGTTTTGATGGGTAATTTTTGTGCGGCGAGTCGCATAGCCTCTTTGGCAGTTTCCTCGGAAACACCTTCACATTCGAAGATGATTCGTCCTGGTTTTACGACAGCCACCCAATATTCAGGGGCACCCTTACCCTTACCCATCCTTACTTCGGCTGGTTTTTTGGTTACGGGTTTGTCTGGGAAGATACGAATCCAGACCTGACCTTCCCTCTTCATAAAGCGGGTGACTGCAATACGAGCAGCTTCAATCTGCCGACTGGTAATCCAGCATTCTTCCAGAGATTTGATGGCAAAGGAACCGAAAGAGAGAGTTGCCCCTCTTTTGGCATTGCCCTTCATTTTTCCCTTTTGTTGCTTCCGAAATTTTGTACGCTTAGGTAATAACATTTCCCTTCGATTTTAATGATCAGCCTTTTCTTTCTCCTCTACCACCGCCGCTGCGTCTTCTGTCGCCGCCGCCCCTGTTGTCACGATTATTGTCACGGTTTTCGCGTCTTCCGCCTCCCTCGTTACCTGAGGATGGACCACCAGCTGGGCGGGCTGCCATTCCTAGATTGGGAGACAAATCTACTTTACCGTATTTTTCGCCTTTAAATATCCAAACTTTTACGCCTACAACACCGTAGATTGTATGCGCTTCAGAAATTGCATAATCTACATCAGCCCGAAGCGTGTGCAAAGGTACACGACCTTCTTTATATTGCTCCGTACGAGCCATTTCAGCACCACCTAAGCGACCAGAACACATTATCTTAATTCCTTCTGCATTCATACGCATGGTTGATGCGATGGACATTTTCATAGCCCGACGGAAAGAAATACGACCTTCTAACTGCTGAGCGATATTATCAGCAACCAATTTAGCGTCTAACTCAGGTCTTTTTATCTCAAAGATGTTAATTTGAACATCTTTTTTAGTGATTTTTTTTATTTCTTCTCTGAGTTTATCTACTTCCTGACCACCTTTACCAATTACGATACCAGGACGAGAGGTATGAATAGTAATAGTTATTCTTTTGAGCGTTCTTTCGATTACGATTCGAGCGATCCCTCCTTTCGGGATACGGGCAAGTAAATAGGAGCGAATTTTTTCGTCTTCTACTAGTTTTTCAGCGTATTTTTTACCGCCATACCAGTTGGAGTCCCATCCGCGGATGATTCCCAACCTTATGCCTACCGGATTAGTTTTCTGTCCCAATGTATGTAAGAATTATTCGTTAATGGTAACTTTAGATTCCAAACGCAAGAAAATATGGTTCGAGCGTTTGCGGATACGAAATCCTCTTCCTTGTGGCGCGGGGCGCATTCTTTTTAACTGCCTTCCTTCATCAACCATAACTTCTTTGATAAAAAGAGCAGTAGGATCACCGTCAGCAGCATCATTTTTTTCTTTCCAGTTTGCGACAGCCGAAAGGACAAGTTTACGAAGTGGTGCGGCACCGATACGAGTGTTAAATTTGAGTATCGCAAGTGCTTTATCAACGCCTTCACCTCTAACCAAATCTGCTACTAATCTCATCTTGCGAGGAGAGGTAGGAAAATTTTGCAGAGTTGCATGGAAAGATTCTTTTTTTGCTTCTTTCCGGGCATCGGCCGCTGCTTTTTTGCGCTTAGGAGCTTTTTCGAGTCCTTGAGCGATTTTTTCTTTACGCGTCAGTTTTTTAATTACAGCTTCCATGATTATTTTCTATTGCCGGAATGACCTTTGAAGTTACGAGTAGGGGAAAATTCTCCTAATTTGTGACCTACCATGTTTTCAGATACATAAACCGGAATAAATTTATTTCCGTTATGCACTGCGAGAGTGTGGCCTACGAAATCCGGAGAGATAACGGATCTGCGTGCCCAGGTTTTAATTACCTTTTTTTCGCCTTTTGCATTCATTCCCAATACTTTTTTCTCCACTTTGGGATCTATGAATGGGCCTTTTTTAAGTGATCTTGCCATACTTCAATTAAGCGTTAGCTCTTCTGATAATCAAACGGTTAGATAATTTCTTAGGGGACCGTGTTTTGTATCCTTTAGCAGGAATACCATTACGGGAGCGAGGATGACCTCCGGACGCTCTACCCTCTCCCCCACCCATTGGGTGATCGACTGGATTCATCGCAACTGGTCGAGTTCTTGGCCGACGACCTAACCAACGACTTCTACCGGCTTTACCTGAAACCACATTCATGTGGTCCATATTTCCGATTGAGCCGATTGTTGCCATACATGAACCCAAGATTTGGCGTGTTTCGCCTGAAGGCATTTTCAAAACGGCATACTTACCATCTTTTGCAGAAAGCTGAGCATAAGTACCCGCACTTCTTGCAATAGCTCCACCTCTTCCAGGACTCAATTCGATATTGTGAACGATAGAACCAAGCGGAACAGAAGATAAAGGTAATGCATTACCAACGGTAGGTTCAGCTTTTTCTCCTGACATGATGGTCTGTCCAACTTTCAATTTATCTGGAGCCAAGATGTATCGTTTTTCACCGTCAGCATAAAAAACCAATGCAATACGAGCTGAGCGATTGGGATCATACTCAATTGTTTGAACAACCGCTGGAATATTATGCTTATCGCGTTTAAAGTCGATGATACGATATTTTCTTTTATGCCCCCCCCCAAGATAGCGCATTGTCATTTTACCGGAATTATTTCTACCACCGGACTTGCTTTTGGAGATAACCAAAGATTTTTCAGGAGTAGAGGCGGTAATCTCGGAGAAATCTAGCGCCAGCTTAAATCGGGTACCGGGTGTAATCGGTCTATATTTTTTCATTCCCATGTGCTGCTCGGATTAGATATTTTTATAAAAATCAATGACCTGACCTTCTTTGAGTGTTACCACTGCTTTTTTTAAGGTTGCTGTTTGTCCGGTAATATACCGGCTTTTGGTAGAGCGATTCCGCTTTTTTCCATATACTACCATGGTACTAACACCAGTGACCTCTACGCCATAAAGTTTTTCAACTTCTGTCCGGATTTGAAATTTGTTTGCATCAATTGCAACAATAAAACCGTACTGAGGCGCTTTTTTTTCAGCTGCCGCTGTCATTTTTTCTGTTACGATGGGCTTTTTCAGTACTAACATATCAATTTGCGCCTAAAGTGTTATGGATTACTCCGATTGAATCAGAAAGGAGAACGATTGTATCTGCATTCAGCACATCATAAGTGTTTAGATCTGAAGCAAGCATTACATTAGTTTTGGGAAGATTTCTGCCTGAAAGAAGAACATTTCTATTTTCAGCAGGAAGAAGAACCAAAACTTTTTTATCTCCTATTTTCAGGTTATTCAAAACACCTAAGAAATCTTTTGTTCTTGGTGTTTCAAAATTTATCTGATCAAGGATTAGGATAGAATTTTCAGCTGCTTTTATGCTAAGAGCACTTTTCCTAGCCAACTGACGCAATTTATGATTCAGTTTGAAGGAGTAGCTGCGAGGCCGGGGCCCGAAAACTCTTCCCCCATGACGCATCAAAGGAGAGCGTTTATGACCGGCACGAGCCCCCCCTGTACCTTTCTGACGAAAAGGCTTTTTGGTACTACCTCTTACTTCACCTCTTTCCTTCGCTTTGTGTGTACCCTGACGGCCATTGGCCATAATAAGCCGAATATCCTGATAGATAGCATGCTTACTCGGTTCGATTCCGAAAACATCATCTGGAAGGGTAATTCTGCTTCCTGTTTCTTTGCCTTGTGTATTATGAACTACTATTTCCATGATTACTTTTCAATGAATACGAATGATCCGATGGAACCCGGGATTGCACCGGAAACGAGGATTACATTTTTGTCTGCCATTACCTTCAGTACCTTAAGGTTCATGACCTTGACACGATCAGAGCCCATTCGACCACCAAGTTTTTTTCCTTTGAATACTCGGGAAGGATATGAGGATGCTCCCATAGAACCTGGTGCTCTGAGGCGGTTGTGCTGACCGTGAGTCTGCCCTCCTACTCCACCAAATCCGTGACGCTTAACAACCCCTTGAAAGCCTTTACCTTTTGAAGTTCCAACGACATCGATAAAATCCCCTTCTTCAAACATATTGACAGTCAATTCCGTACCTGCAGTAATCCCTTCATCGAAGCCAGTAAACTCGGCTACTTTTTGTTTAGGGGTTGTGCCTGCTTTTTTGAAATGTCCAATAAGTGGAGCTGGCGTATTTTTTTCTTTTTTATCGCCAAAGGCGATTTGTACGGCCTCATAACCATCTGAGTCTTGCGTTTTCACTTGAGTGACTACACAAGGTCCTGCTTCTACGATGGTACAGGCAACGAGTTTACGATCTTCTGTGAATACACTGGTCATTCCCAGCTTTTTCCCTATTAATCCTGGCATGTTAAATCTACTTTAGGACAACTCAAACTTTAATCTCCACATCTACTCCGCTTGGCAATTCCAATTTCATGAGCGCATCAACGGTTTTGGAACTACTGCTGAAAATATCAATCAGTCTTTTGTAGGAACAGACTTGGAATTGTTCCCGAGACTCTTTATTCACATGGGGGGAACGATTCACCGTGATAACACTTTTATGTGTTGGTAGGGGAATTGGACCACTCACCACAGCACCTGTGGACTTTACGGTCCTTACAATCTTCTCAGCTGATTTATCAACCAGAGTGTGATCGTAGGACTTGAGTTTGATTCTTATTTTATTATTCATGTTTGAAAGAACTTAGGCTTTTACTCCTTTAACTTTTGCAACAACTTCTTCCTGCACATTACGAGGAGTAGGTTCGTATTTGGCAAACTCCATGGTTGAGGAGGCTCTTCCGGAAGATAAGGTACGCAACTGAGTTACATAGCCAAACATTTCAGAAAGAGGTACTAGGGCATTCACGACTTGCGCATTTCCACGGGAATTCATTCCCTGAATTAGACCCCGTCGACGATTCAAATCCCCTACAACAGAACCCATATATTCTTCTGGAGTTACCACTTCTACTTTCATGATTGGCTCGAGAATAATTGGAGCTGCTTTAGAACAAGCTTCGCGATAGGCATAACGACCAGCCAATTCAAATGAAAGGGCATCTGAATCCACATCATGGTAACTACCATCATACAGACGAACTTTAAGATCGAGCAATTGGAAACCTGCCAACACCCCTTCGTTCATAGCTGCTTTTATACCTTTTTCAACTGGTCCGATGAATTCTTTTGGAATGGAACCACCCTTAATTTCATTTAAGAACTCAAATCCTTTTCCAACTTCACCCGGAATAAACTCAACTTGTATATCAGCAAATTTACCTCTACCCCCCGTTTGTTTCTTATATACCTCACGATGAGAAACATTCTTGGTGATAGCCTCGCGATACGCCACTTGAGGCTGACCTTCGTTAACTTCTACTTTAAACTCGCGACGCATACGATCGACAAGGATTTCAAGGTGAAGTTCACCCATTCCAGCAATAACAGTTTGACCAGATTCTTCATCCGTTTTAACCCGGAAAGTAGGATCTTCTTCAGCCAGCTTAGCTAATGCATTAGACATTTTATCGGCATCTGCCTGAGTTTTTGGTTCTACCGCTAATTCAATTACGGGCTCAGGGAAAGACATGGATTCCAAGACAATTGGATGATCAACATGGCAAAGGGTATCACCTGTACGAATATTTTTGAATCCTACAGCTGCTGCGATATCCCCTACTTCTACCTTATCAATTTGATTTTGTTTGTTGGCATGCATCTGCAACAAACGACTAATTCTTTCTTTATCTCCTGTTCTGGCATTCAGGATATACGACCCTCCTTCTAACTGTCCGGCATAAACCCGGAAGAAAGCGAGGCGACCCACATAAGGATCTGTCATAATTTTAAATGCAAGAGCTGTGAAGGGCTCATCTGAAGAAACTTCACGAGTAAGTACTTCATCAGTTTGAGGATGGCGACCTTCAATTGCAGGTACATCCAATGGGCAAGGCAGATAAGAGATAACTGCATCCAGCATAGTTTGTACGCCTTTATTTTTAAAGGCAGAACCACACATGACAGGTGTAATTTTCATATCAATGGTCGCCTTACGAATGGCTACCATAAGTTCGTCTTTGGTGATGCTATCAGGATCTGAGAAGAATTTCTCCATCATGTTGTCATCGTATTCAGCTACGGACTCCACGAGTTTTGCTCTCCACTCTTTTACTTCCTCAGCGATATCAGCGGGGATTTCGATTTCTGTGAAAGTCATACCCTGATCTGCTTCGTTCCAGACGATGGCTTTATTTTCAATCAAATCAACGACACCTCTAAAAGTTTCTTCGGCACCAATTGGTACCTGAAGGGGAACTGGGTTGCCATGTAATCTTTCTTGAATTTGTTTCACCACGCTGAAGAAATCAGAACCGGGGCGATCCATTTTATTTACGAATGCGATTCTAGGAACATTGTATTTTGTTGCCTGGCGCCAAACTGTTTCCGATTGAGGTTCCACCCCACCTACCGCGCAGAAAAGAGCAACAGCACCATCGAGTACACGGAGAGATCTTTCCACCTCAACGGTGAAATCTACGTGACCTGGTGTATCGATTAGATTAATTTTATAGAACTCTTCGTTAAAACTGTATTTCCAGAAAGTGGTTGTTGCCGCAGAGGTAATAGTAATCCCTCTTTCTTGCTCCTGCTCCATCCAGTCCATGGTAGCGGCTCCTTCGTGAACTTCACCAATTTTATGTACAACACCTGTATAATACAGAATGCGCTCTGAGGTAGTAGTCTTTCCAGCATCAATGTGAGCCATGATGCCGATGTTTCTTGTGTGCTGAAGGTCAACTTTGCGTAAGGACATAACCGAAGGTTTGGATTAGAATCTGAAGTGAGAGAAAGCTTTGTTTGCTTCGGCCATTTTGTGGGTATCTTCTTTTTTCTTGACAGAAGCACCTTCACCCTTGGAAGCTGCAACGAATTCTGCTGCGAGTCTTTCCATCATTGTTTTTTCACCGCGTTTACGAGAGTAAGCGATTAACCATTTCATTCCAATAGCTAATCTTCTATCAGGACGCACTTCGGTAGGCACCTGAAAAGTTGCGCCCCCTACCCTGCGACTTTTTACTTCCACAACTGGCATAACATTATTAAGCGCAGTGTTAAAAATTTCTAAACCTGGTTGCTCAGATTTTTTTTCTACCAATGCTAATGCATCATAAAAAATCGCGTATGCTGTAGATTTTTTTCCGCAATACATGAGGTTATTCACGAAACGGGTTACCAGTTCACTATGGAACTTTGGATCTGGAATTACCTGTCTTTTTTTGGCTCTGGATTTTCTCATAAAATATTTACGCTCAGGCGATTATTTCTTTTTAGCGACTGGTTTTGCATTTTTCTTCGTTCCGTATTTAGAACGAGATTGTTTACGGTCGTTGACACCAGCAGTATCAAGGGCACCGCGCACGATGTGGTATCTAACCCCAGGAAGATCTTTCACCCTTCCTCCGCGAATTAGCACGATGGAGTGTTCCTGCAGGTTGTGACCTTCTCCCGGAATGTAGGCATTTACTTCCTTACCATCACCGGAGAGTTTTACCCTAGCGACTTTACGCAAGGCAGAATTTGGTTTCTTTGGCGTAGTAGTGTACACACGAGTGCACACTCCCCGGCGCTGCGGACAGCTGTTCAAAGCTGGAGATTTACTCTTCCATACTTTGCGGGTTCTTCCATGTTTTACCAGTTGCTGTATTGTAGGCATCTGATTATCGTTTTATAAATGTGTGTTAAATGAATTTTACGCTAAAAAAGCGAACTGCAAAACTAATAAAGAAGGCATCACCAGTCAAGGTTCGTTTTCAATTTTTTTCGTCTTGATGAAAAAAAGTTTAAATTATTTTTTAAAACACTTATTATCAATAAGATATAATATCAACACTTGTTGACATCATTTGAGAATAAGCAAGATATCCCCTACTTTTAGCCCATGATAGAAAAAAACAGCCCTGTAAAATTGGTTCAAAAATGGATTTTGACAGAAATTTCATCTCAATTTGAGACCTCGGAAAGGAAAATTATTACCAAAATGTTACTGGAATGGGTTCTCGATCAGAAGTCAATTGTTTGGGAGATGTCAGAATCAATCTATTTATCTGATATTCAAATAAATAAGATAAAGGATGCTGTTAAACGACTTGAATGCGGGGAGCCAATCCAGTATATTTTGAATGAAAGTTGGTTTTATGGCCGTAGGTATCATGTAAACCCGGAAGTACTTATTCCCAGGCCTGAAACGGAGGAAATATGCTATGAAATAATTCGAGCAACTCGAAATAGACCTGATTTACGAATATTAGATGCCGGAACAGGAAGTGGATGCATTGCCTGTACTCTAGGCTTAGAAATACCAGGCTCGCAGGTTTGGGGTTTGGATTTAAGCGAGGGAGCTTTGGAATTAGCAAAAGAAAACGCCCGGGAAAACGGAGCGAAAGTTCATTTTATTCAGGATAATCTTCTTCAATTGCAGCATGCTCTACCGAATCAATTGGATTTATTAGTGTCGAACCCTCCCTATATACCCGCGAATGAGATTCGGGAAATGTCCCGCAGAGTGAGTGCATTCGAGCCTCACCTAGCGTTATTTACTCCTGCAGGAGATCCCTATCTATTTTACCGAAAACTAAGCGAAATAGGGAGGCAGCATCTCAAACTTGGAGGGCAATTGGTAGTGGAAATACATGAGAAGTATGCGTCCGGAGTAAGTGAAATTTTTAGTCTAAATGGGTATAAAGATGTTACTGTAAAAAAGGATTTGCAGGGGAGGGAGAGAAGTGTGTGGGGATTCAGAGGAGAATCTGCTATATGAAAGCAATAAACTTATTGGTAATTCCAGGATTCCTGCCAAGCAGGCATTGAGGGTTGATATTTGCGGCTCTAAAACTGTGGGAAATGATCTTAAGGTAAAGTCCTGTTTAGGGTAGATCAATATTCAGGCGGGATAAAAACAATTACTTTCTGGGATGAAAAGAAGTGTGCACTTCTTTGAGATAATCCCTATCGAGATGCGTATAGATTTCGGTGGTAGTAATAGAGGCATGACCGAGCATTTCTTGCACGGCACGGAGGTCTGCCCCACCCTCTACCAAATGGGTTGCAAATGAATGCCTAAATGTGTGTGGGCTGATTAAAGCTTTTATGCCTGCCGTCACACAAAGTTCCTTGATCAAAGTAAAAACGAAAACTCGAGTTAATCTTTTTCCCCGACGATTGAGAAAGAGCATGTCTTCCTCCCCTTTTTGGATGAGACATTGAGGGCGAACAAATTCAAGATATTGGCGAATAAATTTGATGGAAGAAGAACCAAGGGGAACCAACCTTTCCTTACTGCCTTTGCCGAGTATTTTTACAAATTCCTCCTCAAGATAGAGTCCTGAAATAGGCAGATTTACTAGTTCGGAAACTCGAAGTCCTGAACCATATAGGGTTTCGAGCATGGCTCTATTTCTTATTCCTAAAGAATCGGACATATCAATAGTATCCAGCAAGGTATCAATTTCTTCTACGGAAAGGACGACGGGAAGTTTTCGGTTCAGCCTAGGGCTATCCACCAACTCTGCAGGGTCAATAGTTGTTAAATTTTCCAGTATCAGGAAGCGATGAAAAGAACGAATTGCGGAAAGGGCTCTGGCACGCGATCTTGGTCCGAGAAAACATTCCTCAGCTAGGAAAATCAGGTATTGGCGAAGCCATTCAGTTTGGATTTCAATAGGATTTTGGACGGCATGAAATTGCCTCATCCAATCATGATACCTGTAGAGGTCACTCAGGTAGGCATCCCTGGAGTGCTCAGCCAAGCCTTTTTCGATGCGAATATATTCCGAATAATCTTTTAATAGTGGCCAGAGATTCATTTCACTTGCCTGTTCGATGTACTTTTGTGTGAAATAACTAAAATTAAGGTGAAAATTTTCATACTCAATGGTCCCAATCTGAATAAAACAGGTAAGCGTGACCCATTATTGTACGGAACGGAGACATTCGAAAAAATCATGGATGGACTTAGGCCTCAATTTCCGGAATTGGAATTGGAATATCGTCAAAGCAATTCAGAAGGCGAAATGATCAACTGGATTCAGGATGCCGAAGAACAAGGATTTCATGGGATTATCATTAATCCGGGCGCATATTCTCATTATTCACTGGCACTCGCAGATGCATTGCTGGATTTAAGTATTCCGCGGATAGAAGTCCATTTGAGTAATATCCATAGCAGGGAGGACTTTAGAAGGCATTCCGTCACAGCCTCCTCCTGTCAGGGAGTAATTGCAGGATTAGGAAAGGATAGCTACCGTCTGGCAATAGAATGGATGAGACAAAACGGGGCGAGAAAGACAGGCTTCAGAATTGATAAATAATTTTATTTACTAAAACTATTTTATTATGAAGGATTCTAATTATTCCTCTTGTGAAAACATTAAAAGTATTCGAATCAACTTAGTAAAAGTTATGGCTAAGGGCTGTTTAAGTTTCCGAAATTATGGTTTGATACAAATTGTGTTATTGCTAATCGGTATGTTCGGGTGCACTCCAGTACCAGGTCCTCAGGAGGAGGAGTCACAAGCCTCTTGCGAGAGGTTGAATCGACTGATGTATATGATTCGTCAAACGGATAAGGCAATTCAACAGAGGAAGGAAGTGAAGGAGATTGAGACAATGGTTTCAGATTGTATCGCATTGTTAAAGGTTCAAAAATTAGATACTTCGGGTAGTTGCCGATATGAGGATCATGATCATTACCCTCAATATGCCCGGTTCATTTTAACGGATAATTTGTCAAGTCAATTGATGCGGGGACGATTACCAGAGTTGTTTCCTTATTTGTTGGAGTTTGGCAGCCTGTTTACCGATGATGCAGAGGTTTCAGAGTACTTTGGGGAGAAGCTTGCCTTGATAGCCTACCATAATCCCGCTATCTGGGTGGACTATTACAATTCTCATCCAGATATACAAGATTCTATGATTCGTAATACCGAATGGCAGATTCTGGAAAAGAGTAGAATGCTCCGCAGGTTGGAATCTGAGAAAGGCTCTGTTGGCCTAATAAAGATATTAGATGAGGGGGATTATTGGAATGCAAGGAAACAAAATTAGACACCCTATAGACTTGACTTTTATCAAGTTTGGATGCTGTAGAAATTTTGTTGTTTTGTTCACTCATGTTGAATTTACTTCAATTACTCTAGGATTATTTGCGGAGGAAAATCCATAAGGAAACTTTGGAAAGTTTACTTTCCCGAAGATGGTGCAGGTATAGTTTTTAGGAGAGGTTGCTTGCTGATTTTTTGGGGGGGGATTAGGGGAGAGAAATTTACGAGAGCATTTTTTACTTTCCCGCAGATGGCGCAGATGACGCAGATGAAGTAGGTATAGTTTTTAGGAGAGGTTGCTTGCTGATTTTTTTGGGGGGATTAGGGGAGAGAAATTTACGAGAGCATTGTTTAATTTCCCGCAGATAACGCAGATAACGCAGATGACGCAGATGGGGTAGGTATAGTTTTTAGGAGAGGTTGCTTGCTGATTTTTTTTGGGGGGATTAGGGGAGAGAAATTTACGAGAGCATTGTTTAATTTCCCGCAGATAACGCAGATAACGCAGATGACGCAGATGGGGTAGGTATA
>JBEIHC010000036.1:0-24098 GCA_040381555.1 Bacteroidia bacterium
ACGCTTGCCAAGTCAAGGGACGCTTGCCAGGTCAAGGGACGCTTGTCAAGCCAAGGGACGCTTGCCAGGCCAAGGGACGCTTGCCAAGACAAGGGACGCTTGCCAAGTCAAGGGACGCTTGCCAAGTCAAGGGACGCTTGCCAAGCCAAGGGACGCTTGCCAAGCCAAGGGACGCTTGCCAAGTCAAGGGACGCTTGCCTTTTTAAAGTTGGAAACCCTTTCAATTGTGGTCTGCTTAGTAATCTCCCAGAAAATGCCTTTATTTCTACATGATTCTACATCCTCTCATCGACCTTATGTCTTGAATTATCTTGCTTTTTTACGGTTCTCTTCGATGGTTTTTCTTTGCTGAGTGTTGATTTCAACGAAAGCGAATAATCTTTTTTTATGCCTTTAGGTGTTTTTTTAAAAAGTATATCCCGAACCATTGGGTAATTAATGCATGCCTGAAATACAGCGGATGATTCATTGATGCTACTTGTGTAACAGACACTAAGGTCATTGTACTCTCCATCTTCCCTAGGGGCATTCTGGACTAATTGAATAGCCTCTTGGATGGCTCGTTTAGTCTCCAATTTTTGGAAATGACACAGTCTTCTAGATAACCTATCATCTCGCTTAAATTTCCGGTTATATAAACGACCATAAGATTGTAAGAAGTTTGCGCACTTCTTTTTTAGAATAGAATCAATCGAGATGCCCTGGCAATTGGGTTTATCCTTTTGGCAAATGTCCATGCCATTTAAATACTCCTTCCGCTCCGATACTCTAAGTATCCGATTTAAATGCTTCACTTTTCGCGGTGTTTTCCTGATTATTTCTTCCGAATAGAATCTAACCACATATTCTATCCTGTTTCCGGTAATCGAAAAGGCTAAAATATCGCCTACCGGGAGTAAAATCCTTTGGATATTTCGGGTTAATTCTTTTGTGATCCACTCAACCTCGGTGAGAGTATGATGCTGATTGTTTGCAATGATTTGCTTACTTACCTGATAAGTAGCATTCGCTTCTAGTTTAATAGTTGCTTTCATGATGTAATCTTTGGCCCATTTAATAAGACCTAGTTAATTGAGATTACAGCAAAGACTCACTGTCAAAACTGTCGGTATCCACAACTTCTTATGCAATACCGAGTCAAAATGGAAGCAAAGGTTAGCCCTTTCACCCGAATAAATTTTCGCTAATATACGAATGAGTTAAGTAATTATTTCCGGAAAAATGAGTTGAATTTATTCGCCCTTGAACCAACAGAATGAAACCCATTTGAACCTAACTGCGCGTTTTTCTGTACTATTATTATGGCCAAATTTTTTAAATATACCGACCAGCAATTTCTTCCTGTTTCTCCAGAAGTTCTATTCGATTTTTTTAGTGTTCCAGAGAATCTTAGTAAAATCACCCCGCCAGAAACTGCATTTCAGGTGGTTGAATCTTCAAAACAAAGAATTGAGCAAGGTGTTGTTTTAAAGTATAAACTTCATCAATTCGGAATTCCTGTATTTTGGGTCGCAAAGATTGAAGAATGGGTGCCCTATCAATACTTTATTGATGTGCAGATGTCTGGACCTTTCGCGGAGTATAGGCATAAACACTCCTTACAACAAGTGGAAGGCGGTACTCTCATTTTGGATGAATTAGAGTATCGACTTCCACTCGGTTTCTTAGGGGCTTTATGCGGAAATTTTTGGGTTAGAAGAATGCTAAAAAAAACCTTTGAATTCCGGAAATTAAGAATGGAACAACTATTCGTTTAAAGATATCCTTTCTCGATAAGGTACTTAGCAACTATTAAATCCATTTCTAGAGTGCCTTTATACATAGGCACTTTTTGTTTTTTGTTGTCGCGGAATGTCCAAATAGTAACTTCTTGGGCGTCTTTGGTTTCAGCTGCGGCTTCGGCTATATTGGTGCCGTTGGGTAAAGATATTTCATATACCAAAGAGGCCTTCTCCCAGTTCTTCTTCTTACCATCATGTATCGTTCCAATCAATTTATTGTCCTGACGGATTTTTTCTACGAATACACTAAAAGGAGCATTGACATTTCTAGGGACCAATGAATAACTTATTCCTACTGCCGGACTGTCAAGATTATTAAAAAAATTCAAAGGCATGGATTTAATACTTTGAACCTTCTGATGATGCTGAACCGTAAAAGAGGAAAGTGCGATACTCAGGATGAGCAAGGCTAATTGAGGATACTTTTTCATATTTTTTGATATTCTTTCGTTAGACAAATTTAATACACTTTGTCAGTAAAATGCTATTTTCGAACAAAAATTATAAATATTCCTTTCAATTAGATTTTTGGGTAATAAATTTAAACAGGAAGAAAATGCCTATTTTTGTATAATGAGCGATGTTTTTGTGAAATTTAACCTTAATTTACTAATATTAGTTTGAATCAACTCTTAAGGAGAAATATCTGAAATCTCAGAACTTATCAGTGAAGTGTTCGTAAATAATGTCGCATAACCTAAATCTATATTCATGATTTTTTTCAAAAGGTCAAAAAGTTATAGTTGTTTAAACTATAACATAAATAAGTTAAATACACCCATCAGGATCGTTTTTCTATGGATATAGGAGAAGTTATACATCAGAAAAGTTTCAAATCGTCCCATCAAAAGGCAATACTCAATATTATATATACTGCAGGATGGTTGCAATTAGAACAAACACATATTTTTCGGCCGTTCGAACTTTCCCCACAGCAGTATAATGTTTTACGAATTCTGCGCGGGCGCAAGCCGGGTTTTGCTACGGTAGCCTATATCCAGGAACGAATGCTAGATCGCATGTCCAATGCCTCCCGTTTAGTAGATAAATTGGAAGACAAAGCACTGGTTCGCAGAAGTCCCTCTAAGTTAGATAAACGACAAACCAATATCTCCATTACTCCTAAAGGGTTAGATTTACTGGCAAAAATAGATGAAGCTTTGGAAGGGGAAAATGTTCGTTTTGCAAACTTGACAGAGAACGATGCAGATATTCTGAGTAATTTATTAGATAAACTCAGAGGTTAAATACGATTATTCGTTATCTGTAAACCAGGAACTATAAAGTATATAGTTATTGGCTGTTCGCTTCAATAGTTCCTTTTGAGCATCAGTTAAGGGCTTGATTTTTCGGGCAGGAATTCCAGCATAAAGATATCCTGATTCTGCGTGAAAATTCTCTAACACAATTGCCCCAGCTGCAATAATGACTTCAGATTCGATTACAGCGTGATCCAATACTTTTGCCCCCATCCCAATCAATACTCTGTCGTGAATGGTGCATCCATGAACAATTGCACCATGACCAATGGATACTTCATTCCCAATCTTCAAGGCCGCTTTCTGGTAGGTACAATGCAGAATCGCCCCATCTTGAATATTGCTATTTTGTCCAATCTCTATTCGATGAACATCTCCCCGAACGACAGTATTAAACCAAAAAGAACAGTTATTTCCGATAATCACTTCCCCAACGATGGTGGCGTTTGGTGCGATGAATACATTTTCTCCTATTTGAGGATGGTGCCCATTGACAGGAAGTATAATTGGCTGTTGCATAAACAAGAAGATAAATAGATCCTGCTAAATTACAGGTAAATATTCTGTATTTAACTCTGAATATTTAAGCCCGAGTAAGTTCCAATACACTTATCTCTGGTAATATCCCAACCCTACCCGGAAATCCAATAAAGCCAAAGCCACGATTCACATAAAGATGCTGCTTGATTTCTGTATATAATCCAGCCCATTGCTTGTAAACATATTGTACCGGGCTCCAATGAAATCCGGGAATTTCAATGCCAAACTGAAATCCATGTGTATGACCGGATAAAGTCAATTGTATGTCTGGATAGGATTGCCGAACTTCAGCATCCCAATGAGAGGGATCATGCGACAGTAAAATCTGAACCGGTACGGTTGCTCGGTCTATCCCTTCTATGGCTTGCTTTAAATTGCCATAGCGTGCAAACCCTCCTTTTGCCCCCCAATTCTCAATACCAATGAGCGCTAGTCTGCTTCCCTCTTTTTCTAAAATAACATGTTCATTTAAGAGTAAATTCCAACCAAATTCCTTCTGTAGATGAAGTAATCGCTTGAAATTTGCCTCCTTCTCTCCAGGCTTCCAATCCCGCACATAATCGCCATAGTCATGATTCCCTAATACTGAATACACTCCCATAGGAGCCTGTAGTTTACTCAATATTTTCAAGAATGGCTCTGCTTCTTCCGCCTTATTATTGACTAAATCTCCTGTGAAACAAATTATGTCAGCCTTTTCCGAATTTGCCATTTCTATTCCTCTTAATACTGCAGCCTTGTCGTCTAAACTTCCAGCATGTATATCGGATAGTTGAGTTATCCGAAATCCCTCCCATTCCTTTGGTAAATTGAGTATCGGTATCTTCACCCGACGAATCTTGTAATCATATCTTCCTTTCAGAATCCCATAGGCTACTGAAACAAATGGGATTGCCGCAACCAAAACACCCGCCTTCACAATAAACTCCGACCTTGTCATGCCTGAATAGTGAATCATGTCAGGGTGTGACGAAGCATTGGCCAAACCCAATAATCTTCCTCCTAGGAATCGAACTAAAATCTGAATATCATCAATTAAGAGAAATGATAGAAATACCAATTTGGGTAAATAGGCCAGCACAAAAAAACCAAAGGTGCTCGTCACAAGCTTGCTTGAAGGCCCGTTCTTTGCCCCAGGAACAAAAAATAAAGAGGCTGTCAAAATAAGGAAACCTGCTGTGATTGCCCAATATCCAATTCTTATTCCCATTTTCCAACGGGTATTGGATATGTTAGCTGTGAGAAATTTTATTCCCTGATAGGCGTATAGATCAATGATCAGTAGAATTCCGACCATCAATCCCACCCTGAATAGCAGCGTAGTTAAACTCATAGGGTATTTTTAATAAGGCTGATTTATCCTGTATTATAATTAGCCATGTCAGAAAAAGTGCAGAGGCAAATAGTATCCAAGTATATAATCCGACTGAATACGCATAAAATTGAATTTGGGTTCCTAAAAATAATTTTGCACTCAATGACCCGCTTATCAGAATAATAAGAAATAGGCTGTTTTGAAAGGAAATTCCCTTCCGAAGTTCCGTAACAAGAATAATAGATACCGGAAGAAGTATTACCAAATGCTGATTCCAAGTGAGACCAGAAAATAATTGGGATAAACATAAAAACAGGGTTGGTTCTGCCAAGGTGAAGGGTAGTTGTTGTACTCTTCTTACTATCATCCAGCCGGATACTAAAATGATGACTCCGTATTGAAAATACCGAACCAAACTTTTTATCTCTATTATCGGAAGAGAATAAAAATTCACTATTGCATGCGGATATTTTCCAGTGGGCTCACACAATAGCCGAATTACAGTAGCAGCGAGGTTCTGATTTCTTAAATCAGTATATACATGACCAGCAAGCATAAATCGAAAGAAATACAGGTAGAAGTCTTTCCAGTCCTGGATACTCTGTTCTATCCCTCGGAAAAGTATTGGTGAAATCAAGCAAAGAATTATGCTGGCTCCTATTCCTATTAGAAACTTAAGATTTCCTCGAAGAATCATCCACCCCAATAAGAACAAAGCGGTTAGTTTGAATAAAACTACGAAACTGAGTAGCATTCCAGCATAGAAGAACTTACCTCTTAACCAAAGCTCTAAGGCCAAAAGGGTGAATACGAACAGGAAAATATTATTCTGACCCAATTCGAGATTTAAAAAAAAATAGAACCCACTGAGAAGCCAAGCCAGTATGATTGTCAATGAAGTGACTTGCCATCTCAATAGAAACCAATTCCAAGAGAAAAGAATACTAATTCCTAAAAACACAAAATTAAAAGCAGAGAACAATGCTGAGGCAGTTTTCAGGCTAAATAGGGCTAATATTTGATGTACCATTGCCGCAAAGGGGGGATACATAAAAGTGAGTCCGGAAGCTTTCCCTGCATACAAGGATTCACCTGTAATAAAGCGAATCCCAGAAATATAGAAGACATATAAGTCTCCATGATCTACCTGCCTTTGAGCAGAAAACCAACCGTATAATACAGCAAACGCAATCCAAATTATAAGGACACCTCGGTTTGCCATTTTGGAAAATGGCAGTTGGAATAAATCGATTAGTCGAAATTTATCCCTAGGTGCAAAGTTACAAGAATGACTAAACAAGATTATTGACTCGAATTATGAGCAAGTTATCTAGAAATTAGATGCAAGCAAGACTAGGCTGTTTGAATACTTAGGGCTTACTATTTTATTTTGCTACTGCTGTAGTTTGATTCAGTAAAGCCAATGCAACTTCTGCTGCTTTTTGTTCGGCAATTTTTTTCTTAGGGTCGGAAGCTACGCCTAATACGATCAATCCATTTCGAACTTCTACTTTATACACTTTTCCTCTTCCTTCATTTCCCTCTTCAAAGGTGACAAATTCTAATTCATCCCATTTTTGCCTTCGTGCATATTCCATAATCCGGGATTTGTAATTTACCTCTAGAGTTTCTAAATCTCTGAGAGAAAAATTTCTAGATAAAATTTTATCTAAAACAAAGCGCCGGGTTTTGAAATATCCCCGGTCCAGATAGATGGCACCAATAAGAGCCTCTAGGGCATCGCCTCCCATAGTTCGAGCAATCGAATGACCCATACTTTTTTGGTCATATTCAATTAAATCTGGAATTCCCATCTTGCGCGAAATGTCCGACAATGAGCCTCTATTCACAATTTTGGATCGCATTTCTGTTAAAAAGCCCTCCCCTTTTATGGGATACAATTTATACAATTGCTCTCCTACGATCATGCCCAACACTGCGTCTCCTAAAAACTCCAGTCTTTCATAGCTTTCATGGGCTCCCATTTGTTTGACCTTAACGGTAGAACTATGCCGGAGCGCCAAACGATACAATCTAAGTTCATCGGGTACCATTCCGGTAATTCGATAAATCTTAGCACGGAAGGAATCTTTGCCTTCCAGCTGCATCTTGAAATATCCGATGAAGGAAGTGAATGCCAGAAGAAATCAGGGGTTAACCTTACCAAAAAGTAAGGATGTGTTGTGACCTCCAAAACCAAAAGTATTACTGATAGCGTAATTCACTGTTCTTTTGGCAGGTTTGAAAAAAGTGTAGTTCAAATCACAATCCGGATCATCATTAAAATGATTGATGGTTGGCGGAACAATATCGTGGTGAGTGGCCAAAATGGCAGCAATTGCTTCAATTGCACCCGCGGCGCCCAGCAAATGTCCTGTCATAGATTTGGTCGAGCTGATATTCAATTTAGGAGCATGCTCGCCAAAAACATCTTTGATCGCACGCGTCTCGGCAATGTCTCCTAATGGCGTGGAGGTGCCATGTACATTGATATAATCAATGTCTTGGGCTTGAAGCAAGGCATCTTTCAACACTTGACGCATTACATTTCGAGCACCTTCTCCATCCGGAGCAGGGGCTGTAATATGATGAGCATCGGCAGAAAGGCCCACGCCACATAATTCGCCATAAATCTTTGCTCCACGAGCGATTGCGTGGTCATAATCTTCAAGTAGGAGACAACCGGCACCTTCTCCTAACACAAATCCATCACGGTCTTTATCAAAAGGTCGACTGGCTGTTTTAGGATCATCATTTCTTTCTGATAATGCTTTCATGGCATTAAAGCCACCAATACCAGCTTGGTTAACTGCTGCTTCAGATCCGCCACAAAGCATTAGGTCTGCATAGCCAGACTTGATTAGCATAAAGGCATCAATGATGCAATTAGAGGCAGTAGCACAAGCTGAAACACTGGAATAATTAGGACCCTTCAAGCCATATTTGATTGAAATATGACCTGGCGCAATGTCGATAATCATTTTGGGAATGAAAAAGGGATTGAATCTTGGAGTACCATCTCCTAAGGAGAAATCCCTTACTTCCTGATAAAAAGTTTGCAAACCGCCAATTCCAGAACCCATGACGACGCCAAACCGGTGTCTGTCAATGGTATCCAGATTTAATTTGGCATCTGCCATTGCCTGGTCAGCGGCAACGATAGAATACTGACAAAAAGGATCCATTTTTCTGGCTTCCTTTTTGTCAATATAACTATCAGCTGAGAAGCCTTTCAGTTCACAGGCAAATTTGGTTTTAAATTTTTCAGCGTCAAATCCTTTGATGTAATCGGCCCCGCTGACTCCATCTAGCAAACTTTGCCAGAATGAAGGAACATCCAGGCCCAAAGGAGTTAATGCCCCTAAGCCGGTGACAACAACTCTTTTACCTGGCATCTATCAGTGCTTGTTGTTTTCTAGATATTCGATTGCGTCACCTACCGTAGCAATTTTCTCGGCGGCTTCATCAGGAATACTGATGTTGAATTCTTTCTCGAATTCCATGATGAGCTCTACGGTATCGAGTGAATCTGCACCCAAATCATTCGAAAAACTGGCCTCAGGAGTTACCTCGGACAATTCTACACCCAACTTGTCAACAATGATTGACTTTACTTTTTCTGCGATTTCAGACATGATAAGACTGTTTTTATAAGGTTTACTATTTTTGGATTCTTCAAAAACCGGACAAATATAATAACTTTTTACTCTTCACATCAGAAAATCTAAGGATTCCCTCAAGGGATATTTATTACTTTTTTTATTTTTCTTACAATAATGTTTCCTAATTAATTGAAAATCAAAAATTAATATCTATCCTATCGTTTCAATCCCTCAAATAAACTAATATTGCCCTGAGAAATGAAGAATATTGTTTTTAAGCCTGGGAGAGGTCCTGCCCAAATGAGATTCGCCCTCAGTGCTCCTTTTCGAATTTGGAAGGCCTGCTGGGAGATTAATCAGGCTTTAGGAATTGACTTGGCTCTTTTTTCCCCTCCTATTTTGGAGAAATCCTTCTTAAATCCTGAAGAAAGTTTAGAAAAATTGTCCGAGTTGGAAAAAAGTCCGGAAGAAATGATCTATTCTTATCATCATGCTTGGCGAGAATATCGTCTCATGACTATTCAAATGGCAGAAATGACCCATCTTAAAGGCTTTCACTTCATTTTAGAAATAGAATCAGAAAAAAAAGAAGGACTTCCCGAAACGGATATGTTATTAAATCAGTTAAAAGCTTCTAAAGCTTTCTCCGCAGTAATATTCCTTAGCACTTAACCTTACCCTACCTCAATAATCTCAATTATGCCCAAAAAGAACCGAAGCGATTTTCGAAGAACCAAAATGGTGTGCACCATGGGGCCAGCTACTTCCCAACCCGCAGTCCTCGAAGAAATGATTCGAGAAGGATTGGATATTTGTAGGCTCAACTTCTCTCATGGTACCCATGAAGAGCATCAGGAAACGCTCAATCTGATTCGGGATATTAATTTCAGACTCCAAACCAATGTAGGTGTATTGGTTGATTTGCAGGGTCCCAAAATTAGAATCGGGAAAATGGAGAAGCCCTTTCCCATTCAGGCCGGCGACGAAGTTTTCTTATCTACCCATCACAAAGAACAAAATGGAAACATTCTCCCTATGGTGTACGAAACATTTGCCCGTGATGTAAATCCAGGTGATATGGTTTTGGTGGATGACGGAAAGGTTGATTTAAGAGTTATTGAAACCGACAAAAACCACTTAGTCAAGCTCAAGGTAGTTACAGGTTCCGCAATTGGGAGCAAAAAAGGCGTGAATCTCCCATTCACCAAAATATCTTTACCTAGTATAACGCCCAAAGACTGGCTTGATGTGGAATTCGCAATTAAAAACCAGGTGGAATGGATTGCACTTTCTTTTGTTAGAACTGCCGAGGAAGTGCAGGATCTAAAAACATTCCTGAAAAAAAGAGGCTGTATATCTCGGGTAATTTCCAAAATTGAAAAGCCAGAGGCACTTGAAAATATTGATGCTATTATTCAAACTTCGGATGCCATTATGGTTGCCCGAGGGGATCTGGGCGTGGAAATCCCAATGGAAGAAGTTCCTTTTTGGCAAAAAAGTATAGTCAGAAAATGCAATATGGCGGCTAAGCCAGTGATTGTGGCTACGCAAATGATGGAGTCTATGATTGAAAATGCCCGACCCACTCGAGCGGAAACCAATGATGTGGCAAATGCCGTACTAGATGGAGCGGACGCACTTATGTTATCTGGAGAAACTTCCGTCGGGAAATACCCGGTGGAGGTGGTACGAAGCATGCAAAAAATCATGGACTCAATGGAAGGAGAAGAACAAATCTATTTCAGAAATATGCAGGTTGACAAATCTTCTCCTACCTGGGTGAACGATGCCGTTTGCATGAATGCTGTTCGTTTGTCTCAAGAAATAGGGGCATCTGCTCTGGTGGCAATGACTCGATCCGGCTACACAGCTTTCCACTTGTCTAAATGTCGTCCTCAGGCTCCTATTTATATTTTTTCTGACAATAGGGCTATACTTAACCAGTTGAACTTGCTTTGGGGGGTAACCGCTTTTTATTATGATGGGTTTGTCAGTACAGATGAAACGATTGCTGATTTAGCAAGATTTCTAAAAGACAAGGGGCTTTTGAAAATCGGTGAGTTTGTGGTCAATACCGCCAGTATGCCTATGCATGCCCGAAAATTGACCAATATGGTGAAGATCACGATTGTGGAATAATTGTTGTAATTTTAAGTATCTATCCAAAATAATACTGAAACATGAAATTCTATCCCTTGTTTTGCTTGCTCCTTCTGTTCTCCTCATTGCACTTTTCTTACGGCCAGCAATCGTTTAGTCGGTATGCAGCTAAGAATGCACGAACTACTCTGCAATGGCCAGGATTAAGCTCACAGAACGCATCTTGTGGCCTTCAATTGATTCCAGGTACCAATCAATTGAATCTAGTTATATATCCAAGTGCTTTTTCTTGGAGTGATACGGCTCAAAGAAATGTCTTCCTAACAGAGTATATGGATGACACCAATCATAAATCTGCTCATTTCGATGGAATAATGACCTTCCAAGGAGAGCAGAATTTAGAAATTCCAGGGGTTCGAAATGTGAGCTGTCAGGGAAATTGGAGTTGGAAAGGGATATCTATTCCCGGTACATTAACCGGTACTATTGATGTGATTCGCACGGGTGAAATTCGTTTTAACCTTGTGGGTGGATTTTCTTTAAGTCAATTTGGAATTCAACCAGTTAATCGTTCTATATTGGATTTGCCAAACGCTACTCAAATACAGGTAACCGCTATTATTCCTGGTTTGCAATGATTTTGAAATGTTGTCTGTACTTTAACTTAAACCATTTCGTTGATTAAAAATGAATAAGGTTCAACTATTTCTACTACTGTTTTTAATGGGTTTGCTTCACTTAGCAGATGCGCAAACTTTTAGCACAAGGTCTGCTGAGGTGAAGTTTTTCTCTCATGCTCCGTTGGAAGATATAGAGGCCATCAATCAGGAAGTGGGGGTTTTAGTATCTACTACTACTAATACCATCAAAGTGGTCATTAAAATTGTGGGGTTCAAATTCGATAAATCCCTAATGCAGGAGCATTTTAATGAAAACTATTTGGAGAGCCCCAAATTTCCTGTTGCAACTTTTACGGGGTCTTTTATTGACAAAGAAAGATTTAAGTTGGGAACTCCAGGGACGATGCAGGCAATTGTAAAGGGGGACCTTACCATTCATGGTATTACTCAGCAACGCGAAATTCCTTGCAATCTTACAGTAGATGGCGAAGGAAAAGTTAGGGTAGCCTCTGAGTTTGGGGTGAAGCTCGAGGATCATAAAGTTAAAATCCCTTCAGCTGTAGGGCAAAATATCTCGGAAGAGGTAAAAGTGTCTTTTTCGGGAGTTTTGGATAAACAACCCTGATAATTGATTTAATCTGGTTGGGTGAAAGAAAGATTTTTTCTAAATTTTAATGTCTGTTGATTGGTTGATTTTTTGTTGCTCGGAGCTGATAAGGTAACGCTCATTTCCTCCTCATTACTGAACTCATAGTGTATTATTTGAGGATAATCATGTGTTATATTCTCAAATGTGAATGAATTGCTGTCTTGGAGTGTGAGATGAAAATAAATGGATTTACCCTTGTTTTGATTGGGAACCTCTGCTTGATAAAAGATTTTTTTTCCCTTTTTCTGAATTCGAAGTTCTTCTAAAATCAAAACATCTCCGCTTTCTGGATTTATTTGGATGGATTTCCCTTCTAGGATTCCATTTTTACTCCTTGTCCATATTTCTTGTATCTCAGGAGTTTTTTCCTCTCCGGATTGAGTTAAACGCCAATTGCCAATCCATTTTAAATAATCATTGTAACTGGCTTTATTTTGACCTAAAAGTACATTAGGGGAAATTCCACTCAAACAGATTACCGTTAGGAGTAGAATAAAATAGCTATTTGCCTTTTTCAGCGTAAATTAATAGGAGATTTTACAATCCGGAAGAGCCTCAACCAATTCCTCAATATCATTAGGACTGAGGTTATTGTAAGAAATGTCCATTCGGTGCAGATGTTCTAAAGTACGAATGGAAGAGGGGAGGTAGATTAATCTATTTTTGGCTGCAAGAAAAACTTCCAGATTGCGCAAAGAACCGAGACCTTCTGGAAGTGTAACCAGACGATTGTTGAAGATATTTAATTCTTGCAGGTTTTTAAGTTTAGAGATTTCATCCGGCAATTGTTTCAGTTTGCAATTGCTGAGAATCAAAATTTGCAGATTGTATAGTTGCCCAATTTCAGGCGTCAATCGTTTGATTTTATTACCCCTGAGGGACATTTTATAAACTGTGGCGGGGTCAACTGAAAGCGCTTCTTTGATGCCATAGAACCATTTTTCCGTAACCAGCCTTTCTTTAGGGATGGGTCCTGGATCTTCTGGTATATAGGGTGCATCAATCTGAGCCTTCAGGCTATTAATGCCGACAGTAAGTAAAATGAAAGAAAGCAGCAGAATACGCTTCATATTCGGTCAATTTCGTGCAAAGATACACAATC
Source organism: Bacteroidia bacterium (assembly GCA_040381555.1). GTDB lineage: Bacteria > Bacteroidota > Bacteroidia > J057 > RFSG01 > CANHCC01. Next base: position 12,969 of record JBEIHC010000036.1, read on the forward strand.
TGTTGGATACCTGTACGGAACACAGCGTGGCATGCTTGATTTTTGTATATTTGTGCTCAAACTTAATTCGTTCGCCAAAGACATGCGTCTGAAAATTTTACTTTTCGTATTCCCCTTAACCTGTCTGATCTTCGCTTTCATGCCTGGACCAAAAGGTACGCCAGAAAAAGCTGGTCTTACAAAAGAGACCACCCGAGATTCTGTTGTAACCTGTGTGGACAGCATTTATAAGAAATATACTGCGGGTCTTCGGGAATTTAATGACCTGACCTATCTGGGGCCTTATAAGCCTGACAGTGTGAAATGGTTAAATCTTTGTGCCAAAGGCCTAACTAACCGCCAATTAGATGGCAAACTCCTGAGTAAGATGAAAAATCTTCAGGTTTTAGACCTTGGTTTCAGAGATTCTTACACCATTACCTCAACCACCTTAAATGACGAGCCACCTAGCGAAGCCAAAAAGAAGAAATTAGATAAAGAAGTAGCAGGGGGATGGGAGTATTATTACAAAAATAAAATACAGTATAAAGAAGAGGTAGTAGTTTCGAGATTGGACAATTCTATCTCTGAGTTGCCCAAGGAAATCGGAGCCTTAAAAAAACTCAAGTTATTGGTGTTATGTGGGAATAAAATCCCTGCAGAAGATGTAACGGCCTTGCGCAAGAAAATGCCCAATTGCTTAATTGTTTATGATAATTAAGGGTATCATATTATAATTTCTCTGAGATTCCTCCTGAAACATTATACCTGTGCCGGAGGAATTTCTTTTTCCGATTAACTTTGCCCTCCAAACCAAAAGAATATACTTCAAATCATGGGACGCATATTTGAAACCCGAAAATCTACCATGTTTGCCCGATGGGATCGCATGGCCAAGCAATTTACCCGTATAGGCAAGGACATTGCCGTTGCCGTAAAAGCGGCGGGGCCAGATCCCGCCAATAATTCAGCTCTAAGGCGATGCATGCAAAACGCCAAAAGCGTTAACATGCCTAAAGATAAAATTGAGTCGGCCATTAAAAGAGCTCAAGGGAAAGACATGGATAACTATGAGGAAATACTCTACGAAGGGTATGGTCCACATGGGGTAGCCCTAGTTATTGAAACGGCAACCGACAATAATCAACGAACGGTTGCCAACCTTAGATCTTATTTTAATAAACAGGGAGGTAGTCTTGGCACTAGTGGTAGCGTGAGTTTTCAGTTCAATAAAATGGGTGTTTTTAAATTACTCCCTCAAGGTTTGAGCATGGAAGAACTGGAGCTAGAACTCATAGATGCAGGTTTGGATGAACTGGGAGAGAGTACAGGGGAAAATGGAGAAGAAGTTTTAGTACTACGCTGCCCATTCAATCAGTTTGGTAATCTTCAGCATGCTTTGGAGGAAAGGAAAATAAGTCCCTTGAGTGCTGAATTAGAATGGATTCCGCAAAATACAGTTGAGCTGCCAGAAGATCAAGCTCAAGAGGTTCTTAAGTTGATTGATCGAATTGAGCAGGACGAAGATGTCCAAAAGGTGTTTCACAATTTGGTTTAAATTTTCAGGCGAGTTTTTGTGTCTTATAAAAAGGCAAGGGCAATCATGCCCCCTAACATTACGGCTTTCAGCAAAGCACTCATCTTGCCATAATCTTCTGGTTGCGTTGCCCTCCCTAGTAAGAAAATCAATCGAATGCAGGGTGCAATAACCAGAGTCAGTAAAATCAGAATAAAGGTAAGATTGACTTTGTGAAATATCCAATAATCTACCACAATAGGAATTAAGCAGGATGCTAGGAATACGGCATAGACCCAAGCCAACAAGTTTCTTGTAGCATTGAGGCCTATTAAAATAGGGAGTGTTGAAAGGTGGAATTTTAGATCTCCTTTCAAGTCTTCCACATCTTTGGATATTTCCCGAATGAGGGTGGCTTCAAACGAAAAGATAGCTAGGCAAAGCACCGTAAAACTCAGACTGTAAATCCAAGCCGAGGCAGTCAGAACCAATGCAGCACCTAAAGTTGCAACAATCAGATTTCCAATGGCAGGTTTCCTCTTAAAGTATCGCGCATAAAGAAACAACAATATCCAGCAACCTTGTAGAATCAGTTGAATTCTTACGGGGAAAAGTGAAGCTAGAATTGAAATGAAAATCCAGGTAGCAAACCAGGCTGTCCAAACTTTCTTGGCGGATATTTTAGCTGGGATATAGGTTCTGTTAGGCTTATTGATTAGGTCGATTCGATAATCGAATAAATCATTTATCCAGTAACCAGCTGCCATAACGAGGATTGTCAAGAGAATTAAGAGCCAGGTCAGAGATTCATGAAAGGGTACAAAAGTTTTTCCAGCGGTAAGCCATAAGGATTCTATCAATACCAGAGCTGCAATGCCTAGGTTGAGGGGTCTGCTCAATTTGAACAGAATTTTGGTATCAGTAAATAGTCTGTAAGGCATTACCAGATAAACGAATCACTTGCTTCCCACTTGCCCTGCTGCTTCATTACCTGCTCAATTACTTCTCGCACACAACCCTTGCCTCCAGGTTTTTGGGTAACAACCTGAGCGACTTTCAGAATATCCTCAGCAGCATCTGCAGGAGCGATTGAAATTCCGGTAAATTCCATTACTGGTAAATCCGGCATATCATCTCCCATATAGATTGTTTCTTCTGGGGAATGTCCGCTTTCTTTCAGAAATTGTTTGAATACGGGTAGTTTTTCCCCTGAACCCATATAAATATGTTGAATACCAAGTCCTTTGAGTCGGGAAACCACACCTTGTGAGCGTCCCCCCGAGATTATCGCCAGAGTGTAACCGGATTTTACGGCAAGTTGAAGGGCGTATCCGTCTTTGATATTCATCACTCTGATCTGATCCCCATTTTCTAATACCTGTATAGACCCATCGGTCAGCACCCCATCCACATCCATCACTATTGCTTTTATTCGAGTAAAATCGGGCATATTTTTCATGTTGCAAGTTACGCCAGTGCGGGAAATTTTTGCAGAAGAGAAGGCAGATTATAAATAAATCCACAGTTTCTTTTGTTATACGGCTTTCCTGCCTTAATTTTAACCTTCTAATTACTGAATCATGGGTGTAATTTCTGCCAGAAAAGACGAGAGAAAGCTAAGTTTTAGCCATAAATTGTATTTCCCTGAGATTTTCAAAGGGATGTGGTTCACTTTCCGACACATGTTTCGGAAAACAGTGACCTTGCAGTATCCTGAGGAAAAAGTGATACTGGGAGCCGAATTTAGAGGTAGACCCGTATTGGTTGCAGAGAGTGGTAAAGAAAGATGCGTAGCCTGTGGGTTGTGTGCTCGTTCCTGTCCTCCCTTGGCCATTTCTATGCAAGCTGCCGAAACAGATGATGTGAAAGAAAGGTATCCAAGCGTTTTTGAAATAGACATGCTTCGTTGTATCTATTGTGGATATTGTGAAGAGGTTTGTCCTGAAGAGGCAATTGTGATGAGCAAGGAATATGATTTTAACTTCCGTGACCGCAAAGATGCTATTCATGGGAAGGATCGTTTGCTCGTTGAAGCAAGCTTGGTCAAAGACCGTCTGGAATTCTTGCGTAAAATGCGCAACAAGAATTTTGGCAAAATCTTTAATTTCCTTACTGGTAACAATCGTCATAGCCTTCGGGATCGTGTCTGATTTAAAGATTCGTTCAACAACCGTATTGGGTATTATCCATAACGGAAGTGCTGTGTTAGGAGCAGATGGACAAGCTACTTTTGGGAGTGTGGTGATGAAAAGCAATGTCAAAAAAGTACGAAAGGTATCCGATGGCACTGTAATGGCTGGATTTGCTGGTTCCACAGCAGATGCGTTTACCTTAATGGAGCGCTTTGAGGAGAAATTAGGGCAACATTCCGGTCAAATGAAGCGCGCAGCGATAGAATTAGCAAGAGATTGGCGTACCGATAGATTTCTTCGCCGGCTGGAAGCGATGATGATTGTAATGAATAAGGAAGAAGGACTTGTTATTACAGGCTCTGGAGATGTACTGGAACCAGATCATAAAATTCTTTCAATTGGCTCAGGCTCTATGTATGCTCAGTCTGCTGCTTTGGCAATGAAACGCCATGCACCGCATATGACCGCGGAGCAAATAGTACGCGAAAGCCTAACTATTGCTGCGGATATCTGTATTTATACAAATCATAACCTCGAAATTCTGGAACTGTGATTCCTGCACGGCCTGTATTTGAGTTGCGCCTGCAACAAAATTCACAGGGAAAAACAGAAGTTTGGGATCCTATTCGCAAAAAATATATTCTTCTTACCCCGGAAGAATGGGTTAGGCAACAATTTTTATCCTATCTAATTCAGGATCTTAAATTCCCCAGAACTTTAGTTTCCGTGGAAAAAGGAATTCAATACAACGGATTGTCCAAACGAATAGATTTGATGATTTCAGATAGAAGAGGTATGCCCTTTTTGCTTGCCGAGTTTAAATCTCCAGAGATTGCCCTAAGTGATCGGGCATTATTTCAATCATCCTTGTATAATTACAAACTTGGCGCAAAGTATTTGGTTTTAGATAATCAGGTGAGCAGTTTTATCTGGAAAGAGTCTGCAGGAGTTGGTTTTGAACCAATTTCTCATTTCCCAGATGTGAGTGAATTGGGTTGAGGTTAGCCTCAGCTTGGTGCAAGCGGAGAGTTACTACAAAATCTCCGGATCTAATGTCGCAGTGGCTACAAAGTGGTAATTGGGTCTTGCTTCCGTATAGATAGCTTGAGCAAATACCTTTCCTTTTTCAGTGCGGCAAAGCTCACGATACAAAGGAACAATGAATTTTCTGCGCCCGGTACGAATCATAAATTGTTTGGCATTTTCATAAGCTGGCTCATAGCCTCTTTTAAATGCCAGTAAAAACCATTCCGAAGCAATTTCACTATTGCCACTTTGAGTAAATCCAACAGAACGATCCAGTTGAGCCATTCTTTCTAAGCTAATATCCTTCGGTAAATGTCTTAGATAATGCAGCCATTCATGAGTGCTCCATGATTTTGTTGAAACAGAGTCTGGGATTTCTAATGTAAGAGTTTGCTCTACTTTTTGGAATAAAACAGAAGTCACTTTTGGTGCATTGGAAGGCATTCCAGGTTGGTATATCCATTCTTCCGCCTTAATTGCTTGCTTCAATTCTGGTGTAGTTAATAAATTTGTATATAATTGAGTTAGAAATGTTTCAGTATTGAGAGATTGGAAGGCGTTTTTAGTAAAATGCTGATTTAGGAAAATATCAAAGGCTTCTCGTCCTACCAGTTCTTCTATTGTGCGTAATAGAAAGTACCCTTTTTCGTAAGCAATATCATTCATGCCATCATCTGGGTCTTTCCCCTCCAACTGCAGTTTGAGTTTGGTTGCTGGGCTGTCTTTTCCGAAATCAGCAATTGTATGATTCACATCCTGCCATCCAAGAGTTTCCAGCATTTGCGCATAGTCTTTACCTTTTAGCGCTTCCATGATTCTTCTCTCAAAATATACAGTAAAGCCTTCGTTAAGCCAGAAGTCATTCCAAGTTGCATTGGTTACCAGATTTCCGGACCAGGAGTGGGCTAATTCATGAGCAATTAAACTGACTAAGGATTTGTCCCCTGCCAGGATGGTTGGGGTGGCAAAAGTAATTCGGGGATTTTCCATTCCTCCGAATGGGAAAGAGGGAGGGAGTAGAAGTACATCATATTGCTCCCAACGATAGGGGCCGTAGAGTTTTTCTGCGGCATCCAACATGTCCTGCATTTCTGAAAATTCCGAGGCAGCAGACTCAAGTGCTTCTGGTTCGGCATATACTCCGGTGTTTCTACCAATTTTCTGATAGGTTAACCTTCCTACCGCGAGGGACATCAAGTAGGAGGAGATAGGCTGCTTCATTTGAAAGGTGTAGATGCCATCCGTTGAAGTTTGCTGTGGATTTTCGGCACTCATTAAGGCAATCATTCCAATAGGAACCTGAATCTTTGCCTGAAATGAAAATCTAATTCCGGGGCTATCTTGCAAAGGAATCCAAGTTCTTGCCAAAATTGCCTGAGATTGCGAAAACAGAAAGGAAGCTTTTTTACTGAGAGTTTGCTCTGGCTTTAGCCATTGCAAAGCAGGAGCGCCTGCTGGAACTATATATTCGATTTTAACTAGGTGGGTTTGTTGCTGCAATTTTATCTCCAAGGGATTGCCTAGCCATTCTATTTCTGGATGAATTGTGTACGATAACTCTTCCCCCTTTTCAGCGTCTGAGATACGCTTGATTTCAAGGCCTTTTATATCCAACCAAAGAGGTTTATCCTTAAGTACTCTTTCTATACTTATTATCGCCTCTCCGCTTAAGGTTTGTGAATTAAAATCTACATTCAGGTTCAAATCGATATGGGTAATTCGAACTTCGGTTGGCCGACTGCAGGAATGCGGATCTATCTGAGAAAAAGAGGATTGAGTCATGGTAAGTAGAATAATTAGGAATGAAAGATTGAAATGATTCATGGATAGGCAAATTACGGGAATTGTTTAATCTAATCCAGTCTAAATTAAGTGGGCAAATTTTGGCAGATAATTTACAGGGTAAAATACAGAAGATAGCGATTGTACCCCTTGGTGGAGGTGTTAATCCTGATTAGCTTCGTTAAATCTGCAATCTTTCGAATGATTTACTCATTAATCCAGCGAGGAACACTTAATTTTGTGTCATGAATCCTATTGCTGATGTTTTCCAGAAAATAACGGCTCACACCAAAGAGCATGGTTTTGTTTTTCAATCCTCGGAATTATACGATGGCTTAGGGGCTGTATATGATTATGGTCCACTGGGTGTATTGATGAAGAATAATTTGCGTGAGCTTTGGTGGCAGTCTATGGTTCGTATGCATGAGAATATTGTCGGATTGGATGCTGCCATTCTGATGCATCCATCCGTATGGAAGGCATCGGGTCATGTGGATGCTTTTAACGATCCTTTAATTGACAATAAAGATTCGAAGAAGCGCTATCGGGCAGATGTATTGATTGAGGAATACCTAGACAAGTTGGATCAGAAGTCTAAAAAGGAAACGGTGAAGCGCGCTGCGAAAGAAGGTTGGGATGAATATTCAGATGAGTACCAGCGTTTTTTAAAGGGCAATCGGGATGCAAAAAAGGCGGCAGAGGTGCAGGAGAAATTTCAGCAAGCGATGGGGGCAAATGATATGGCAGCCTTAAAAGACTTGATTTTGGAATGTGGCATAAACTGTCCAGAATCTGGCACTGCCAATTGGACGGATGTTCGTCAATTTAACTTGATGTTTAAGGCTCAGTTAGGGGCAGTAGCCGAGGAAGCTTCTGATATTTATCTTCGTCCCGAAACTGCCCAAGGTATCTTTGTGAATTTTCTGAATGTTCAGAAAACTACCCGTATGAAAATTCCTTTTGGCATTGCCCAAACGGGGAAAGCATTCAGAAATGAAATTATTGCGCGGCAATTCATTTTTAGAATGCGGGAATTTGAACAAATGGAAATGCAGTTTTTTGTCAAACCTGGAACACAGAAAGAATGGTATCAGACTTGGAAAAGCAATCGCATTCAATGGCATCAAGCTCTTGGGTTTACAGGCGATTCTATCAGAATGCATGCCCATGACAAGCTAGCCCACTATGCAGATGCAGCTGAGGACATTCAATTTCATTATCCATTTGGCTATAAGGAAATGGAAGGAATTCATAGTCGTACCGATTTTGATTTAAAACAACATCAGGAATTATCTGGGCGGAAACTTGCGTATTTTGACCCTGAGGAAAATGCTTCTTACATCCCCTATGTGATTGAAACTTCTATCGGCTTAGATCGGCTTTTCTTGGCTCATTTGTGTAAAGCATACGATGAGGAGACCGTTACAACTGGTAGCGGAGGGGAGGAAATACGGACGGTATTGCGTCTCCATCCTTTGGTTGCACCTGTTAAAGTTGCTGTTTTCCCTTTAGTTAAGAAAGATGGTTTACCTGAGTTAGCCAGAACAATCATAGATGATCTTAAATTTGACATGCAGGTTACTTATGATGAGAAGGATGCTGTAGGCAGGCGCTATCGTCGGCAGGACGCTAAAGGAACTCCTTGGTGCATCACAGTAGATAACGAATCTCTAGAAGATGGACAGGTAACGATTAGAGAAAGAGATAGTATGCAGCAAGAAAGAGTATCTATCTCTGCGTTGCGTGGTTGGTTTAAGGAAAAGTTAGATTTAAGACATTATCTAGGATCTCAATAGATTCGAGGTGGTGAGAAAATGAGAAAAGCAGGTATCAAGCGATACCTGCTTTTTTGTTGTAGGAATGAGCGATATAATTGGGAATACTGTTGAGTCACTTGGGTCATCCGAAACTTATTTGAGGAGTTATAAACTTGTCAAGGGACGCTTGCCAGGGCAGGTTCCGGTGTCAAGGGACGCTTGCCAAAATCAAGGGACGCTTGCCAGGGTTTTAGGAATAATGGCAAGGTACCCTTGCCAGGGTAGGTTCCGGTGTCAAGGGACGCTTGCTCCAAAGGAATAGCGTCAAGGGACGCTTGCCAAAATCAAGGGACGCTTGCCACAAGAAAGTTTTAAAGGCTGATTTTGAAATTTGCCAAGGGACGCTTGCCAAGGAAAGTTCTTTCTTGAATCTTTAATATTTAACCCCAAAAACCTTGCCTAAGAGATTAAGCATCAACCTGAATTAATGAGATATCGAATGCATAACCCCTAGGTGATAATTTCCTCAGTCAACACCATCAGATTGCTTAAAATTCTTATGATTCTTTAATGTTTAAGCTTCTGAAAAACAAAATTTTTCACTTGGGGTTTTTATCAGATTTTGTAATTATCCAAACTTCCAATATGAATTATTAAGTGAAGTTTGCTCATAAAAAAGCAGGAACCTAAAAAGTTCCTGCTTAAAATTACTTTGTAGCGCTGAAAGGAATCGAACCTTTATCTAAAGTTCCGGAAACTTTCATTCTATCCATTGAACTACAGCGCCATGCCGCAAAGATACGAAATTTCAACCTGTCATAGAAGCGGATTGTGTAAGTTTGTGAAGAATATGAAACTAAAATCGGACATCATTCAAAGCCTACAAGATGCAAGATTCTGTTCCGCAGAGGGGTTTTCTGCTTTGACCTTCAATTTTATTAAGGGCGACATTAATCGAATGGGAGCAGATATGATTGGAGAGATTTCTGGATGGTTGAGTGGAACAGATTGCATATTAAGTTGTGGACCTGAAATCATAGAGCCTGGGGCAATTCCTGATGAATTGAAATTTCAGGGAGTACAATCAACAGACCTTAAAATAGTACAAGAGTTCTCTAATCAAAATAAGATTGGAATTTGGGTACAGGAAGAAATGCCTGTAGAATTTCCTCTAAGCGTTTTTGTGCAATTGCCAATTAAACAATATCATGTTGCTGCTGAAAACGATAGAATTTGGTATCGCTTGGATGAAGTATCAGAAATCAATTTACTTGACCCAAATCACCTGCCATACGGCATCTGCTTTTCTGAAAAATTTAAAGATTCTGAAGGCCTCTTGGACTTTGATCGGATTCATGCCGTATTAGATATATTGGATCAACTTCAGGTTGTTCGGGAATAATTCAGGCATAGATTAGACCTTCATCGGGATCTCCCCAACTCAATGCTTTCCCATTCGTTTCTCGCCAACCAATACACCAAGCCAATACAGCATCCAACTCATGAAAGGATACTGGCAAGGGTACCTTGACTCCCGTTTGTTGTTCCACCTGTTCTTGAAACCAACTCATGTTGAGGATTGACTTTTTATAATCCTTGGAGTCCCAATTCCAAAGTTTTGCTAATTTTCCAGGGTAAGCTTCATAAAACGGAATCTCGGGAAGCTCATGCTTCAATTTCATTGCTCGGGCAGTTAATCCTCCAAGAAACATAGGCGACATTGCTCTTAGTTCACGGTCAGATTGACGATAAAAAAAATCTGATTTTCCTTCCTGACCTATATAAATACCCGGCAAAGATAAGGGAGCATCTATCCAAATAGATTTTGGTTGAATCAATCTTATATTTTCTTGAATAAAAATGTCCGCATCCTGTTTCTTTTCTGAATGTATAATTTTTAGCTTGTTATTTACCTGCCAACAAATTGCTGTAGTACCTGCTAGCTTACTCCCATAATCAATTCCTAGGTGACGATACTCTTTCATTATTCAAGGTGATTATATTGATGAACGATTTTAATTATACAACCCATAACCCATAACTCATAATTCATAATTCATAACTCATAACTCATAACTCATAACTCATAATTCATAATTCATAACTCATAACTCATAACTCATAATTCATAATTCATAACTCATAATTACAACACTCATCTCATCTCCCACAAATAGATTTATACGCGCAATACTCACATTTTTTAATGTCTTCTGTTGCTTCAAATCGATAATCAGAATTGCCTACAGCAGAGAGCAGTTCACTTACAGAATGTTCCAATTCAGATAATACAGGCCTTATGTCTTCTAAAGGTATTTTTTTATGGCCATCTGGTTTATGAATTAAGCGATACTCAAAGGGGCTTGTATACAGCTCTTTCATTAAATATAATCCACTGCAGATAGATTGTGATTTGTTTAAGTATTCTGAGTTGGACTGAATCCACATCCACCCATACAGTAAGGTTTGAAGTGCTGCTTTATTTCTCTTAGTAGAGTCTGAATTTGTCAAATCTGAAATATTGGTAAATTCTCTACTATCTCGTCCGGTTTTATAATCTAAAATACGAATTCCTGATTCGGTTTCATCTACTCGATCTATATATCCTTCAATTGTTAATTCAATTGGTTCAGTAGATAAGAGCGGTGCATTAATGGTTAATTTTGATTGTACTCTTTTTTCTGTCTCTAGAATGACAAATGGACTATTATTTTTATCTACATCCAAAATGCCATTGATGTACTTCTCCAATACACTTCGAATAATAAGATTTCTACCTTCCCATTTCGGAGACTTACCATTGAAGACTTCTGATTTAAATGCCCCTGCTATGCAAATTTCAATTTGTGGGCGAATACTTTCCAGTCGTTCAGCATTTACAAGAGTTTTACCAGATTTATCCCTAGGTATATTCTCATATAGTAATTCCATAGCTTTA
>JBEIHC010000037.1:0-24080 GCA_040381555.1 Bacteroidia bacterium
AATACTTCTATGCCTTCACGAGAAATAAAATTCCCCCCATTGGCCACATCAATGTAAAAGGGCTGTCGGTCATCAAAGCAATAGATAAAACTATAACCGGGTAAGATTACCCCTGCTATTGGCAACTCCAAGCGGGTAGCAATAGTCAAATACAACAAACAAAGGGATTGAGCATTTCCCTCTTTTTTAGACAGAACTTGATCTATAAAACACAGTCTTGGCAATTCAGGAGATTCTTTCAATAAGCTATATCCTTCCATCACGAAGAAAACATGATTGAACACACGCAGTTTGTCGAAGGCATACATTTGTTCATTCATCTCCAGCCAGATTTTATTGGTCAAGCGGGTAATTTCTCCTTGGATTTTATTTTCCTCAATGGGGTTTTTCTGCAAGCGGCTAAGGATAATCCAGGCAGAGAGTAAATCTTCTCCCCCGCCTTGACGCCAAGCCAGCAACTGAGAAGTGATACTTTCAGTTGTTAATGTTTCCATCAAGGCCAATATAGCCTTTCGGATAGCTAAGTCCCCGACCTCATCAGCCAAAGCTTCTAATTTCAATAATCCTTCTTGTCCGGACTGAGCTATACGATTATGGGCAATTTCTCGAACCTCTGCATCTTCATCATCCAGCAATTTTACTAATGCCAACCATTCTGAATCTTTCAGCATATTCAATGATTAGGTGCGGATAACCCCCAGGCGATAGGGATGAATTTCCGGGTTATAATCGGCAGCTTCTAAGGCTTTGGAAATAACCATCCGGGTATTTCTAGGATCAATTATATCATCTACCCAAAGATGGGAAGCAGCATAATAGGGAGAAAGTTGGGTATTATACTTATCCGTAATTTCTTTGAGCAAAGCCGCCTGAGCCTCTGGGGTAATTTTTTCCCCTTTTTTCTCTAACGCTGCCACCTGAATTTGCAATAATGTTTTGGCAGCCTGAGCACCTCCCATTACGGCAATTTGTGCAGAAGGCCATGCAAAAATCATTCGAGGATCATAAGCCTTACCGCACATAGCATAATTGCCGGCGCCATAAGAATTGCCTACAATAAAAGTTAATTTCGGAACGGTGCTATTCGCCATAGCATTCACCATCTTGGCACCATCCTTTATGATACCCCCCTGCTCTGATTTACTGCCCACCATAAATCCGGTTACATCCTGAAAAAATATCAAGGGGATTTTTTTCTGGTTGCAGTTCATAATGAAATGCGCTGCTTTATCAGCAGAATCGGAATAGATGACTCCCCCAAATTGCATTTCCCCTTTTTTAGTTTTGGAAATCATCCGCTGGTTGGCTACTATGCCCACTGCAAATCCATCTATTCTTGCGTAGGCTGTGATAATCGTTTTGCCGTAGCCTTCTTTGTATTCCTCTAGCAGAGAATCATCCACGATGCACTTCAGCAATTCCTTCATATCATAAGGCTTGCTTCGCTCATCCGGAAGGATTCTCAATATTTCTGAGCTTTTTACTTTGGGCGCGATCGCTTCGATCCGATTAAATCCCGCTTTGGGATGAGGACCTAATTGTCCGACGAGGTATCTTACTTTTTCCAGACAGGATTCATCATCTTTCATTTTATAATCCGTTACTCCGGAAATTTCGGAGTGCATGACAGCCCCGCCGAGAGATTCTGCATCAATATCTTCCCCAATTGCAGATTTCACTAAATAAGGACCTGCTAAAAATACCGAACCTGTGCCTTCCACAATCAAAGCCTCATCACTCATAATGGGAAGATACGCCCCACCAGCCACGCAGGAACCCATGATAGCGGCAATTTGCGGAATGCCCATTCCACTGATGATGGCATTATTTCTAAAGATTCTGCCAAAATGTTCTTTATCCGGAAAAATCTCATCCTGCATGGGAAGAAACACACCAGCGCTATCTACCAGATAAATCAACGGGAGATGATTCTCCATGGCAATTTCCTGTGCCCGAAGATTTTTCTTTCCAGTCATTGGGAACCAAGCACCCGCTTTGACAGTGGCATCATTGGCAATAATCATGCAAAGCCGCCCTGAAACCTTTCCAACGCCACAAACAACCCCTGCAGAGGGACATCCACCATATTCGGCATACATCCCTTCTGCGGCAAATGTGCCAATTTCTAGGAAATCATTTTTATCATCCAACAGCAAAGCGATTCTTTCCCTTGCGGTGAGTTTCCCTTTTTCCTTGTGCCGGGTGATGGCTGATTTACCTCCTCCTAAAGAAACGCGTTTAAAAGAATCCTGAAGATTGCGAATCTTATCCAGATTCACATCTTCATTAATATTGGCGGCCAATTCTTCTTTAGAAATGCCAGCCTGGGTATTGTGTGTACCAGACATTCGTCAGGAATTAATTATGTGATAAGAACCTGCAATAAATAGGAGAAAATAACTAGCGAACTTCTCCGAGATTTTTGCTTCCTAAGATATCCAAACCTAATCCTAACCAGAGGTAAAGGATAAAAACAATTAGCCCAAAGAAACCAATAATTGCTAATCGGAACATGAGTTTGTACAATTTAGTTTCCTGAACGAGTTTACGCTCTTTCAGGATTTTCTTCATTACCTGTTCAAGGCGAACGAAAACGCTTTCATTTTTGATAACATAATCGAAGGCACCATACTTAATACAATTAACAGCGACCTCGATTCTATCTTGTCCAGACACCATAATTACAAATGGGTCGTTGGGCAATTCCATTAACTTTCTGAGGACAGCCAATCCATTGGCCGCATCCACATCCTTGGAATTGAGGTAATAATCTAGGACCACGATATCTGGATTAACACCAGAGGTACGAATTGCTTTCAGTGCTTCTTCCCCTGTTCCAAATGTCAGGATACTGAAGTTACGAAATTTTGCCAAGGTATCCTTGGTCATTTCTGCTTGCATCGGATCATCGTCCACGATGAAGACACTCATTTTTTTATCTGCCATTTTGGTATGTATGAGGGGATGATTAAGAAATTTCTGCTTTTAATTCTATTTCTGCCTGATGACAGATGGCGACAAAATTATTCATACAAGTGGGAATATCCTCCAATTGAATTTGTTCATCTGCCATTTTTTCAATTTGCTGGGCTAGATCTTGCCCTTTTTTTACTCCCATATACCCTAACTGTGACTTCAGTGTGTGTACTGCATTTTTTAGTCTAGGCCAATCTTGATCGCTTGAGGCCTTTTGTGCAGACTCTAGTTGCCCGGGAAGCATAGTTAAAAACAGGTGAATATACTTTTCCTTCCGTGCACTATCCCCTCCTGAAAGTTGATTAAGGGTGGTTAGATCAGTAACTTTATTTGATTCCATTCAAAAGTATAATTATCCTGATGAGAGAGAAGCCCCAAAAGTTATTAGACAAAGATATCCGGATCAGGGTAAAAAACCAAATGAGCCAGATTCTTGAGAAGTTTATCGGGATCAAAAGGCTTTGAAACATAGCCATTCATACCCAAATGCCGGCAAGCATCCTTTTCAGAGGGCGAGTTATTCGCAGTCATAGCCAGAATACGGACATTTTTATCTATTTTCCTTAATTCTGCGGTTGCCTGCCAGCCATCCAATACAGGCATATTCAAATCTGTCAGAATGATATCATAATGATTTTTAGCATGCATTTCCAACATTTCCTGACCATTTTCGGCTTGATCAAATACAGAATCAGGCAACAAATCCTTGAGTAAATCTTCCGCAACAATGCGATTAAATGCATTGTCATCCGTAATGAGAATTCTCTTTCCAGAAAGAACAATTGCAGGCTCGGGCTGTACAGGCTTGGAGCCTGATTTGTATTTCTCAAGCAAGGTAAACATTTTGAGCAAGAGGTCTTCTGGTTCAAATGGTTTTCCTATGACATCATCCATTCCTGCTTGCAAGCAAGCTTCAATTTCGGGTCGTGTTACGCCTGCAGTCATGGCCATTATAGGCAAGTGGCCTGAGGTATTTTTTTCTCTGAGTCGAAGCAAACGAGAAGCTTCAAAACCATCCATGACGGGCATATTCACATCCATCAGGATGATGTCCACTCTGTGCTCAAGAAGATAATCAATCGCTTCTTGCCCATTTTCCGCTACTTCTATTCTTGTATCTGAAATCAGGGATTTCAAGGTATCAACGGCCACCATTTGGTTAAAGGGATTGTCTTCAACCAGTAAAATCCTAATTCCATTCAACCTGAGCGCCAGATCCTCTATTCCTTCGGGTTTGCTTAACTCAGAATCAGTTTTCTCTACTGCCGGATAGGGTATTTCAAAGAAAAAGGTTGTGCCCACCCCCACAATTGATCGAAGCCCAATATTGCCACCTTGCTGCTCTACTAACTGTTTGGAGATGGTTAGCCCTAAGCCTGTTCCTCCAAATTTCCGGGTAGTGTCTGCTCCTGCTTGGCTATAGATTTCAAATACTGCTTGTTGCCGATCCTCTGGTATTCCAATACCCGTATCTTGAATTTCTAGGAGCATAGTGAACGCACCCTCTTCCCTTTTTTTCCAGATAGCCTTAATTATTACAGAACCTTTTTCGGTGAATTTAACTGCATTACCGGTAAGATTCAGTAGAATCTGGCTTAAGCGAACAGGGTCTCCAGCCAACCATTGAGGCAGGGCAGGGTCGAATTCTAACTTGAGTGCAATTCCTTTTTCTTCCACACGAAAACGCAGCGTATCTTGAATTCCCTGGCAAACCTCTCGTAATGAAAAAGGGATGGATTCGAATTCCATTCTGCCAGCCTCAATCTTAGAAAGATCCAGGATATCATTGATAATGACCAAGAGATTTTCAGAGGAATGCAGAATGGCATCGAGGTATTTTTTCTGCTGGGCATCCAGTCTGGTTTTAAGCAACAACCGGGTCATTCCCAGCACTGCATTCATGGGAGTGCGAATTTCATGGCTCATATTGGCCAAGAATTGTTCTTTAAACTTTTCAGAACTTTCTGCTCGGTGCCGCGCCTGCTCAGCATGAAGACGGGCATCTTCCAATTCTTTAGACTTTTTGCGCAGTTCAACATTTCCGGATTGCAATTTAGACTGCAACCGATCACTTACCTTAGTAAGTACACTCGTTTCGTTTAATAAAGTTTCGTATTGGGATATGAGTAAATGAAAACTTGAAAGGAGTTGATCTTTTCCAAGATTCTCTCTTGCAGCCAATAGCTGCATTTCGTCTAAAAAAGCTTTTTCTTTTTCAAATACTCCCTGTGATTTAGCCATGCAAATGTCTATTATTCATCGTATTCAACGAGTTCAAAGGGAATTTTCACCATTATCTGATAATCTTCGCCTGCCTCTTTCATATCCTCATCATCCCTTAAATAATGCCATCGAATGATGATTCGCCCATTTTGAGCCAATTTTTCCAGCGTACGAAGCATTTCCAAAATATATTTCGAAGAGGAAGTATTAAAATAATCTAGTTTAAAATTCACTTCCACTTTTTCAGGATCTGTCTCTGCGAAGTCTGTAAGCCAATCCAAAATGGGGCTGTAATATTCTTCTGAATTTTCAGGTATAGAGGTACCCGAAAAAGATAAGGAACCAGATAC
Source organism: Bacteroidia bacterium (assembly GCA_040381555.1). Taxonomy (GTDB): domain Bacteria; phylum Bacteroidota; class Bacteroidia; order J057; family RFSG01; genus CANHCC01. Next base: position 5,550 of record JBEIHC010000037.1, read on the forward strand.
GGGATCTAGATAAACTCGGGGTGAATCTTCCGTTGGCTCTAGAGATAAAATATTTACGGTCTTCTTCATGTCAAATTTACACTAAAGGACTTAAGCATCAGGGGTAATTTTATTTAATACGCGAATCTGGAGAACGAGAAAATCCAGATGCTCATTGGCAGGCTCAATGAAGCAGTCTAATCCCCCTCCCGCTTTACGGACGATATCAATCAATCCTAAACCAGCTCCCCCTTTTTCGGACATTTCATTTTTTCCCATGTTATTCATATAGAATTGTCGCAATTCATCCTTGGACATTGTGTTTAACATTCTCACTCGCTTCAGAACGAATTCAGACATGGCTCTTTGAATATGATTTCCAGTAGATATCAAATACCCGTCTGCATCACGAGTAACCATTAGGGTAGATAAAGCCTTTTCCCCTTTGGCTTCTGCATCAACATGTTTAATTAAGTTCTGCACCAATTCAACCAAAATATTGAATATTTTTTTTCGAATAGGCACACTTTCTTTTAGATCCACTAAGCTACTTTCTGTTGAGCGCAAAATGCTTCTAAGCACTTCAGGTCCTATCTTACCTTTAAAAGCAGATATCACCTGATTCTCATTCAATTTTATAAAGTATGCTTGCGAGTTCATTTCTAGCACTTACAAATATACAAAGGAGTTGTCAATTTCATACTTTCAGTGCCCAAAGCAACATATCATCCAACTGACGGGTATTACCCTGCCACTCTTTCATTCTTCTATCCAATTCTGCGTACTGTTCATTTTCAGGATAGTCCATTATTTCCTGAATCCATTCTGTTAATTTACGGGTTGAAAGTTTGCGTTTCTTTTCTCCCCCCATCTGATCAGGCAATCCATCTGTAAACATAATCAAGCAATCGCCTTTTTCTAAGGCAAGTTCATGCTCCACGAACATCTTTTCTTCTAAATAAAAACCCCCAATAGAGTATTTATTACCTTTATGAATTTCCAGCACCCCTTTTCTTAAATGCAATAGCGGTCTGTTTGCTCCTGAGAAAATTACTTTAGAATTCTTTTTATCATAAGCCAAAAATATCATATCCATTCCATCCCTAGGATCTTTGCGCTCACCAGTTTGACGGAGTACCTGAAAAATTCTTTCATTCATTCTGGAAAGAACCTGAGCAGGAGAATATATTTTCTGGACCTCTACCGTTTCAGAAAGAAGATTAGCACCTATCAAGGACATAAATGCACCCGGTACTCCATGGCCAGTACAATCTACCACAGCCTTAAAACGATATTCAGGATTTTCGAAATACCAATAAAAATCTCCGCTGACAATATCACGGGGACGGAAGTAAAGAAGATTATTGGAAAATAATTTTGAGATAGAATGAATGGCAGGCAAAGAGGCATCTTGAATGCGTTTTGCATAACTAATACTATCGGTGATCTGACGATTCTTTGTGGTAATTTCTAACTGATTTTTCTCAATCTCTTCTTTTTGAGCAATAATTTCTTCATTGCGTTTACTGAGTTCTCGATTGCTTCGTTTATTTACCCGATACAAATTGAACATCAGAAAAACCAGTAACAAGACCATAACAATCCCCGCTATCAAGCCTTGACGAATTAATTTTTCATTTTCGAGTTCTGAATTGCGAATTTCAATCTCTTTTTTCTCCAGCTCCAATTGATTTTGAATCAATTGATTCTGAAACTTCATCTGCTCAATCGCTTTTACATTCTCTAATAGTTGCTGGCCGCGCAGGGAAGTATCTTCAGCCAGTTTGCGTATTTCGGCGGCCCTTATTTCCGCTTCTAATTGCCGGCGACGGATTTCATTTTCCTTATCGCGCAGTTGATTGTCCTGCATATTTCGAGAACCACGCAAAGAATCTAACTCACGCTGATTCCGGAGCAGCTCTTGGCCCATTTTCTTGTTCGCCTGATTGATTTCTTCCGATACTCCTGAAGGAACAGTTCTAATGATAATTTTTTCCTGCGGCTGTTGCTTTGAATCGTCTCTTTGTGCAATCGGAGTACCAACAGGCACCAATTCTCCGAATCTAAATGCGTTATCCAATTCTACCACACAATTGTAGCCGGTATTTCCAGCAAGTTTTAATACTGCAGTATAATACAATCCACTTTTATTATTGGCAGTTTTAAAAGATTTAAACGCGGTGACAGTGCCAGCATAACCTGGGGTAAGTCTGGATAGATCCATTTTAGAAAGCAAAATGGATTGCCAGTAAACGAATTTGAAACTCCCATCAGGATTTGACCCCTTCCCAAGTTGAATGGGATCATTAATACGGTAGGAATTACCTGAGGGCACATTCGTATATGACTCGGCAGACTGAGAATGTCCGCGAGTAAAGAAAATCGTAAATAAAAATATAAAGGCCAATAGCCTTATGTATAGGAACTGCACGGTCATTTTTAGTAAAAATACAAAAATCCACTAATTAATAGCTCTTTTTTGATATTCTTCCGGAAAATCTTGGATTCTGAGTAAACGAGTCCTTAAACCTTCATTTTGATTGGCTTGTAAAATAATCTCTTCTTTAAACGACTCTCCAATACCATAATCCCATGACTTTAGGTGGATTAGTTTAGAAGTGTCCAACCAACTGACATCTACTTTATACAATATGGAATCCCATTCGAATTCTATTTCGTTCAGGATTTTAGATCTATTCTCTTGACCCCCATACAAATCACGCCATAAAAGATATCGCTGACCGGGAGCATGAATAAACAGATCCCCCTTTACAGAAAACTCTACAAGGGTATCTTTTCCTAAATGATTAAAAACTAATGTATGCGGTCCTTCTTCTATCGAAATTTCTTCGCTCAAGCCTGAAGCGATTGTATATTTTTTCTCATCCAACTGAAAAGTCCAAGGTTCTGAGCCAGCATTATCCACTTGAATTATCTGACCACAACCCATTAAAAAGAGGCAATAAAAAAATAATAGGAGCTCAATTCGAATTCGCATATCTGATTTTTTCAAAATAATGTACCTGATGATTGATATCAGCATTTTTTTCTACCCAATTTCTATTCTGAATTACTTTGTTTTTTTGATCTTCCCGGTTCAAAAAGCTGCACCAAGATACGACTTTGTCTAACAGACTCTGCCCATCTATCTTATCTATCAAACTTAAATGGACCCCCTTTTGTAAAAACTCCCGATTTCCAGGAATATCTGAAAGAATGGGATAAAGACCGGAAGCTAATCCTTGTAATACACTGGCAGATAACCCATCGTAAACCGGAATTGAAACTAATATATCTGATAGAGCAAAGAATTCCTGCACCGTTTGTTCGGATAAAGTTTCCTGAATAAAAAGAAAATTGGGAGCGTGTAGGGCCAGTATTTGTTCCTGCAATCTCGGAGGAATTTCATAATTACCCTTCCATAAAACCCAAAAAAAATCGGGTTGGTTGGCAGAAAGTTTAATGGCATCCAAAATAATCTGAGCCTGATAAATAGGTTTTAATCCTCTGGGGCACAGAATAATTTTTGCAGATTCGGGTAAATGATATTTTTGCCTTAATCTCTTTTTATCGCCATCCTCCACAATTGCCCACTTTCCCATTTCAATTCCCCAGGTAAACAATTTCACCGTAGGAGCAATCTCCGGCACCAAATGTTGTATTCCATGAACGAGTGCCTCATTATCCGCAAAGACAGAATCAGCATACTTCAAGGTTCTTTTCACCTGCCACCTGTGCCAGATAAAACTAAAGTACTTTTGAATGCCAAACTTGGATGATTCGGCATTCCATCCATTTGATTGATAAGTCGCATCTGTATATTCCAATACATCTGCACCTAAAGCCATTAAAGTTAAGGGTCGGCAATCAGTTAATCGTCCCCAAACACCAAAAGGAGTAATATGCAGTGCATGTATATCATCCGGTTTTTCTAATTTGAGAATGGAACGCACTTTAGGGGCAGAATACCAAAAATCTGCATAAGTCCATACACCTGAATTACGACCGCTTACCGGAATAATGCGCGCGTAGGGTAAAGCTCGTGCTTCTGGTTCCGGGCAAATAAAAACAACCTCCTTACCTGCTTCATGCAAAGCCTTTGCCCATTTACAGGCATGTATATCCCTAGGGGTACAGAGAATGGCGACTTTCAAGAAACTACTTTTGACTGATAGATGGTAAGCTTGCGCTCAAAAACTTGTTCAAATAGCTCCTTTGCAGCCATAGCTGAAAGTATTTCTATTTCAACGGATTCAGATGCCGTAACAATTAACTCAATTTGATTGCCTCTGAGCTGAACTTCCACCCTTTTAATCAATTGCCTATGCCCTCTGTCTAAGTTATCGGCAATCCTTAAAATGCCAGCTAATTGGCGAACCAAAGTTTTATGTAAGGGATGCAAGAGTGCAAAGTGCAAATGATCCCGAGTAGGAAAACTTTTTCGGTGATATCGAACGGTATTGCTAATCACAAGCAATTCGTCCGTAGAAAATCCGGGCATGCCTGAATTCAACACCAAATACTGTCCATGTTTATGATGTCCACTGCGATTTAAAAAATGGCCTACATCATGCAGCATGGAAGCATATTTTAACATTTCTCGCTCTTCTTCCCCATAGCCCAATAGGCTTTCCATCTGGTCAAAAATACTCTGAGCAAGAAGGGCTGTCTGATCTCCATGAGATTCATCAAATTGAAATCTTGCACCCAGGTTGCGCACGGAGCGTTCTCTCAGATTGCGATCGGTAGAACCGGGTCCCAAAGCTTCGAACCTGCGTGTATCAATATAGTCATACAGAATACCCTCCTTTAAGGCATAAGAGCTGAGGGCAACTTGCTTCAAATTCAGGTGTTGAAAAAGAACTTCTAAGATAACAGATCCGACAACGATCAAATCCACTCTGCTGGAATCCATCCCGGGCAAAACGCTTCTTTCTGTTTTGGTGAGAGAAGTAAGTTTTTTAAAAACTGCTTCAAATTGTTGAGGGTCGAAACGATATCCGTTAATATGGTCTATTGAGTGAATATCCTTATTTTGATAGGCAATCATGGTGGCCAAAGTATCAAAGGTGCCGGAAGAACCGACCAATAAGGAAATATCAAACTCCTTCAACTCTTGAATAAGGCCCGATGCTTGCTCCAGAATTAAACTTCGGCAAGCTTCGATTTCTTCAGGTTGTATAGGGTCTGAAGGACGAATTTTATCCCATAATCTGGCAGCGCCCAAATTGAGCGATCGAAGTAATCGAATATGCCCATCCCGTGAGACGATAAATTCAACACTCCCCCCCCCAATATCTACCATGAGCACAGCCTCCCCATGCGGAAGTTGCACCGCATTTTTTACTCCCTGAAAAATCAAGGCAGCTTCTTCATTTCCATTAATAGTTCTAATCTCAATGCCCGCCTGAGATTTAGCCTCTTCAATAAAGGCTGCGGCGTTGGAAGCTCCCCGAATAGCACTAGTGGCAAAAGCAAAAACCTTCTCTGCCTGTCGGGAATCTATCAACTTCTTCAAATTAACCAGTGCTTTAATTCCCCTTTTGAAGGCTTGAGGAGCAATTTCACCTGAATTAATGCCTCCTTCGCCTAGTTTAACCGGCTCACGAAACTTTTCTTTAATGGTGAACTCATTGCGTTCATTAAGCTCCACAATCAATAAATGAAAAGTATTCGTACCCAAATCAATCACCGCAATAGTTTCCATATCAAAGGTTAAGCATATTATAATTATAATTACAATTAGGTCAGTAAGTTCCGTTATCCCTTAGAATTATGAAAAGCGCAACTATTCAATACAAAACAACTAATTTTTATCCCATTTAAGTAAACATTGGATGATTTTTTCGATTCTTTTGTTGTAAAGTTTCTATGGCAAAATTCCTTCTCCGGTATCGCAATATTCTTTTAATCCTCTTTATAGGATGCACCCTACTCGCATTGGGCGGGATAGTTAGACTAAAAATAAACTTCAGTTTTGACAAATTTTTCCCAAGTCAAGATGAAGCTGTTCATTATTTCCGAAAATACGAAACCCTGTTCTCTCAAAACGACCGGGTAATATATATTGCCCTTCGAAACCCCAATGGTTCCATTTTTGAAAAAGAATTTCTTCAAAAGGAAGCTGAACTTCGGGAGGCCATAGTCTCTATTCCCAACATTGACAGTGTATTTTCTGCTGGCAACCTTCCGGATGTTCGTCGCACCCCCCTAGGTTTCAGTATCAAATCGGCTTTACGATTCGAAACCCCTGAACAACTCAATCGAAGTAAAAAACACTTTCAAGAAGATGCCTTCCTTCGAACTATGTTTATTAGCAAGAATGAAGAATGGATGAGCGTTTTTATCTTACTGAATCCTACAATTTTAGATTCCCCACTGAGAGATGAGGTATATGATAAACTTCGGGTTACACTGGATGCGTGGGGCATGGAATATAAAATTTCAGGGATTCCAGCAATCCGTACAGAATATGTTCGTAAAGTAACGAAAGAGCTTGCTCTGTTTATTTCAATCTCGCTTTTGCTCATAGTCTTGTTTTTGTTTGCCGTATTTAGAACCTGGTGGGGAGTAATTCTACCTTTACTTGGGGTATTGTTTCCTGTGATTTGGTTAATGGGGCTTATGGGTTGGCTGGGCATGGAACTCGATCTGTTGACAACCTTACTTCCCTCCCTTCTATTTATTGTGGGCACATCTGATATTATTCATTTACTTAGTAAGTTTCTGCAGGAAATTCATTTAGGAAAGAATAAAATGAAAGCCATGCTAATTACGGTACAGGAAGTTGGTTGGTTGACCTTTCTGACGAGTTTTTCTACCGCGGTGAGTTTGGGTAGCTTGTACTTTTCTGCACTCAAACCCGTGCAAGACTTTGGAATTTATTCCTCCATTGGGGTAATTATTGCCTTTATCATCACCTATCTCATTTTGCCCGGTCTTATACTACTTCTACCCATTCAATCTTATCAAAAAGTTAGAAATGAGGGTTGGCTTAAAATCTCCCATGCGCATCAATTTGCAAAGCTTTGGCACTTTATCAATCGCCATCAAAACAAAATATTTAGAATAACACTTGCCATTTCTATCCTTGGACTGATTGGAACCCTAAGAGTTGATGAAAACATTCGATTATTGGATGACTTAGGAGCAAATGATGAAACACGGCAGAACATGACTTTTTTTGAAGAACAGTTTATGGGAGTTCGGTACTTGGAAGTGGCTATTCAACCTAAAAAGGGGGTAGAAATGACCGATTTGAAATTTCTCCAAGAGGTTGAAAAATTAGAAAGATTTCTGGAGGCTTCCGGACAATGCAAAGCCCTGATTTCACTGCCAGATGTATATCGGAGAGCCAATAAAATCCTACACTTTCAACAAAACCGTTACAATAGATTACCGACCAATCAAGAAGCAGCTGATGAAATTTCTCAAATAGCTCAGGGAAATCCTGTTTGGAAAAATGTCTGCAATGATTCGGCCAGAATAACCCGAATTTCAGCCAAAATGGAAGATTTGGGCAGCTATCAAATGGCTGCGCTTGAGAAAAATACTCGAAATTTTGCCCAAACGAACACCGACACCAGCTTGTATAGCTGGAGATTTACGGGAACGGCTATTCTTTTCGAAAAAAACAATGAATATCTAACAGCAGGCTTATTTTCTGGATTAATTGTGTCGGCTCTGATTATTTTGTTGAGCATGGGTACTTTATTTTTTTCGTTCAGGATGCTCTTTCTAGCGCTTATTCCCAACTTAATTCCCATCCTTGTTTTGGGAGGCGTAATGGGATTTTCCGGAATTAGCCTCAAAGCCTCTACCGTAATAGTTATTTCCTTGTGCTTTGGGATTGCCTTCGACGATACCATTCATTTCTTGGGAAGATTAAAGCTAGAGATGAAAAAAGGGTACACTTCAGTGGATGAGTTGTTGCAACGAACCCTATCTGCCTGTGGAGAAGGACTGGTTCTCACTACTTTAGTACTCTCTGCCGGATTTTTAATCTTGGTTTTATCCGATTTCGGGGGCACCTTTTATATCGGTCTGTTTAGTTGCGTCACTTTACTCGTGGCCTTGGCTGCCGATATATTTGTACTGCCCGTATTGATTAAAAGATTTTTTCCAAAATCGTGGATACCCAAGCCAGTAGAAGCAAAGGAAAAAGACGCTCGTTTGCCTTAATTTTATACTTTTGCTGTCTGAATAAAACCGATAAAAAGATATATGGCTGAAATCATTGAGATGCCGAAATTAAGTGACACCATGACAATTGGGGTCATTGCGTCTTGGAACAAGAAAAAAGGCGAAAAAGTAAAATCTGGAGAACTACTTGCAGAAGTAGAAACAGATAAAGCAACCATGGAACTCGAATCCTATTTTGATGGGATATTGCTCTACACAGCTGTTGAGGCTGGAGGGGGCGTACCTGTAGGAGATTTAATTGCCATCATTGGAAAAGAAGGGGAAGAGGTAAGTGGAATTCTGGCAGAATATAATGCAAAAAAATCTGTGAGTACAGCTCCTGCCGCCCCAGAAGCAGTTGCAGCCCCTGCTGCTTCAGTGGCCGCTAGCGCTCCAGCCCCAGCGGTAACTGCCTCCCCTTCTCCTGGACTACCTGCAAGTGATAACCGAGTAAAAGCCTCCCCTTTGGCCAAAGCATTAGCCAAAGACAAAGGAATAGACATCAGCAGAATCAGTGGATCAGGTGAAGGAGGAAGAATCGTCAAAAAAGACATTGATAACTTTACCCCTTCCGCAGGAGCCTCGAGTTTCCAAGCTGTAAGCGGCGTAGAAAGTTATGATGAAGTGACGGTCTCCCAAATGCGGAAAACCATCGCCCGCAGATTAGGCGAAAGCAAATTTACTGCCCCACATTTCTACCTAACCATGGAAATCAACATGGATAAAGCGGTAGAAGCCAGAGCAAGTTTAAATGAAATTGCAGAAGTCAAGATATCTTTCAATGACCTAGTAATAAAAGCTGTTGCCGCAGCCTTACGGAAACATCCCAAAGTGAATTCCTCTTGGCTGGGAGATAAAATCCGCTACAACCACCACATACATATTGGAATGGCGGTTGCAGTAGAGGAAGGACTTCTAGTACCTGTTATTCGCTTTGCTGATAGCAAAAGTCTCACGCAAATTTCTCTTGAGGCAAAAGACTTCGGTGCAAAGGCTAAAAACAAACAATTACAACCTCAGGATTGGGAAGGAAATACTTTCACTATTTCAAACCTAGGGATGTTTGGCATCGATGAATTCACTGCCATCATCAATCCTCCGGATGCTTGTATCCTGGCTGTAGGAGGCATTTCTCAGCAACCTATTGTAAAGAACGGTCAAATCGTTCCGGGAAATATCATGAAAGTAACCCTGTCTTGTGATCATCGGGTAGTAGATGGGGCAATTGGCTCGGCTTTCCTCCAAACCTTAAAGTCTAATTTGGAAAATCCCGTAAGAATTCTGTTGTGAGCTTGAAAAAATCTATTGTCAGCAATTTTTATTCTTCAAAGTCGAATCAGGAAACAATGGTATCTACAAGTAGAATCGCGCCTATAATTTTGCCTATTCACTGGACATTCCTTATATTTTTATCTTTGACTTTGTTTTTCTCCTGTACTTCTTCTGATGATTCTGCCATTTCAGGTGGTATTGACTTAAAAGAAGTGGCTAAAGATTCTAAACTCAATCCGAGGGAGCGGGCAGACAAAATGATGGAAGCGCTTAATTTTGTGCTTCGAGAGGTGGCCAAGGAAAAGGACAATACCAAATCGGCAGCAAAATTAGAATCCTATTTAGAATCTAACTCAGAAGCACTCAATACAATCACTCAAGATTTTGGGGACTGGTCTTTAAAGGCTTCTCAAGAAGATTTGATGGATTATATTGGAGGGTTGCAAAGCAAGCCATTTTATGCAGAATTAGACTCTAACCTTACCCTTGTGGGCTATCGAATGATGGAGAGTCCGGAATTGGAGAAATCCATGACTAAGTTATTGGCCTTAATCAATCCTCCTTCCTAATTTTAATGAGTGCTGCACCCAAGTTGACTTGGGTGCAGCACCCGCTAAAATCATCCGATTTTTGCGGCGTCTTTTAAGAATTGCTCTAGGCCTTTATCCGTGAGTGGATGTTTAAACAACCCTTCGATAACCTTGTAAGGCATCGTGGCCACATCTGCACCCATTTCTGCACACTGTACTAAGTGAAGCGTGTGTCGTATAGATGCCGCTAATATTTGAGTTTCAATTCCGTAATTACTGAATATCTGACGAATACTCGCGATTAGAGCCATTCCATTATGGCCTACATCATCTAATCTGCCTAAAAATGGGCTGACATAAGTTGCCCCAGCCTTGGCAGCTATTAACGCCTGGGCGGAAGAAAAAATCAGCGTACAATTCGTGCGAATACCTTCCTCGGTAAAAGTGCGGATTGCTTTTATGCCTTCAGGTATCATCGGTACTTTTACCGTTATATTAGAATGCAACTGAGCCAATGCTCTTCCCTCTTTCATTATGCCGTCATAGTCCGTAGCGAAGACTTCCGCACTGACATCCCCAGGCCCTACAAGCTCACAAATAGTTTTGTAATGGGCATTCACATCCTTCACTCCTTCCCTTGCCATCAAGCTGGGATTGGTAGTTACGCCATCCAGAATACCCATTGCTGCGGCTTCACGGATCTCGTTTAAATTGGCAGTATCAACAAAAAATTTCATAGGACTACTTTAATAAATAAACTAACAAGAGCGCATTCCTACCAGAACAAAACGCTTCAGCACAAACTCAGGATTGGTGAAAGAAGCATTGCCGGCGGGGTTTCCTCCGGTAACATGAAAATCACTAAATCCGGCACTCTGATTCACCCAAATCGGACCAGTCAAATTGAAAGAAACAGTAGTAAAAGATTCGGCCATTTCATGAGCGATTTTTTCTTCCAAATCTGGATGCGTGCAATAAGCTGCGCAGGTAATCGCCCCATGACTTAAGGAAAGTTCTTTTGCCAAAGCAATACTTTCTTCAGTGGAATCTGTAGGAATAATTAATACGATAGGGCCAAACCATTCTCTTTCGTAAACATTTTTATTATCCTTGGCTACTTCCAACACCAGCGGGGTTGCAATACGGGCGTTAGGAAATTCAGGATTAACAATAGCTTTAGAGGCAAGATGCACTCGAGCTCCAGTATCGATGGCCTGGTGGATTCGTTCTGCAGTGGCAGGATTTTGAATTGCGCCCAGGGTTCCAGGGCCTGCTTTCTCATGCCCTGTTAAACTTTCAATTGCCGCACACAATTCCTGAATAATGGTCTGATAAGGCACCTGTTCACCATTTACGGTAACCCCATTTTTGGGAATATAAATATTCTGAGGACAGGTACACATTTGCCCACTGTAGAGCGAAACGGAAAATGCCAGATTTTGCATGGCGCCTTTCAAATCTGAAAAGCTATCCAAAATAACTGAATTCACTCCTGCTTTTTCAGTAAAACTTACCTTTCCGGGCAAAGACTCCACATAATCCCCAAAAGCATTTCCTCCTGTAAAATCGATCATCTTCACTTCAGAATGCTCACACAAAACTTTGGTAATGGGTTTGTCTAAAGTATCTGCAGCGAGTTGTACTGTATGCACATCCAAGCCATATTCTTTGAAAACCTGTTGTATTTCGGCCACCACGATGGCAATTGGATAGACCGCTCCAGGATGAGGCTTTATAATTACTGGATTACCCGTCATTAAACTCGCATACACTCCGGGTACTGTATTCCACACAGGGAAAGTGGAGCAACCAATACTGAGTGAAATTCCTTTGGGAACGGTTTTATAAAACTTCTTTAGTACGACATTGAATTTCCCCATCGGCTTATCCCAAGTAACCTCTCTTGGGAAACGGGTAAGTTCTTGAAAGCCCAATGCAATTGCTTCTAAAGCTCGATCATTTGAATGAGGACCTGAAGCTTGAAAAGACATCATAAAGGACTGCCCAGTGGTATGCATGGTAGAATAAGCAATTTCAAAAAAACGAGCTTTAATACGCTCCAATGTTTCAATCAAAATTCCAGCACGCGCTTCTACACTTAATTCTTTCCAAGTTCCCATCGCCTGGGATGCCCTCTGAATATAAGCCTCCGGATTGTGGGAAACTGGATACTCAATATTCAATCTTTCCAAAGTATAAGGAGAAATTTCACTCGAAGTAATAACAGAATCAGAGGCTTGGAGCAAACCACAAAACTCTTTCCCGAGCTGATTATTAAACAAAGCCTGTTGTTTGTCGTTGGCGTCTTCTCCATAGATTTTTCCGGAAGGAGCCTCTGGATATTGAGCATAAAACTCCCTTGCATGAATAGCCTTTATGGCATTCTGCAAAATCTCTTGGTGACGCAAAAACAATTCTTCTGCGGCAATATTCGGCGTTAAGGTCTTCATAAACTTAAGATTTGGAACAAAGTTAAGAAATTGAATGCTCAGGGCGGAAAATCATTCCTAAGTTTTGTGTACCCCTTCAATAGATTGAAATTTTATCCTTAATAAAGGAAAAGGAAAGTTGGACAAAAGAAATTGAACCCGCTCGACTAATTAAATGCATCCTAAGTATTGTAATTTTGTGTCATGAAAATGAAATTCAGTGTCCTACTCATCAGTTTTATTCTACTCTTTGCTTGCGAGTCAGAGAAGCCTAAGGAAGAAATTCCTTCTGATGCCCCGGAAATTGAGGTCAAAATTACCCGCATGGATGTCCTGCTGCGTGACTTAATGCGTCAAAAACAGGATTTGAATGAAGAAAAAATTCGTCAAAGCCTGAATATACATTTGCCCTTTCTTCAGGAATGGCTCTTTGCCTCAGATACAACCCTAGCAGATAGCCTTTATCCCCAATTAATTCAATATTTTTGTCAGGATTCCCGCTCAGCTCAATTGACAGATTCAGTGCTGAATAAATTTCCTAAAGAATATAATTTCCAAGAAGTTCTTAAAGACCCATTCAGGAGATTTCATTATCATTTCCCCAAAGAACCTATTCCAGCGGTTTACCTATATGTGACAGGATATCAACCTGAATCTGGTTTAAGAGATCAAAGTTATCTTTCAGAGAGATATTTAGGCTTGAGTTTGGATTATTTTCTGGGAGAAAATTTTGCCTTTTATCCAGGCGATTTACCCAAGTTTATTCGCAGAAGGTGTAAGCCAGAGTATATTCCAGTGGCAGCCATGCGACATTTTGCCGAATATCTGCACCCGGAGCCAGACTTAAGCCAATCCCCTATCCTATTAGATTATGTACTTACCTATGGAATTTGGCAAGCATTTTTAGAAACCATGTTACCTGAAGTGCCAGATTCCGTGCGTTTAAGTTATACCTCCGCACAGTGGACATTTGCGGAAGCCTATGAAGCCGATATTTACAAAGAATTAGTGCCCTTACTTTTCTCATCAGACTTTATGAAGTTTGAGAAATATTTGAGTGACAAGCCTTATACCCCTAATCTTTCCGGGGATAGTGCCGATCGATTGGCTATGCTTTTAGGGTGGAGAATTATTCGCACCTATCGAGAAAAACATCCAGAAGTTTCCTGGCCAGAATTAATGAAAAACTTCAATCACCGGAAAATATTCGAAGAGGCGAGGTATAAACCTTCCTAATTGAGAGAACAGGCAACTACCCCTCCCCTCTCTGCACCCCAATCTTGCAATTCATGCAATGAGGTGAATTGCAAAAAAACAGGGAGAAAAACCTGATTCGCCACCCCGATAGAATAGGTTTACCGCAACAAATTTCATAAAACCCGGCATTTGACTAACTTTACTCCCAAATTAACATTCAATATGTCCGCACCCGATACTCAAACGCTCAGAAGAACAGCTCTTTACGAGGAGCATGTGAAAGCAAAAGGCCAAATTATTCCCTTTGCAGGCTGGGAAATGCCCGTTCGTTATAGCAGTGATTTAGAAGAACATTTATGTGTTCGGGAAAAAGTGGGACTTTTCGATGTGTCTCACATGGGAGAATTTCTTGTAAAAGGTCCCAATGCATTAGCCCTCATTCAAAAAGTAACCACCAATGATGCTTCCAAGTTAACTCCAGGCAAGGCCCAATACTCCTGCTTCCCCAATGGGAAAGGTGGAATTGTTGATGATTGCATTGTCTATATGAAAGGAGATAATGACTACATGATTGTTGTCAATGCCGGAAATATTCAGAAAGATTGGGATTGGGTCGTTTCTCAAAATGATTTGGGTGCCGAATTGCATAATGTCTCCGATGACTATTCTTTATTTTCCGTTTCGGGTCCTTTTGCCGCTTCGACAGTATCTAAACTAACGGATATCGCTGTGGAGACCTTAGCTTACTATACTTTCACCACAGGAACCTTCAATGGAATTGAAAATATTCTAATTGCCACAACAGGTTATACCGGGGAGAAGTGTTTTGAGATTTTAGTTCCGAATGCCCATGCTGTTTCTTGTTGGCAAGCCATCATGGAAGCGGGAAAAGAATTTGGAATTCAACCCATAGGTTTAGGTGCGCGCGATACCTTGCGACTGGAAATGGGCTATATGCTCTATGGTAATGATATCGACGATACTACTTCTCCTTTGGAAGCAGGATTGGGATGGATTACTAAATTAGCCAAAGGTCCATTTATAGATAGTGAGTTTCTACAAAATCAAAAAGCTGCCGGATTAACTCGTAAGCTTGTAGGATTTGAAATGATTGAACGAGGCATTCCTCGGCATGATTATGTACTAAGCTCTGGTGGAAAAATCATTGGGAAAGTTACCTCAGGAAGCCAAAGCCCGAATTTGAAAAAAGGCATAGGGATGGGATATGTGGAAGCCGCATTTGCAGCAGAAGGAACAGAAATAGAGGTCATCATACGGGATAAACCCATTAAAGCCCGCATCGTAAAACCGCCCTTTTTAAAAAGATAAGTATTAATAAAAGAAACTTTGCTCGGATTCTCTCATATTGATCCTCCAAGACGCAAGCGAGTAAGCGTTTGTCTTACCCCTTCTATGGTCGAACTCTTCAAGGTCGAGGACAGTATCGCCGTAGTTATTGATGTGCTTCGAGCAACCTCCAGCATGTGTGTGGCTTTTGATCAGGGAGTGGAGAGAATAATTCCCGTAGAAAGCATTGAAGAATGTATGAGTTACCGGGAAAAAGGCTACCTCGTAGCAGGAGAAAGAAATGGAGAAATGGTCGAAGGGTTTGATTTTGGCAATAGCCCATTCTCCTATAAAAATCCAGCCTTAAAAGGAAAAACCATTGCCATGACTACCACAAATGGCACACAGGCAATTCATGCTGTCTCTCATGCCAAAAAGGTAGTGGTAGGCTCATTTGCTAATATTTCGGTTTTGGCAGAGTGGCTGGGCAAGCAGGATGAAAACATTCTCTTAGTTTGCTCGGGTTGGAAAAACCGCATCAATCTAGAGGATACCATTTTTGCTGGGGCTATGGTGAAGCGGCTTCGGAGCAAATGTGATTTACATGAAGACTCGGCACTGGTGGCAGAAACCCTCTTTAAAGCTGCCAATTTTCGCAAAAGATATTTTTTACGCAATTCTTCCCATTTCCAGAGGCTGATGCATCTGAATCTGCAGGAAGATGTAAAATACTGTTTAAGAAAGGATACCCATCCTGTTATTCCCATCATGGAAAATGGCAGTTTGGTGAACCTACTTGCCTCCCGTAAATGAATAAAAAAATTCCTGAGCTGATTCTGCGACCGGGTCGCGAACGCTCTGTATTAAATAGACATCCTTGGATATTTTCCGGAGGAGTAGCGCGCATGCCCAAATGTGAGGATGGAGATTGGGTAAGAGTCATCAGCTCTGAAGGCAAACTCTTGGCACATGGACATATCGCCCCAAAGTCTCAAATTACTTGTCGCCTGATTTGCTGGGGCGATGATCCTGAGGTACAAGAATCTGTCGTAATACAAGAACGACTGAGAACAGCCATACGATGGAGAGAATCCTGCGTGCCCAATCAAACCACCGGATATCGACTGATACATGCTGAAGGAGATTTCCTACCCGGGTTAATCGTAGATCGCTTTGAGTCTGTATTAGTGCTACAATTGCGGACTGCAGGCATGATGCGCCTTGCCAATTTATTAAAGGAAAATTTACTCCAGATTCCAGGTGTAACCTCTTTGCTTCGCAGAGGGGAAGGAGAACAGGGAAATCCTGAAATTGATTGGATGGCAGGGGACGAAACCTCCTTGATTCAATTCTCGGAACATGGATTTCATTTTTTAGCTGAAGTGCAATCCGGACAAAAAACCGGCTTTTTCCTAGACCAGAGAGAAAACCGTAAGTTATTACAATCGTACGCCCAAGATAAAATTGTACTCAATACATTCTCCTATTCCGGAGCCTTTAGTGTATATGCCTTAGCAGGTGGTGCCAAGCAAGTATTATCCGTAGATATTTCTGGTAAGGCAACAGAATTATGCAATCAAATCGTGGGATTAAACTTCCCCAAAGATCCCAGACATGAAGCCTTAACGGAAGATTGTTTTCAGTTTCTAAAAGATATGCCGGAGAATGAATTTGATTTAATTATTTTAGACCCTCCCGCGTTTACCAAACATATTTCCACCGTAGATAAAGCGACAAGAGGTTATAAAGAAATCAACTTAAAAGCCATTCGCAAAATAAGGCCAGGAGGAATTTTATTTACCTTTTCCTGTTCCCAGCATATTTCGGCAGATTTATTCCGCAAAATAATTTTCGGTGCAGCAACAGATGCAGGTAGAGAAGTACAAGTATTGCATCGACTGGCGCAACCCGAAGATCATCCGGTAAGTATTTATCATCCGGAAGGCGAGTACCTTAAAGGGCTTGTGCTTAGGGTTCTGTAAGTTTCCTCATACTGCAATCTGCACGCTCTTTTCACAAGGGGCGTGCAGATTCATTTGGATTCATTCGTATTTGTCTTTCCGGGGCGGGGTATTTATTTCCGCTTTGTCCTGGAGGTGAGTAAGGCTCCACGAATAGAATCGGATATCTGACCTCAAGTTTCCCCATAATAGCGACTGATTAGAACCAGCTCCCCATCCTTATACACCTTTCTTTTTTGCATCCCCGTCAGGACTTCAAGTATGGATTGCTCACACGCATAAAAGCAACTTAAACAGCCTGACCGATATCTGCCCGGACGCGTCTCCGGCAAACCTGACACACAGCTGTCATAACACAGGATTAAGTCCTGCCCTAAACCCCGGGCCACTTTCTGTAAATCCTCGTCCTTCACGCCAAGTGCTAATCCGGAGGCTTCGATTTTAGAGGAAGCTGGCGGTATTGCCCCAACAAGGCGAGGGGTTGAATCCTGCCTGTTTTCAGAATTTCCAATCCCATCTTGCTTGTGGAGAATGGGCTTCGGGGTATCCTCAATTGGTTTGTCTTGTCGGATTCCCTTTATTCCCCAGAATACCAGCAATGCCAATCCTAAAGCCAATCCTCCTGTAAGCCACCTCTTGCCAATGTTTGGTGTCCTGGCATTGAGCAACTCCAGGGCGAGTTCAGCAGAGGGGGGCCTGCTCATAGGATCCGGCTCAAGACAAGCCTGAATCAAGAGGGCTACTTGTTTGGGTTGTTCTCCCTTTGGGAAAATTAAGCCTGCCAATTTTCCAATACTATACAAATCTCCCTGGGGGCCGGGCAAAGCACCCTGTAACTGTTCCGGTGCAGACCATGCAGGGGTGCCTGCTGCCAGAATTAAATCACTTTCCCCTGCGGAGAAACCAAAATCCATAATCTTCACCTGATTGCTTCGATGCGTAATCATTACATTCGAAGGACTTAAATCCCGGTGATACAATTGATGTCGGTGTAAATACGCAAGGGCCTCCAGTAGTTGACGCAACACCTTGAATTTTACGGCTTGACTGTGAGGACGGCGCGTCCATTCCCCCAAAGTTTCTCCATCTACCCATTCCCGCAATACATACAACCTGTTTTCCGGTTGAGTCTCTAAATGATAATATTGGAGCAGATTCGGGTGAACCATTTGGTAACCGGTTTCAAACTCCCGAATAAGAGATTCCCGCCATGCAGGATGAAGAGCCTTGTCCGGTTTTATCTGTTTACGGATGACCCATTTTCGGTGATGCAGGCATTTGTATAATTCAAATACCCCATTCCCGCCCGGAATCAATTCATCTCCTTCCGATTCCTCCGGAAATTCGGTCGAAAAAAAATCAGAGTTCTCAGCCTTTTCGTTCAGGCTCATGGTGCAGGATCCTCAAATGATGAATCCCTCCGGATTTCCCGGCTATAAATTGTCCCTGAGAAGAAGCGTCGCGGAGGATATCTCGTAAAATTAAGGGATACCCTTCAACAAATTGACCGGTGTGGAAAACATCTCCGGCCCTGAGCTTAGAATTTTCCGACAACAATACTTCGTAAGTATGATTACCGGCATGCTTGACGATGACCTTTCGATTGGGCTCGTATTTAAATTCAATTAATGTCCCACCCGGAATATTATCCGACTCGATGGATTGCAATGTCTGAAAGCCGGATGAATTTTGAAA
>JBEIHC010000038.1:0-22659 GCA_040381555.1 Bacteroidia bacterium
AGCGACCGGTTGGTTTCGTTCTGATGAACGAATTGTTTTTTTTAACGAAAAAATAAATTATTTAAAGAAATTCAGGTCGCTGAGTAGGCGTCATTAATTAAATCTAAAACTTTGCTGCCGCCGTATCGAAGCCT
The DNA here is from genome assembly GCA_040381555.1 of Bacteroidia bacterium. Lineage (GTDB taxonomy): Bacteria > Bacteroidota > Bacteroidia > J057 > RFSG01 > CANHCC01. The sequence goes on from JBEIHC010000038.1 coordinate 135, forward strand.
GTGCTGAGCCTGTCGAAGTACGCCGGGCTCCTCAGTTCTTCGAACGAGAAATACAATGGAATTCTTTCATTCCCACCACCGGCACTTCGATTAGGCGCCTCCCAAATAAAATGAAATGATGAATAGAATCCTGGCGCCCACTCAGCGACCGGTTGGTTTCGTTGGGTGTTAACCTAAGTTAATTGTCAATTTACGCACACCAAATTGCGTATGTCCATATTTTGTATCTCAATCTTCGACATTCACATAGGTTTGTGTTTTCATGATATTTTTCATGAAGGCCCCATATAAAGTAATCTTGCCTTGAGGTATATCATATGTTTTACCATCAGCAACTTGTATTTTAATTGTGGAATTCGCAATGTTCTGACTGATAATCCAATAGTATGCCCCTTCATCAAGACTGCTACCGTCTATCAAAGCTATGGTTTCATCCATATGGCCAACACCTGCTCCTTCTAGCATTGGAGCTTTTGTTAAACAATTTTGTCCTTGAAATACGACCATTCGACCATTCGGATCAAAACAATAATATTTGCCCTTTGATAACTCAAAAGCAATCAATACCTCTCCTGCTTTCATTTTTAATTCTTCGTATGGGTGCATACAGCCATTTTCATCTGCAAAATAATCAAGTCCACTGGGCAATGCAACCGAGTATTGAGCTGTAGAATTAATGATATAATAGCCTGGAACAAAGTCTTGAGCATAGGCAGAAATGGTTGTCAAACTGAAAAGAATGAGTAACAAGGTTATTTTTTTCATATTCTTTTTTTATTCTCCTACTCTTTTGGCTTTTCGGTTTCGCCCCGTTTTTTTGCATGGTCTCTGGTCTCCATTTGATTTATTTAGCGTTGGCATTCATTTTCGGGATGTTTTTTCATTCCTTATTTAGAAGTATTCAATCCCACAATCGAACCTTGTCTTATGGAGATTAATTCTATCGACAGTTATTCTTTTGAATACTCCATAATCCAAACTCATGAATGCCTGTTTAAAGTTATAATTTTTTTTATTAACTCTGTCGTACCACCTGACTGTACTGGTATTAACGATGTCTGTCAATTATATTCTACTGGCCTCATTTGTAGGCATTTGCTGTGTAAAATTGATGTCTTAATTCAGGGTGTCACTATATTTACCTGTTAAATTTTCTGATTGAGAGGGATTGAAGCCTGTTGCTGGAATGGACCAGTAACTGGAATGAACCATTTGATTTTCTCTAATATTTTTGGGTGTGTAAGAATCTTCTAATCTTAGGAATTGGCGTAGGGATTGGTTGGTTTAAGCCCAATTCGTGGAAGTATTACTATTGTATAAATTCAAACATACGAGTGAATCTAGAGCAGATACTGCCTTTCCAAATTTACCCTCAGATGATCCTGCCCTGAGCCTACTAAATTCAAGACAATTTACACTCTAGGATGACAATTAGTGTGGGCATCTTTCTAATTGTCTTATTGCAGAAATGGATTGTTCTGTTGGTCTCAATTTTCTCCAGTACTCAGGGTTGATATCTTGCCATAGGTTTCCTCCCCATTAGTAAAAACGCCTTTCAGCCAGAATTGCCTTCACTTGGGCGAACTCGTATTGAGTTGAAGGTAGGCTGGGTAGGATAGTCAAAAAATGGAATAGAGAATAGTTTACACTGGGTTGTGCAATTTGTCAAAGCACCTTGTTGTTTTATTTCTTGAACACCTTCTCAAAATGCCACTGAAGATTTTCAATTTTTGGGAAATATTGCCTTGCACTGGGTAACTTGATTCCTTTACCCTCGAATCCCTTAATACTATAACTCGTGGCTTCTTCTCTGAATGTAGGAGAAATAACTACTTTATATTGTTCATTAATTGCAATCAATCCCCGGTCAAATGCCCTGTGCAGATTTGGACATAAGGCAATTCCATTGGTGATGGTATCGTCATAACTCTCACTGAATGGAATAATATGGCATGCATCCACCATGGACACTGAAGCCAGGGCATCTATACGCATCCCTGAAATGCAACAAGTATTCTGGTAGATTTTAGGTATTTCTCTTTTAAATAAACTGCCTCTTAAATATATTTCCTCCTCATTATCCTGCTGCATCAATTTCTTTATTTCATGCTGATACTCTTCTGCTGGCTCATGGAGAATTTTATCCTCTATTTCATCGAATAGGTTTTGTTGGATGCCTGATGATTGACTGAAATTACTTTTGGTGTTTGGAAAATATTCATCCAATAAAAAATGCTGCATGATTTCATTGCTCAATTTATCTTTCATCAATACAAACAAATCCTCCTCGATGAGGGCATATTCAATCGCAGTATTCAGTTTAATAAAACTTTTTACCATCGAACCAAGATTATCAATAGAATGAAAACCCAGCCTGGGTATAAGTTTCCAGAATTTATCCGACTTTAAATGATAAAATGGATAGGATATTCTGCAATGATGATTCGTAGTAACCAGCAAACTCCAATTGGTTTTGAACAAAGCAACTAATTCAGGGGTAATATAAATTCTTGGGATGGTATTTAATCCATTCTGATAAGTTTGCAATACCGACAATAATAAAATGGGTTTATGCGGTGCAACCCCATGAGACCTATCTAATTTAAGTCTTTTAAATGCTTTTAGATAATGTGAGAGTTTTTCTTGCACTATAGGGATGATTAAATTACGGGAACCTTCCGGAGGGATTGTTTATTGATTTTTAGAAATTAGGGTTACGATAAAAGTTAAGCTATTGCACCCGTATTTTAATTATTTCATGAATTAATGAATTAATGAATCTTCACCTCCTCCACCTTACCCCAATAAACCCTCTCATTCCTTGATTCGGAGCAAATACATAGGTAGGATCAAAACTCAGGGCATTGGGGTTTTCGGCAGTGGGAATGACTTGGCCTTGTTCGTCAAACTTTACTTGCTTGTCGAAGGGGTCATGGGCTCGGGCGATGCTGTTGGCTGGGGGTCTGAAATTGAGAATGTTTTTGATGCCACCATAGAATTCCCAGCCTTTTTTCTGCTTCCAGGTGAGCTGAATGTTTTGGATACTCCATACTGTGGAACGAGGGGCTCGGCTGTCTAAGGGACCCAGTAGGGGTAAGAGCATGGGACCATAGAGGTTGCCTGTGTAATCGAGGCTAAAGCCATTTTTGGGAAAGGTATAGCCTATGCTCCAAACACCCGAAATTTGTTCCGTCAATAAAGGCCTGCGACTGATGCCAGATTCTATGAGTCGGATGTCCTGAAGGGTGCTGCCTAAAAGAATTTTTAAGCCACTGGGAAATACCGCTTCGGTACTTAGGTTCATACCCCGGGAAATGGCATGCCCGCTGAGGTTCCGGTAAATTATTTGATTGGGGTTGGTTTCGTAATCGGGCAGAATGCGATTGCCAAACCAAGTGTAAAAAAGACTGAGATCTAAATTAAAATATCGGTTCCGGGGGGTGTTCCATTTTCGTACTCCATTGACCTGAAAATTCCAGGAGGTTTCCGGTTTCAGAGTTTCTTGAAATACAACTGTGCGTGCACCGGTTAAGGCTGCATGGTCTTCGGTAAAAACATTGGCTATTCTATACCCATTGCCCATACTTAAACGCAGGATGGATTTGCGGTTGCGGGAACTGAGTTTGTAATTCACCCGAGGCGAAAGAATGTTGCCATGTAAGCTATTATAATCATAGCGCATTCCGGCAAGTAAAATCTGTTGATCATCGAGCTGCCATTCATCCTGAATGAATAGTCCGGGTAAATGCATTCGGGAGGGTTGGTTAAAAGGAAGGGCAGTTCCGTTGGCTAATTCAGTGGCCGGGGTATTGTCATCATACCCTGTGTATCGATAAGTGAATCCATGCAGGAGCGCATGTCTGCCGAGGGTTTTATGCCAGGTGAGTTGGGCAAATCCTATCTGCTGTTGGGCAAGGAATAGGGTAGTGCCATACATACTATTTTGATGATGCCCATTGAGGCTGAGCACGATTTTGATGTCTTCTTGTGTGGGTAGAGCATATGTGCCAAACAACTCCCATCTTCGGGTGTAAATGCTCTCTCCGTAAATGGAGTCTCCTCCCCGAAATTCTTTGGAGAAATTCATTTGTCCTCCCCAGCGGTCTTCGTAAATCAGGCGGCCACCCAACATGGCTTCTTTTCCGGATTTTCGATCCCATACATTCTTGTTGAAAAGCGAAACTCTATTGGATAAAGCGATATCGGTAAATCTATCTTGATTGTTGTCTAGGGGATTTTGATAGACAAATGTATTGAGGCCAGTGAGGGATTGAATTCTTTTGCTGGGTTTAAATTGAAATCCAATATCGGCATTGAGTTCTGCCCAGGAAGTGAGGAATACATCCGCAGAGAGGGAGGGGGCTGTTTCCGGTTTTCGGGTGATGATGTTGATTAATCCCCCGACAGCTTCTGAGCCATATAGGGTAGAGGCAGGACCTTTAATAATTTCAATGCGTTCAATGAGAGATTGAGGAATTCCATTTAATCCATAAACCGTCGAAAGCCCACTGACGATGGGCATTCCATCAATAAGTACCATGGTATAGGGACCTTCCAAGCCATTGAGATGGATATCTCCTGTATTGCAGATATTGCAGTTGAGTTGAGGACGGACGCCATTGATATTTTGTAAAGATTCGAATAGGGTTGGGTTGGGGTTAGCCCGGAAGAATTGTGCCGTATAAACTTCGATAGGTACGGGACTATTGGAGCGGCTAACTTCTTTCATCGTACCGGAGATGACGACCTCTTCGAGTTGCAAGGGTTGGAGCAGAATATCAAGTTGGAGGGTATCAGAGGCTTGGAGGGCGAGGATTTTTTCCTGGGATTGGTATCCGGGAAAAGAGATTCGGAGGGTATATTTTCCGGGGGGAATTTCGGAGATTTGGAAGTATCCGAGCGAATCACTCCGGGCTCCTTTTGGGAAATTGTTTAGGGTAATTTGTGCGAACTCTAGGGGACCCTCAGCGTTCCGTACGCTTCCTTTCAAGGCAGTGTTTTGAGCACACAGCCAGGAAGTGAGAAGGAGTAGAGAAAGAATTGGGGAAAGGAACGGCATGATCTGTTTGGGGAGCAAAGATAGTGAGTCTGTTTAATTCACCGCTGAGTAAGGGAGTTAAGCGCAGAGTTCCGCAGTTTAATCCTCCGCGCAGCTCCTTTTAACTCTGCTCCTCTGCGGTGAATTCACCGCTGAGTAAGGGAGTTAAACGCAGAGTTACGCAGTTTTGAATGTTTTATAAAAAAATGAGCAATCTAATCCTCAGCGCAACTCCTTTTAACTCTGCTCCTCTGCGGTGAGCGCACCGCTGAGTAAGGGTGTTAAGCGCAGAGTTCCGCAGTTTAATCCTCCGCGCAACTCCTTTTAACTCTGCTCCTCTGCGGTGAATTCACCGCTGAGTAAGAGAGTTAAACGCAGAGTTCCGCAGTTTTGAATGTTTTTTTTAGAAAAAATGAGCAATCCAATCCTCCGCGTAACTCCTTTTACCTCTGCTCCTCTGCGGTGAGTGCACCGCTGAGTAAGGGAGTTAAGCACAGAGTTCCGCAGTTTAACCCTCAGCGCAACTCCTTTACCTCCGTTCCTCTGAGGTGAGCGCACCGCTGAGTTCCGCAATTCAATCCTCCGCGTAACTCCTTTTACTCCGCTCCTCTGCGGTGAGTTCTCCGCTCCTCTGCGGTGAGCGATTCGTACTTCAAGCTTATATCCAAACTTTTGAAAGAATGGGTCAATGCCCCTAAGGAAATAAAGTTCACGCCTGTTTCAGCTTTTTCACGGATATTGGCAAGGGTGATATTTCCGGAGGCTTCAGTTTGGAATCTGTCTCCGATCAGGTTGACGCATTCCCGCATCATATCGGGGTTCATGTTATCGAGCAGGATACGCTGAACCTTTCCGAATGCCAAGATTTCCAGTACATCCTCAATATTTCGGGCTTCGATCTCGATTTCTATCTCCAATCCTTTTTTGTGAATGTATTCTTGCACGGCTTGTATTGCGGGAATGATTCCCCCGGCGAAGTCGATATGATTGTCTTTGATGAGAATCATGTCGTACAAACCAAACCTATGGTTGGAGCCGCCACCGATAGTAACGGCCCATTTCTCGAGATGCCGGACGAGAGGGGTTGTTTTACGGGTATCGAGCAGGGTGCATTGGGTTCCTTCGATGGCTTGAACTGCCTGTCGGGTTAGGGTGGCAATGCCAGACATTCTTTGCATGGCGTTTAGGGCCAATCTTTCTGCTGAGAGTAATGCCTGCACTTTCCCTCTGACTCGAAATACAATTGTCCCTTGGGGTAGGAGTTGTCCTTCTTGCGTCAAGGCTTCGAATTTGGCATTAGGGTCAAGTTCGAGAAATACTTTTTCGGCGAAATGGATTCCTGCGATGACTCCGGTTTCTTTCATCAGGCATTTCATGGTGCCAATAGCATCCGAAGGAATAGTTGCCAGGCTGGTATGATCTCCAGAGCCTATATCTTCCTGAAGAGCAGCCCGGATGATGTTTAAGGTTTGGGGATCGGAAAGAAAATTTTTCATACTGGTACAATTTTACTTAAAAAAAAGCGATTCCTTTTCAGGAACCGCTTTTTCAAATACACACAACAAAAAAATCACACAAAATTTATTCTTTATTTTCGAAACGGATTCTGTCTATTAAATAGACGGTTCCGTATTTTTTAATGAACACATTGGTATCAAACTGACTATTCACACTTTCATAGAGTCCCATTCCGTACCAGGCATCCCCTGAGCCTCCTACATGAATGAGATTGAATTTGGACAAGGGGTTTTTAGAGAAGAAATCTTTGACTACTAATTGGGCTTGGCTTTTGGAGCAGACCTTTTCATAATCTAATAAAGTGATTTCCAGCTCTTTGTTAAAGAACTGAGAAAGTTGAACGGCATCTTTATTTTTGATGGCGGCTTCAATACTTTTCATAATATCCTGGGGGGATTGCGCCTGAATCGATCTGAAAGACAGAACACAGAACAGTAGGAGTAGGATATTTCCGAAAACTTTTCTCATGATTAGTAGGCAGATGCCAAATTGTATGCCAAAAAAGGGGGAAGGCTGTTTTTTCGCTTGCACCAAGCTGAGTTTACACTAAACTTCGCTTGCACCAAGCTGGGTTTTAAATCTTAATTTTACCGAATGGAGGCAAGGAAGACGATTTTAATTATCATGGATGGATGGGGAATTGCAGAAAATCCCGCCGTCAGTGCCATAGATCAGGCAGAGACGCCTTTTTATGATTTCGCACGGAAGACATTTCCCAATAGTAGACTCGAAGCCTCCGGACGAGCCGTTGGCCTTCCTCATGGTCAAATGGGAAATTCAGAAGTCGGACACATGAACCTAGGAGCCGGAAGAACTGTTTTTCAGGACCTAGAGAAAATCACCAATTCGATAGAAGAAAAAGAGATTGAGCAAAACCCAGTTTGGCAGGAACTGATTCACTATTGCGTGGACCATCAAAAACCATTGCATATCCTAGGATTAATTTCCGATGGAGGGGTGCATAGCTCTTTGGCTCATTTGACGGGAATCTTACCTTTATTAAAGAAAGTACCTTCCGTATATATTCATTGCTTTACAGACGGACGGGATACGGACCCCGAATCAGGCCTGGAGTATATTCAAACACTGGAAGCTGCTATTTTGGAAAGTGGAGTAGGGGAAATAGCCTCTGTTATTGGCAGATATTATGCAATGGACAGGGATAAGCGCTGGGGAAGAATTCGAAATGCATATGATTTGATGGTGTACGGAGTGGGACAATCCTTTCCTGACGCGGCATCCGGAATACAGGCCTCTTATTCCGCAGGGGTAACCGATGAATTCATTAAGCCTTTTTATATTGCCAAAGGCGACCGTCCTGCCGCATCAATCCGTCCCGGGGATGCTGTTTTGTACATGAATTTCCGCTCAGACCGCGCAAGGCAATTAACTGAAGTTTTGACCCAACATGATAACCGAGAGTATAATCTAATTACTGTTCCCGATTTGCATTTTGTCTGCATGACCCGTTATGATGAGAAATATCAGGGGGTGCAGGTTTTGTTTGAAAAGGATAATCTAAATGATACCTTGGGAGAGGTAATTAGCACCGCGGGAAGGACACAACTTCGAATAGCAGAGACGGAGAAATATCCCCATGTTACTTTTTTCTTTAATGGGGGTAGGGAAGAACCATTTCCTGGAGAGGCTAGAATTTTATGTCCCAGTCCTCGGGTTGCCACTTATGATTTGAAGCCAGAGATGAGTGCGGATGAAGTTTGTGAAAAAGTACTCGGGGCATTGGACACAGAAAACTATGATTTCATTTGTGTCAATTTCGCGAACCCGGACATGGTGGGCCATACGGGTGTTTTTGAGGCTGCTATGATTGCCTGCGCGAAAGTAGATTCCTGTGTGAGTCAGGTAGTGAAGAAAGCTCAGGAAAAAAATTACGCACTGATTATATTGGCTGATCACGGAAATGCGGATAAAATGAAGAATGACGATGGGTCGCCCAATACTGCCCATTCTACAGCTAAAGTGCCTTGTATATTAATTGAACCCTCCGGGAAATATCATATGATGAAGGATGGAAAACTGGGCGATATTGCTCCCACTTTGCTTCATCTCATGGGTATTCCTATTCCAGCTACAATGAGTGGCTCTATACTATGTTCAGAATAATTGTTGTTCTCTTTTATTTAGGTGGAATTAATCTGCTCCATGCTCAAATGCCTTTGGAATCCAAGATGCGTATGCAGCTGGATGCACAATTACGGGTGTCGAGTTCAAGACCTCAATTATTTAAAAGGACTTTATCTGTTTGGGAAAAGGGAAGTATGCAGACAAGCCAACAAGAATTTGTTGCAGCAGATTCTGTAGAAGTCTTATACACTCGGCTATCCGAAACCTTTAAGCCTTGGATGCGTCAAACCCTCTTGAATCCAGAGTTGTCAGACTGGTTTGATATTCGCTTTTCAGGAGATTCTATCATTGGAAAAAGAAAGCCTGAGTATGAAGATAAAACCCGTGTGGCAGAGCAAATAATAGTGTTGAATAAACAAACTGGAGTAGTAGAACTCGTCCGGGTAAAAACCAATCGAGAAAACTGGCTGTATTCCGAACAAGTTGATTGGGTTGTGAGATTTGATTCCAGAGGGATTTATCGATATCATCAACTGAACATCCTTACTGCTGTGCCTTTAAGTGGAACCTTTGTGCGGATGATAGAGAGTGGAGGGCTTGCTCCGCGGGAGTTCACCGCAGAGTAAGGGAGTTTACGCAGAGGATCACAGAGAAAAAACTTTGAATATACAATCCGCGCCACTCCTTTTACTCAGCTCCTCTGCGGTGCACCTTTTACTCACCGCAGAGTAAATGAGTTTACGCAGAGGATCGTAGGGTAAATCTTCAATTCCTTTGCTTAAAATTGGGGTATTTGCGTTAAGAAAATAATATTGAAATCTGCGCCACTCCTTTTACTCAGCTCCTCTGCGGTGAACCTTAATGCCTTAATTTATAATAAATCAATTTAATATATTCATTATTAACAAAGATGAGTCCATCTTCTCTGCTCCACCAATCCTGGGCTGAGTATCCGGTATCTTTTGCACCGACGAGTATGAGTTCTACTCCAGCTCGATCAAATCTTTCCTGAAAATGTTGTCGTACTCTGCGGGTATGTAATTCTGAGGTGACCACAATAACGCATTGGTACTGATATCTTCTCGCCATAGAAAGAATGAGTTCTCGTTCTTCATGAGTGGAGGTTCCTTGGGTGATGTTTTGAACTAAAGAATCAGGTACTCCTCCTTGTACTACATAAGGTCGGGTTAGATTGGGTTCTGTTGGGGTGAAGCCCATCATTTGCCATTCTTTGATATTGGGCTTTCCGAGGCAGTATACAGTGGGCGCCATTCCTTTTTTCCAGATCTCTGCAGCTTTGGAACCACGAGCATTGGCTCCTCCCCCAAGTACGAAAATAGCCTGACAGGGTTTTAATTCATCCGTAGAGGATAAATAAGCGCCTATGCCTTTTAGAATTGGATTTTTTAGAAGAACAAGTAATAGTAGGAAGAGAAATAAAGCAACTGGAATACGCCAGGTTTTCTTCAGGGGCAATCTCATTAAAGGTAATTTTCTTTATTGAGTTTTTTCCGCATGATATAATCATTGAGCCAATACTGCTTAAATGGAATATCTACGGTCTGATGTACGCGGTATCCTTGTTTTTGATAAAAATCTTTTGCACCATTTTTACGGTTAACATTAAGTTCCATAATGGTGCCACCATCTAAAGCAATGATTTTTTCAATGTAGTATAATAGATGTTTGCCCAGACCTTTTTTCTGAGAATCAGGCTTGAGATAAAGGCGATGGAGTTTATAGATTTTTTCTATGGGTTCTTTCAAACTATAGGAGGCAAATCCGGTTGGAATATCATCCTGGTATTGAATGTAAAAAATATGTTGTTGGGTGATCATTTGTTTTTGGAGGGCATCTTCAGAGAAGAGCTCTTGAAACATAAATTGAATCTGGTCTTTGGACAGTATTTTTTTGTAAGTGGGCTCCCAAGAAGCAAGTGCCAGTTCGAATAGGACGCTTACATCAGCCGGAGTAGCCTTTTTAACGCTCACTTGATCAGTTTGTGCAGTTTTGGACATAGGTCAGAGAGGTTTTAATATTTTTCTTAGTCCTAGTTTGGGCTAAGGATTGGCAAAATTAATCAGAAAATAGACAAGGCAGGCATAATTATCCTATTCCTTTGATTATCAACTATTAGAGAATTTAGCTTGGTGCAAGCTAGAGTAAAAAGGGTACCTCTACCTCGATTTAAGTCTTTTCTGTTCTCTAATCATCCCAATCATGGCGGCAGCTCCTATTAGGAAAAAAAACATGAGTAGTACGATGGAGTTCCTCATATTTCCGGTAATAACTTCGAAAAATCCATAAGAGGCTGTGCCCAGCACGATGGCCAATTTCTCGGTAACATCCAGCAGACTGAAATAGGATGCATGATCGATCGTTGCAGGGAGATTTCGGGCAAAGGTGGAGCGGGAAAGACTTTGAGTGCCCCCCATTACTAAGCCTACTCCAATGGCAATGGCGAAAAATTCTTCCCGAGTGTAGGTGAACCAAGCCGCAAAACAAATGAACATCCAGATGAAGAGGGCAATTACTATAGCCTGAGGATTACCCAACATTTTGGCCAGCCAGGCAAAAAGATAAGCGCCTCCAATTCCAACTAATTGAATGAGTAGAACAGTTAGGATTAGATCGGAGGTTTCTAGTTTTAATTCTTTGGAACCAAACAGCGTGGCCATATACATGACGGTTTGAATTCCCATGCTATAAAAGAAAAATCCGGAAAGGAAGATTTTGAGTTGGGGCAAGTTTTTGAGGGAGGCCCAGGTATGCCGGAGTTCCTGAAAACCTTTGGTAAGAATACCCGGAACAAAACCTCTGTTTTGGGGTTCTTTCGGAAGACCTCGAAAGGTGATTTGGGCGAAGCCGATCCACCAGAAGCCAACTGTAATGCAGGAGATTCGTGCCGGCCAAGTTCCAGGATTGAGTCCAAACCAATCCGGTTTTTGAATCATAAGTAAATTAAGGATGAGAAGAATCATGCTTCCCAGATAGCCCATCGCATATCCTCTTGCACTAACTGTATCATATTCCGAAGGGGCACAAATTTCTGGTAGAAAGGCATTGTAAAAGACCAGACTTCCGGTAAAGCCCAGGCTGGCAAGGAGAAAAGCTGTCATTCCTAATTCCAGATTTTCTGGTCCTGTGAATCCAGCCAATGCGATAGAAGAAAACCCTCCAAGATAACAGAAAGCTTGCATAAACCATTTTTTGCGCCCACCATAATCTGCAATTCCTGATAAAATGGGGGTAAGTGCGGCACTGATTAAAAAGGACAGGGATAAAATCCAGGAATACAATACCGTATTTTCTAGTGTAAACCCGAAGAAATCGACCATTGAACCTGAATCTGTAGTTGTGACTGCGGTATAATAAACAGGGAAAATGGCGGAAGTGATGGTCAGGGAATAGACGGAATTCGCCCAATCATACCAAGCCCAAGCTCGGATGTTTTTTCGATTGCTATCAATGTAAGTAGAGGTGCTTTTTTGCTCGTTCATTATAAAAATTAGTAGAGAAAATTACAAATTCTCAATCTGAAAAGAAAAAGATATTTTTTATATATAAAAATAATCATATATTTACTTATTATTTTGAGTAACCAATCAGCTATATTAATTAACGAAAAAGGCTATGAAGAAAATTGTAATGGTTCTGGTAGGACTCATTTTTGTAATGGTCATAGGTCTTTATGGATTTGTCAGCCTGACCTGGGATAAAGAGTATGATGCGCCCTATCCAGACATTCATGCTAGTTCAGATACGGCGATGATTGCCCGAGGCGGGTATTTAGTGATTGGTGCTGGTCATTGTACTACTTGTCATATTCCAATGGATAAAATGGCAGCGGCGGAAAAAGGGGAGCCTGTTCAATTGGTAGGGGGCTGGGAATTAGACATTCCTCCTGGAGTTTTCCGGGCGCCGAATTTAACACCGGATATAGAGACCGGAATTGGATCTAGAACAGATGCCGAACTTGCCCGTACGCTGAGATATTCAGTAAATCACAAAAATCGGATGGTATTTCCATTTATGCCTTTTCAGATGATGAGTGATTATGATTTAGCTTCCATTATATCTTATTTACGCGCTCAACCTGCAGTAAGGAATGAAATTAAGCCGACAGAATTGAGTTTTATGGGTAAGGTTATTGCTGCATTTGGCCTATTGAAGCCTGTTTATCCTAGCTCCGAGCCTCCTAAAAATGTAACGATGGATACTACTGTTGAGTATGGATCTTACATAGCCAATAATGTTGGGAATTGTGCGGGTTGCCATACAGAAAGAGATCTGAATACAGGGGAGTTCACGGGTCCAAAGTTTGCAGGTGGTTTTACGATGCCTCCAGATGAGTTTTCCAAAGGATATGCTTTTGTTACGCCCAATTTGACCCCAGATCCAGAAACAGGAATTATGGCCTCTTGGTCTGAAGAAGTTTTTGTAGCCCGATTTAAAGCTGGCCGGGTGCATGCTGGTTCTGCAATGCCATGGGGATGGTTTGGCAGAATGGATGAGGTCGAGATGCGGGCAGTTTACCGCTACCTGAGCACTTTAGAGCCGGTTAAAAGAAAAATCCCCAAGATTGTATTTGCATTAGGGGAGGAAGTGCCGGATCTGCCTTACGAATAAATTATCCTCTAGGAATAGCGAAAGTTTTTTACTGTATCAATAAAAACTTTTGCGTGTTCTGGGCTTATATCCGGGTAAATGCCATGACCTAAATTGGCAATATGTTTTCCAGGTTCAAATTGAGAGAGCATATTGAGTGTTTGGGTCTTGATTTCTTCCAGACTTCCATAGAGTACACAAGGATCCAGATTGCCCTGCAATGCTTTGCCGGGAATCTGGTTTCTTGCTTCTAAGGGGTTCATGTTCCAATCCAGTCCAATTACCTGAGCATCACACTGACCTAATTCTTTTAGGGCAAAGAAGGCTCCTTTGGCGAAGATTATTTTGGGCACGGTCTGAATATGGGTGCAGATTTTTTGAATATAAGGCAAGGAGAATTCGAGCCAGGCTTCTCTGGAAAGGAGTCCTGCCCAAGAGTCAAATAGTTGAATAATTTCAACGCCGGCCTCTATTTGTTGTTGAAGATAGAGGATGGTTGCCTCTGTGATTCGGTCAAGTAACTCATGTGCAAATTTTTTGTCTTGATAAAGATGGGCTTTTGCTTTGCTGAAAGTTTTGGAGCCTTTGCCTTCCGTCATATAGGCGAAAATGGTCCATGGGGCGCCTGCAAAGCCGATTAGGGGTACGCGATTATGGAGTTTTTCCTGAGTGATGCGAATGGCTTCCAGTGTATCCTGAAGGTTGGAATTAGTTTTGGGGAGATGGAGTTTTTTTAGGTCGCGTGAGGAGGAGATTATTTCTGGAAAAACGGGGCCTCGGTTTTCTTCCATAATATAGGGTAAGCCCATAGCTTCGGGCAGCACGAGGATATCGGAGAAGATGATGGCGGCATCGACGCCCATGAGATCCACCGGCTGTAGGGTAACTTCAGCAGCAAATTCCGGATGGGCAATCATTTCTCGAAAGCTACCAGCCTCACTGCGAACCGCACGATATTGGGGTAAGTATCTACCGGCCTGCCTCATCATCCACACAGGGGGGCGTTCGACAGCTTGGGAATTGGCTACACGCAGGAGCAGGTCATTGATTGGAGTCATGAATAGGATGTATTATTCTGCGAAATTAGGGAAAGAATGGATATAGCTTGCACCAAGCGGAGCTTACCCCAAGCAAAGCTTGCACCAAGCGGAGCTTACCCTAAGCAGAGCTTGCACCAAGCGGAGCTTACCCTAAGCAAAGCTTGCACCAAGCAGATCCGGAATCAGTTAGGTCAAAAAAAAAACAGCCCCAATTTGGGGCTGTTTTCGTTTAGATAAAGTGAAACTTACTCGGCTTTTGGAGCTTCATCAGCACCTTCAGCCGGAGCGGCTTCTGCAGCAGGTAAAACTTCTTCAACCGAAGCAGTAACCTCAGCCGGAGCGGCTTCTATGGTTTCTACTTTGGTCTTAGTCATCTTAGCGGCTTTTGTTTTTGCAACACCTTTTTCTTCAGCTTCTAGATTCGCCTTCAATGCGGCTAATCCTTCGATATCTCCCAAGGTAGATTTTTCTACCGGAGGTAACTTAACTGCTTTAGGTTTGCTGCTGCTCGCAGAGGAAGTACTTTTCTTTTCAGCCGCAATACCTTCCTGAGCTTGCTCTTCAGCAGTAGCTTCTTTCCAGGTACGGGTATGTGAAAGTACAATACGCTTAGCATCACGCTGGAATTCTGTAACAACGAAGTCAGCAGTATCGCCTACTTTCAGTGCTGCAGTACCTTTGGGTGTAGTAAGATCTTTTTTCTTAACAGTTCCTTCTACTCCATATTCAAGCTCTAGTACGGCACCATTCTCAATAAGTTTGTTGAGGGTACCTTTATGAGAACTACCTACCGTAAAGATAGTTTCGAATGTATCCCAAGGATCTTCAAACAATTGTTTGTGACCTAAGCTCATCTTGCGATTTTCAACATCGAGAGAGGTAACCACGATTTCAATTGGATCATCTTTCTTAATGAATTCAGAAGGATGTTTGATTTTCTTGGTCCAAGAAAGGTCAGAGATATGAACTAATCCATCTACGCCTTCTTCAAGTTCAACAATCAATCCGATGGTAATAATACTGCGAACAACTCCGGTATGACGGCTTCCAACAGGATATTTGTCGGAAACTTTCAACCAAGGATCTTCGGTAGCTTGTTTCAAGCCGAGAGACATTTTATGCTCATCACGGTCGATTGACAATACAGTAGCTTCGATTTCATCTCCAACTTTGTATAATTCAGTTGGGTTTTTCTGATGCTGAGACCAAGACATTTCGCTAACATGCACCAATCCTTCAACGCCGGGAAGAACTTCCACGAACAATCCGTAATCAGCAACCGTAACGATTTTACCTTTAACTTTTGTACCAACGACAACTGTTTCTGGGAGAGATTCCCATGGATGTGGTTGTAATTGTTTCAAGCCAAGGCTAATGCGTTTTTTCTCATCATCAAAGTCCAGCACCACCACATTGATTTTGTCATCCAATTTGAGCACTTCTTCGGGATGATTGATACGACCCCAAGAAATATCTGTAATATGGAGCAATCCGTCCAGACCCCCGAGATCAACGAATACTCCGAAGTTGGTCATGTTTTTGACTGTACCTTCGAGTACCTGTCCTTTTTCAAGGTTTTGGAGGATTTCGCCTTTTTGTGCTTCGATATCTTTTTCGATCAGCACTTTATGAGATATGACGACATTGTCGTGAGGATAATTGATTTTAACTACCTTAAACTCCATTTTACGGCCGAGGTAGGAATCAAAATCGCGCACGGGTTTCACATCAATTTGTGAACCGGGAAGGAAAGCTTCAACGCCCTCGACATCCACTACAAATCCGCCTTTAGTTCTTTTACGAATAATCCCTTCAAGAGTCAGATCTTCGTCCAATGCGGCACGGATTTTATCCCATGTGCGCATGGCATTGGCACGCTTGTACGAGAGTACGAGCTGGCCTTTTTTATCTTCCACAGTTTCGAGGAAGACATCTACCTGGTCGCCAGGTTTCAAATCCGGCTTGTCCCGGAATTCAGAAATAGGCACCACCCCTTCGGATTTGAATCCGATGTTGAGGACTACTTCTTTTTCGCCGATAATTACGACTGTGCCTTTAACGATTTGTTTTTCGTTAATGACATTTAAGGTTCCGGAGTACAAGACTTCCAGACGGGCTCTTTCTTCAGATGTATAGCCCAATTCATCTTCATCCCAAGAGAATTCCTCTTTAGACACACTTTTCAAAGACCGGACAACATCAACGGTCAAGTCGGCGTCCATGTTCTGAACATTGTCCACCTCGGTAACGGATTTGTTTTCTTCTGACATTAAATTTTAGATCTCCTTTTCTTCCTGCTTTAAACAGGAAGTGCAAAATTAGACAAAATCTTGATGTGCAAAAATTATCTTTCTGAAATTTCGTGAGTTAGCCTCATTTTTAGTCCCTCTGTCCAATATTTTTGGCAAAATGTTTAGGGTAAACGGAAGTTTAGGGTAAACCGAAGTTTAGGGTAAACGGGAGTTTAGGGTAAACTAGGGTTTAGGGTAAACGGAAGTTTAGGGTAAACTAGGGTTTAGGGTAAACCGAAGTTTAGGGTAAACGGAAGTTTAGGGTAAACCGGGGTTTAGGGTAAACCGAAGTTTAGGGTAAACCTAAAACGCCCTGCCTACCGCCAACATCCACCGAAACTGAAAATTGTCCTCTACATACGGAGCAGTAGTCAACACAAAGGGAAAATCTGCCCGAATAATCAATGGCTGCGTGTTTTTCTTCCGTGAACGATACAAACTCAAGGCTGTCCCTAACCCAAAATTCGCCCGGAATTTATCCCAGTCAATTTTATCCAATCCCTGACGCGTGAGACTCCTTCCCAAGATTCCCCCATCCGCAAACATATAAGCATCAAGCTTGGCATGATCCTGCACCCAGCGAGGATGAAAGGGTATCCGGTCATCAAATTCTAGTTCCAAATTGAGTGCAGCCCCATTATTCCCATACCAAGCTGCGGCTCCATCCTCAAATTCTGCCCGATATCCACTATATCCCCTCAAGTTATACCCACCTCCGAAATGTACATTCGAAGGATTTTTGCCCATGTTCGTTTCTGTATAGGAAGCCGGAAAGAAAGATTCTGCCCGATAAAAGTCATTACTCCAGGCATCTTCCGGATTGCCTCCTGCCAGCCAGGTTTGAGATTCTATCGGGGTATTGCCTTCGCCTAACTGTGCATAGGCTCTGTATCGGAAGGTAAAAGTCTCTTTCAAAATCTGCATCTGATAGATGGATTCAAAACGAATATTCCGATAATCAGCATCACTTCCAGGTGCAGCATTTCTTAATTCTACCCTCCAATTGCCTGTGCCGTGCGGAATTTTATACTGCTTTCTCCATCCGGTTTTAAGGTAGGCATTGGCTTGTTCTGTTCTCCAAGTATCGGTTTCGGCCAAATAATTGGTTAGTTGACGGAGGGGACGCAGTAAATAAATCCAGTTGACATACCAGCCTTGTTTGGTTTGATTTTGAGAGGGGCCGGAGATATACCATTTCTCCAATCCGGCATTATTTCTGAACGCTCCATCGCGATAGGCTGATTCCAAAACAATTTCCCCATCTCTACCAATGGGTGCAAACTGCGTGCGATACGATGCCCAGTAATTGAAGAAGTAATATTTCCAATCCTCACCTGTTATTACTGAACCTTGGTAACGGTCGAGTAGGGCAGTGTTTTGAACCAGACCAATTTTTATTTTATGCCGGCTTTGCATATAATGCCCTTGCAACTGCCCACCTGCCTGAATGCCCCCTAGGAGATTCCACCATGCCCAAGGTCGGAGATGCAGGGTGTAATTTTCCCAATCACTTTTATTGTTTTTATGATCGGTTAAAGATATTTTAAATTTAGTCGGAAATAATCCGCTCTGGTTGTCCATCATGCGGATATCTCCCAATCGCCTGCTGGGGTCAATCACCACGCGGGATTTTTTTCCGCCGGCTAAGGTTACCTGATAAGTTTTGCCCAATTCCCCGAACTGATACCAGTAGGGAAGCACGGTCAATTCAGATTCCTTTTTGGAAAAATAGCTGGATGGAATCAGGTATTTCTTTTCTGTTTGATTAGGATTCATTAAAGTAAATTCCACCGGCATAATTAGATCCCCTGTGCGGGTAAAAGTAAGCCTGACAGAATCCTTGCCTACCTTTCGGATGTTACGGATTCCATAATCCACTTTTTTCTCCGATTCCATCCATTCATCAAAGAAACTGCTCAGGTCTGTGCGGGTATAATCCGTGATGGCTTGGCGGAAATCTTCGGGATAGGGGTGTGCAATAGCCCAGCGATTGAAGTAAAACTGCATGGCTTCTTCAAACAATTGATTGCCTAGATAATACTGAAGATTATAGAGCATGACAGCGGTTTTATGGTAGGCCATACTATACTGTCCTCCATGCCCACATTCTGCATAATAAGCATCGGCATGGGTATTGAGATGGCCCTCATGGTCGCGGATAGCCTCATTCATATAGCGGAAATAGCCTTGCTGCAAGCGATCAGGAGAAATTCCTTTTTTATCCCAGCCTTTAATCGAATCCATGGCCCACATGGTGAGGAACTGCGTGAAGCCTTCGTCCATAAATGCCCGATAGGTTTCATTGGTGCCCAGCATCCCGAAGAACCAGTTATGGCCAATTTCATGTGCAAGCAAGGCCGTATATCCGGGAGAATGGCCTCCGTCTAAAGTCAACATAGGATACTCCATGCCATCTTGTGCATCTGCTACCACCATTTTGGGATAAGCATAGGGACCAATAAAATCTGAATAGAGTTTAATCACTCTGGCCGCAATTGCTGCTGCATCCTGCCAGCCGGAAGCATTCTGCTCTTGAGCCACAGCAATGCATCTTACTTGCCCAGCCTTCACTTCTTCTATACGATAGGAAGGATCGGCTGTAAAGGCAAAATCATGCACATTGACAGCATGGTATTTCCAAGTCTTGTTACTGCCATTGGGTTTCAGAATGAGGGAGGCAGGGGTACCAATTTTTTTGTCCTTGAAATTTTTAATGTCTAATAATTGCTTTAACTCAGCGGGCAACATTTCGGCCTCATTGAGTAATTCTCCTGTTGCTTCTACGATGTATTCGGAAGGCAGGGAAAGTTCTACATCCCAAGTGCCAAAATCTCCATAGAATTCTTTGCCGAAATGTTGCTGTACATCCCAGGTATGGCGACTGTCATACACTGAAATTCGTGGATACCAATGTACGCCATCAAAATGCCAGGTCTGACTGCCATCTTCCATTTCTACGGGAAACATTTTCATCCTGCGCCTATCCGGACCGGTATCAAACCAGGAGGAAAATCGAATGTCAAATACAATGGAATCACCGGGAGGAAGGGAGCGGTCACTCACTACCCTCAAAATAGTATTGTCGTCAATTGTTTTAAGGTTTCTGCCTGCCGATTGGATGGAGTGCACCTGGGTGCCTTTTTTCTGGGATTCTAATTTTCCGTAAGCCGGAGTTTCATTGAAATTTTTGCGTAGTTGATCTAGGTAAGAATCTGGTTGAAAGGCATTCTGATACAAGTGGAAACTAAACTCTTTCAATGAATCCGGAGAATTATTGAAATAGGTAAGTTTGAGGCTGCCCTGAATTTCCCGATCTTGGGGATTGAGTTGTGCCTGGATTCTGTAATACACATCCTGTTGCCAATAGTCGGGTGCGGGTTTGCGATTTTTCCAATACCAAGGATTGCTTGGGGCTTGAAAGGTATCTCTGGGAAATTGTGCCAGCAGAGTACTAATCAAGCCACAGAAGAGGAGCGTCAAACCCGTATTTTTCATAAATAAATCTATTTATTAGTTAGGAAGTGCTTAGGGATGGGGAGTTGTTTCGGTTAAATCGGTTACCCCTCCTGAGACAATAAATTTCATCATATCCGCACCTGAAATGGGTAAAGGTCGGATGGAGGTAGCGGGCACAATCAGTAGGTCGCCTGCGAATTGATAGGAGAAGGGCATGTACACCGCCACTTTATCCGGAAGACCTAATTTACTGAGATCTTTTGCCGTAATGAAACCAGGTCTTTCGATGCCATTTTGATGGTCAATAATTACCAATACCCCTTCGGTAAATCTCTTTTTCTCCCCCACAAATGCCTCCATAAAATCTCGTATCGTAGAATAGAGAAATTTCAATACGGGTACATTGGAGATTATTTTCTCTATGAAGGCCAGAATGGGTTTGGTGATGAAGAGGGAACCGAAAAATCCCAAGGTGGTGATACCTCCAATAATGATGAGGAAACCCAAGCCTTTTCCGAGTTGAAAGGGAATCAGTTCATCAATATATTGAAAAACATTGAAGAGAACCCAAATACTCACCGCAATGGGCACAACCAATAAGAGGCCTTGAAAGAAATAGCCTACGATTCGGGTAAGGGATCGGCTGGAGAAGAGGCGAAATTCTTCTTTTTGTTTTTGGAAATGGAAGAATGGGTGATCGTTTTTCATTCTTCAGAGTGATTCTGAGCATCGAGGCGCTGGATGAGTTCGGGCAATCTTCGGGCAGCAGCGAATTCTCTCAAAGCCTGTCTGTGTTCAGAGGCCACAAATCCAAAATAGGTTTTTCCCCCTTCCAGCGAAGACATAACGCCGGCTTTTCCTAAGAGAATGGCTCCTTTCCCAATGGTGAGGTCTTTGTTTACGCCCACTTGGCCCCAGAGGATTACATTATCCTCAATGGTAACCACGCCGGCCACGCCCACCTGGGAGGCAAACAGGCAATTTTTTCCGACGACTGTATCATGGCCAATTTGAATCAGATTGTCTAAGATTGTGCCTTCCCCGATTCGGGTGTCTCCACTCACGCCCCGGTCAATAGTGCAATTGGCTCCGATTTCTACCCGATCTTCAATCACCACCCGCCCTTTGCTAAGCAGTTTATCTTTACCCGTCGGACGGCTTTTGTAGTAAAAGGCTTCTCCTCCAATGACAGTGCCGGATTGAATGCAAACTCGATTTCCCAAAACGGAATAATTATAGACCGTTACATTGGGATGAACGAGGGTATCATTTCCGATGCTTACATGAGAGCCAATCACCACATTATGACCGATTTCGGTATTATCTCCTATGACCACCCCTTCGCCAAATACGACATTGGCACCAATTTTCACATTTTTACCCAATTGGGGCTGGCCTTGGGTATTGAGGGGAAGCCGGGGTTGGAAATGCTCGGTCAGGCGGTTGTAATCCCGGAAGGGGTCATCCGAAATGAGAATACTTTTTCCGGCAGGCACTTCTACCTCCTGATTAATCAGGATGATGGTTGCGGCGCTTTCCAAAGCTTTTTTATAGTATTTGGCGACATCCACAAAAGTCAAGTCCCCCGGACTGACCATGTGTATTTCATTGAGGCCCAAGATCAGCTGATCTGGATCTCCGGCGAATTGGGCTTGAATCAGCTGAGCCGCATCGCGAACAGATATAGGATGAGTGAGTTTCATGTATAAATATCTGCAAAGTTAATAATCTGGGAGGATTATTGGGGGAGGGGGGGGAGTGAGACAAGGGAAATGTTGATTTGGGAGGTTGCTACAAAATATTTTGAATTGCCTACACACCGATAAGATTGAGAACTTTACGAATTGAAAAAAGCAGAAATAAATAATGTTCGAGCAGACCTTCAAAAATATAGACGACATACTCCACAAAGACGCCGGGTGTGGGAGCGAATTGGATTATGTGGAGCAGACCTCCTGGATTCTGTTTCTGAAATACCTCGATGACCTGGAGAAAGATCGGGCTACCGCTGCTGAACTCACGGGCAAAACCTATACGCCCATTATCGAAAAGAAATACCAATGGACGGTTTGGGCTGCTCCTAAAAATAAAGAAGGCAAACTCGACCGCCACAAGGCCCTTTCGGGAGATGACCTCTTAGACTTTGTCAACGGAAAACTTTCCCCCTACTTCAAAAAATTTAAGGCCAGCGCTGAAAGTGCCGATACCATAGAATATAAGATCGGGGAAATATTCAGCGAACTGAAAAACCGCATTCAAAGTGGCCACAATTTGCGGCTGGCGGATTTTGTCAAACGCCAGAAAACCTTTGCCGATAGCGAAAACTCCTGGACTGTGAAGGTGAAGGACATAGACCCGGATACTTTTGACCTGAGTGTGAAGAATCCCAATTAGAAGGAGGAAGCCGGTTTGAGACCTCCGAAAGAGATCTTGAAAGAAATGAAATATTGTTTATCTTTAAGACGTACTAAGAATGGGGAGCAGACACA
>JBEIHC010000039.1:0-22656 GCA_040381555.1 Bacteroidia bacterium
CTCCAGGCTATCCCCCGCTGAAAGGTAGGTTGCATACGCGTTACGCACCCGTGCGCCACTTTTCAACAATATTGCTACTGTCTATCGTTCGACTTGCATGTATTAGGCCTGCCGCTAGCGTTCATCCTGAGCCAGGATCAAACTCTCCATAGTATCTCTTGCGTCTGACTCGCGTCAGACAATTTACTCGGAGTATTGAACTCCTGTCTCCTTCGATTTTTGTACAACTCTCAGGAACGACTTCGTTTTACCTAGTCGTACTGAATTTCTTTCCTTCGCTACTTCACAGAACTTATTCTTCCCCTCCTAATCCTTCTCCCCAGTATCTCAGGCTTCACAGCCTTGCTTTGTCTTACTGTCTCCTCATTTTTGAACTTTGCTTAGTGCGCTTCGTTCTGAATGGGACTGCAAAGATAGCAGGATGAATTCGGGAATGTCAAGACTATTTCAAGATATTTTAGTGACCTAGTGCTAACATTCTGATAATTAAGCAGAAAAATTTTTCAATACCTGATTAAAACCTTTGAAATTTCATCGGAATCATCACTTTTGAACACCCGTACCTTACATTTCAATTTTTAAACAGATTAGAATATTCATCCCTTTTCTACTTCGTTTACCAAAATCATCAAAGAATCCCGACTAATTTTAGAGGCTTGATTGAATGTTTGAATCATTTAAAATTTTCTACTTCTGGTTCTAAAAATAAAAATTTTCATTGTAAAAAACAGATCTTCTGCAATGGACTAGATTTTAAAGTCAAGCTGAATTTGTTTGAAATTCCAGATTCTGGGGATATTATCTCTTATTAATACAACACTCCTAAAACAAAGTACTGTTTTAAATTTTCTATGAGTGGATTATAGATAAAAGTAAATTATAGGAGAAAAGTTAAAGTATTTTTTGGGGCAATCACCCAGATTCCTTTGCGTTAATAGGGTGATTTAGGTTAACTAAAGTTAAAATAACCCTATTTTACCCCAAGCCACCATCGGGTAAATTGCTGAGACTCTTCATTCAAAAGTACCTTCTCTCCTATCATTGGCGTTACCAAGGCTATAGAGGCAGATTGATTCAGATCGCTTATTTTTCGAAGGGGCTCATCCCAAGGATGGTTTGCCATTTTAAATTTAGAAGAATGCACCGGAAACAAGCGAGTTGCCTGCAAGTCATTAGCGGCCTGTAATACTTCATTTGGCAAGCAGTGAATTAGGCGCCAGGCTTCGTTATATTGACCATTGTCAAGTATGGCAAGGTCAAATGGCCCAAGTTGATTACCTGCTTCCTTAAAATGTTTGCCATACCCACTATCGCCTCCCAAGAAAATTCTTTTTTCAGATGAAATCAGGGCAAATGCTCCCCACAATGTATTATTGGGGGAAAGAAATCGTCCAGAAAAATGCCGAGCTGGCCAAAAATGAATCTGAGTTTGACTATCTATGGTTAGGCTATCATACCAGTCTTTTTCAATTAATCTCTCCGGGTCATAGCCCCAACTCTCGAAATGAGCACCTACTCCTAATCCACAAATTATTTTCGCCACTTTGGGTTTTAATTTCAAAATGGTCTCATAATCCAAATGGTCATAATGGTCATGAGTAATCAGTAGGTAATCTATTGCAGGAATTTCCTCTGCAGTATAAATGTCGGAACCTTTAAATGCTGGATTAAAACCTGGAAGCGGTGAGGCATTTCCACTGAATACCGGATCCACTAAGAACTTCTTCCCGTTTAATTGCATAAAATAGGAGGAATGCCCAAACCAAACTAATACATCTTCCTCTTTCGACAAGTTGAGTAGGTCTGTTTTGACTGATGGGATGGAGTCTTGAGGGATTTTATTGGGAATCGAATTAAAGAAATATTCATACCCTACTTGGAGCATGGAATAACCTTCTGTAAGTTGGGGGGTGAAACTCTGATTCTGAAATTTCCCGTCCCTAAAGTTGGGTGATTCTTGAATGCGTGATAATCTATTCCCTTCCGGAGCTTTTCCCCACTTAGCCTGTCGAAGTAAAAAGTAAGTGAGTGTTGCAAGTAGCAGTATGAGCAGCAGGAAAATCCCCATAAATAGTTTTAGTTTTTGACTCATGTCCGTTTTTTCCTGTAGGAAGGATTAGTAATGTGTGGAAATTACCCCAGAATTACCCAAGTTTTAATCCTCTGAGGATACTGACAACGATTTCTTCTGCTTCTTGTGGGTTTTCAATTGGCAATGGAAGTGCTGGCTCCAGAATAATGATTTTAAGTGGGTCGGGTGTAAAGCATAGAACAAAAATGAGCAAGGCAACTATTCCCAATACAATTCGGGCAGGATTGAGTTTTTCTTCTACCCGCGCAGGCGGATGATCAAGTCCAATTACCCTTACGGCAATAAAGGAATACACCAGCCAAAGGGTTCCTCCCTCCTGAATGCCCCAATATTCTTGTGCTAAGTATTGAAAACCAATGATGGCGAATGTTCCCGCCAATGCCTCTATTGCTTTTGAGTTTCCAAGGATTTTAGTCATTACATAATAGATGTACAATCCATATAAACCTAAATAAACCAGGTAAAAACTATCTGAATAGTCGATTATTCCTAAGCCTCCATAAGTGACCAGAAATATCACTGTAATTCTAGAAATAAGTGCTGCGATTTTTATACCAAATAAACCATAAGTGACATGTCCACCATCCAATTGCCCAATAGGTAAGAGGTTCAGGGCGGTGAAGAAAAGAGTAAGATATCCGACAAAAAGATAGGGGTAATGATACATTTCCATGGCGCCGGGCATTTTTTCTGGGTCTGCGAATAGGTATCGGAAGATTTGAAAAATTAAGGAATTGCCTAATTCTATAGAAATGGCACCCGTTGATTTTAACGCATTCTGTAAATCAGAGTCACTGGGCATCTTTCCCCCAAACCAGTCTGAGTATTCAGGATGAATGCCGTATAAATATTCTGGCCCGGGCATAAAGGCAAATCCATACCAAAGTAAAATCAGGGCTATTACAAACCCGGCTAAGGGTCCTGCAATGCCAATGTCAAAGTACTTTCGGGTTGTGCCTGGGGTCTCCCGCATCCGAATAACAGCACCCATTGACCCTATATTGAAAATTGAAAAGGGTAAATAAATGGGGATATAGTAGGGTAAAGATGTTTTTACCCCATGATAAACGGCCGTAAAATAGTGTCCGAACTCATGAAATGTTAAGAAACAGAGGAAGGAAAGGGAATAAGGTAAGCCCTTTTGAAAATCTTCCCACAGGGATAATTGCTCCATCGTTCTGCCTGTAATCAACTCAGCGCCAGCTAGTGTAGTGGTTAGTAGGGTGAGTGCAAACAGGAGGGCATGAAGCCAATACCGCTCCTTGAAGGCGGGCTGTGCGGGAATGAAAAAGGACGGTTCTTCGGTTCTTGTGAACGGATTGTTCATAATGGGTAAAATTATCACTTTATTTTTGAGGGAAATACTGAAGCGTGAGTAAAAAAGAAAGCCTGCAACAATTCCCTGAGAACCTGAATGAATTATGGGAACAGGCCTATAGTCGAATCATTCCAGAAATGCCCTTCATTCTCTGGCAGGATGAAAAGAAAAACCGTTTGATTTCGTGGAAGGAAACCATTGCCCTAGCTTATTGTATGGCGGGATTTCTCCTTTCTCGAAAAATAACCCGAGGCGATACCTTTGGGGTTTTTGCTCATAACAATCCGGCTTTAATATACATAGAGCTAGGTGGAAGATTAATTGGAGCAATCCCAGTAATGATTCCCGATGAGGCGGACACACAGGAGTTAGCCGAAATAGCCCGACAAACTGAAATGAAAATGATCATAGTGTCGGATGCCGACACTTACCATAGGGCACTGGCAGCACTAGGCACCAATTTTACAGTCAAAGATATTGTCACTCTATTTGATGATGAGCAAATTTTAGTTCCGGGACGAACAGCTATTTTTGACTGGCTCATAGACCCAGGCAAGGTCTATTGGAGAGAAAACCTCCCAGAAATTAAAGGTCTGAAGAGCCTAGTCCATGCTGAAGATGTTTGTTGCATCTCTTATTCTCTTCAGGAAAATGCCGAACCGATTGGGAGTGTAGATACCCATGCGAGCCTATTGTTTAAATTCAAGCAATGTTTAAGCGATTTTTCTTCTTTGGCAGGAAATAAGACATTTATGCCTTGTGTACCCTTCTGGCAACTCAATAACCGCCTTAAAGGATACTATCTTCCTTTACAATTGAATATGAAAATCTTGCTTCCGCATGGAACCTCTTCCATAGAAAATGCCATGAGGTCCTTGCATCCGGAAGTGGTTTTGCTTGCAGCACCCCAGTTCAATGGACTGTTCGAACGCTTAAAAGGAAAAATTTCTCATAAAGGTTGGATGGGGAAACGGCGGTTTCTAAACGCACTAAAAACAGGTGAATTATACTACCAAACCTTGGATTCAGGTAAAAAACCAGGTATTTGGCTTAGCTGGAGATTTAAGGAAGCGCGAAAGCTCTTAAGAAATGGGATTTTGAAAAAACTTAACCCTTATTTAAAAGCTATTCTCCTAAGTGACAAGGGTATAAGTGTCGAGTCAATTACTTTTCTTTTGCAGATAGATGTTCCAGTGTACGCGGATTCCGGAGAACTCATTACTCCTGAAAATCGAAAAAATTACACTACTCTCAATCCTGTGTCCACTCCTTTTGTCATTCCTAAGAATGTGGAGACAGAAGTGAGCGAGTAAAAGATTTTATTGGGTGCAGCACCCGATAAATGATCTTACTCCCCTAGTGCGACCTCATCCTCCCGCATCAATTCTTCCGGAACTTTTCCACGAAGGGCACCGGATACAAGGGAGAGATTTTCGGAACGAGTAGAGTAGATGTCGAGGGCAAGAAATATTGCGTTTCGAGTGCTACTTTCATCAACAGTAAACTTTCCTGCCAAATCATAAGCGGTACCATGGTCAGGTGAGGTACGGATAATGGGCAGACCGGCAGTGTAATTCACCCCTTTCCCAGCAGCTAATAACTTGAATGGAACCAGTCCTTGATCATGATAGGTGGCTACAATGGCATCGGCATTTTCATAAGCTCCATGAGCAAAAAAACCATCCGCTGGATAAGGCCCTTTGACCAACATGCCTTCTGAAAAGGCTTTTTCGATAGCTGGGCGAATTTTCTCCTGATCTTCTTTACCTAGTAATCCATTATCCCCTGCATGAGGATTCAATCCAAGAAGAGCAATTTTCGGTTTTTGAATATTGAAATCAATCTTGAGAGACTGTTGGAGCACGCGTAGTTTCTTTAAAATCTTGTCTTGCGTCAAGGCATCCGCAACCTCACTGAGAGGCAAATGACCTGTAATAGTTGCTACTCTCAAGGACTCATACACCATCACCATCAAGGTTTCAGCATTCTGAAATTGACTGCTTAAATACTCAGTATGACCAGGGAAAGGAAACTCGGCACTTTGAATCGTAGATTTATCAATGGGTAGGGTAACCATGGCGTCCAACTTCCCTTCCTTCAAATCCTTCATAGCCGCTTGAAGAGAGAGAAAAGCCGCCTTACCGGAGGCTTGTGAAGGAGTACCTGGCTCGACTTTTTCTTTATCGGCATTGGGAATGCATTCTATCAGGTTGAGATGTCCGGGATGAGCTTGTTTTATATCGGAAATTATCTGAAACTGAAATTTCTCCATAGACCCTAGTTTGCGATAAAAACTAAGGATACGGGAAGAGCCATATACAATGGGTGTGCATAGGCTGAGCATCCGAATATCTTCAAACACCTTTAGAATTAACTCTGGTCCTACCCCATTATAATCACCCAGGGTTATGCCAATTTTTATTTGAGATTTTGATTTGTTCATAAATTACCTGTCCTGTGCCTCGTTACTGACTCATTATATTTTCCTGTTCTGGCATTTCCCAATGGAATTTACCGTTGTTACTTATGGCATCCTTGAGTTTTCCTTTTCCAACAAAGAATATCGGAGAAGAGATGAAATTACATCCTTTTTAGGAAGTTGACCAGAAGTCTCACCCCTACACCCGTTCCGTTCTTGCTGCGATAATGATCTTGATGGGGTAAAAAGGCAGGTCCGGCAATATCTAAATGGATCCAAGGGTAATCAGTAAACACTTGGAGAAATTTCGCAGCAGTGATGGAACCTCCATAAGGCCCGCCAATATTCTTTTGATCGGCAATATCACTTTTAAGAAGTTCTTCATATTCATCCCATAGCGGAAATCTGACTACACGCTCATGAGTAGCTTCCCCTGCTTCAGCCATACACTGAACAGTACTTTCTGATGCTGTACTCATCATAGCAATTCCGATATGACCTACTGCTACCACAGCAGCACCCGTTAAAGTTGCCAGATCCACCACAACCTCAGGCTGATACTGTTTGGCATAAGCCAGAGCATCCGCCAAAATCATTCTGCCTTCTGCATCCGTATTTAATACTTCTACCGTACTGCCATCATACATCTTGATAACATCGCCTGGGGTATAGGCATTTCCTCCTGGACGGTTATCTGTCGCAGGAATCAAACCAATAACATGATAGGGTAATTTCAAATCTGCAATAGCGCAAAAAGCCCCAATTACGGCTGCAGCTCCAGCCATATCGGATTTCATTGAATCCATAGAATTGGGAGTTGGCTTTAAACTCAATCCCCCGGTATCATATACCACTCCCTTTCCAACAAATACTACAGGCTTTT
Source organism: Bacteroidia bacterium (assembly GCA_040381555.1). Classification (GTDB taxonomy): domain Bacteria; phylum Bacteroidota; class Bacteroidia; order J057; family RFSG01; genus CANHCC01. The sequence continues at coordinate 6,713 of JBEIHC010000039.1, forward strand.
TATTTTTCGCCTTTGCAGGTTTGTGCTCCAGAATTATAAATGCAGGAGGATTGGGGCTTCCCAAGTTCACAGCCAATAAGCCACCCATCTGGGCTTTTTCAATTTTTTTCTTATCCCAAACATCCGCTTTGAAACCATGCTTAACAGATAATAATTTTGCCTGTTTGCCCAATTCTTCCGCCGTTAAAGTAATAACGGGTTCATTCACAAGGTCTCTGGCCTTGCAGGTTGCCTGAGCCATCGTTTCACCTGTGCGTATTGCCTGCTGAAAACTCTTATCGCTAGAAGCAATAACAACTGATTTCAGCGTATTTACTCCATTACCTTTGGTTTTATACTTTAAAAACTGATAGTTGCTCAAAAGCAAACTTTCACCAATAGCTTCAGCCATCACTGTTGGCTCCTGGCTTTTCTCCACTCCAGGAAACCAAAGCAGGAGTTCTTTTTTCTTCAGTTCGTTGCCCTGCTTCACAGCCTGAAACACATATCTACGGAGCTTCTCGGCTTTTAAGTCTTTTTCAGAACCAATACCCTGAATAAAAACCGTGGATTTGCCTGAGTGATAGTAATTCTTTTGATCGGCTTCTCCTAACTTAATGCCATTGGGAATGACAAATTCATTTTTGCGCAGTGCCTCGATAACTGCTTTCTCTTGAGCAGTAGAACAAAGGATGAAAGAATACTCAGAAGCTTGAGAAGGGAATTGATTGCTAAATTTTAGTTGCATCGGGTAAAGGGTGATTCCAATTTAAGAATGTAAATTTACGAATTATGCTCAATGTAAAACCCAAGAAAAGACTCGGGCAGCATTTCCTTACCGAACCGCATACGGCGGATAAGATTACGGATTTGCTGAAAATAGACCCGCAACTTCCTGTTTATGAAATTGGTCCGGGAAAAGGAGTGCTGTCTCAAAGGCTAATTGGAAAGGTGAATGAACTCCATCTGCTGGAAATAGACACCGAATCTATTCAATATTTGAAAGCACAATTTGCACCCTCCTCCTTTCAAATCCATGAAACAGATGTTTTACAGTGGGAATTTCCTGCTGAACCAGGCCATAAATTTCGAGTAATCGGAAATTTACCCTACAATATCACCTCCCCAATTTTTTTTCATTTGCTGGAATATAGACACAATCTAGACCAAGGCGTGTTTATGATTCAAAAAGAGGTGGCTGAACGAGTATGCGCGCCTCCCGGAAAACATGAATGTGGCATTTTGTCGGTATTAATTTCCACTTGGTTTGAGTGCAAATATCATTTCACCGTACCGCCTGGCGCTTTCTTCCCTCCGCCCAAGGTAAATAGTGCGGTTATAACCCTCTCCCAAAAATCAAATCCACCAGATATAGAATTTGGTAGATTTCTGAAGTTGGTGAAGGCTGCATTTGGACAAAGGAGAAAAATGCTGAGAAATGCCCTTTCAGGATTGGCCTTTTTTCCTTCTGAAACATTAGACCGCCTATTCACCAAAAGAGCAGAAGCCCTTACCCTCGAAGAATTCTTCTGGCTAGAAAAACAAATGAAGTAAGGAAGACCTCAAAATGAAACTCCATTCAGCAAGCAGCTAAGAATAGTATTTTATTCAATCATAGGCATATTGATTTCTGATGGAAGCCTTCTTTGCTTTAGTAATTTAAATAGGGAATTGGAAAAATGGTAAATAAACAAAACAAATGGAGGAATTAAGAGAAGGATTGAATGAGGAGACACCCCTTAATTCCACCACTATTAAAAAACAAGAAAGACTAGCAACTATAAACACTTACGCCTACTAACCGCTCAGCGACCGGTGATTTCGTTCTAAAAAACGAGTTGGTCTTTAGGAGGGACGAAAGCATTGTTTTTATTTAAATACCCAAGTCGCTGAGCTGTGTTGATTGAGATGGAATGAATGTCGGAAATGTTTTTTATAAATCCTGTCAAGACTATCATTCAGGCCAATTTATACCTCTTCCATAAAAAACTCTTCCTTCCTAAGGGAATGCTGTTACAAGTAATTCTTATTTGTTACACTGATTTTTTTGCGAAACATTAGATTACCTTTAATATTACCAATATACTTGTTTTCCTTTTATAGTAAAGGTAATCCAACAATACTTTTGTGCATTTAGTGCATATAAATAAACTCGTTATTTAAATGGATTTTTACCTCCTATGATTTTAAGCAAAATAGAAATGACGGCAATGACCAATAACACATGTATGATGCTGCCAGCACTATAGGCAAAAAATCCTACAGCGCAACCAATAATCAAAAGAATCGCGATTAAGTAAAGTATATTTCCCATTGAAAGATTATTGTTTTTTTTGTTATTTGTTAATAGAGGTGGTTCAAATAATACACATTAAGGAGAGTATTTATTTTTTACAATAGAAATTCATCCAAATAGTAAACAATAGCAGGTGTTGTACCTGCTATTGTTTAATTCTAAATTGGATTACAGAGCTGCGATAATTTTGTGCAACTCTTCTTTAGTTTTACCTAATTTGATTTGAATTTTCCCCATCATTTCTTCTTTCTTACCTTCAGCATAAGTTAAGTCGCTGTCAGTAAGGATGGCGAATTGTTGCTTTAATTTACCTTTTTGTTCGTGCCAATTACCTTTAATTTCTGTAGTATTCATTTTGTTTTTTATTGATTTGTAATAGAGTTATTACCTGACAAAGGTGAGGTGATTATTTGATTTGTGTATTATACAATTTTAGGTAGAGTTATATATATCACAGATTAATAATTGGGTAAGTTTTTTGATTGGGTATTTAGGGTAAGGGTGTTTTTTCCGCAGATTACACAGATAGGATAGAAAAAATTGCGGATGCATCACGCTGCGCAGATTTTACAGAGTAGATAAATTCCTTACTGGACTTACGGATTTCTGGGGTAAGGGTATTTTTTCCGCAGATTACACAGACGGATCGAGATAATTGTGGATGCATCACGCTACGCAGATTATACAGAGTAGTAGGTTTTATTTATTTACAGGATATTTCTTATTTGTATGGGTATATTACGAACTGAGTAACGATCATTTCATATTAACATAAAAAAAAAGCGGATACTACATTCCGTATCCGCTTTGTTACTATTGATTTCGATCTAATATTATTCCGCACCCATAAATGGATACTCATATTTTTTCGGCGGAACAAAATTTTCCTTTATCGCTCGGGGGGATACCCAACGCAATAAATTTAAAATAGATCCAGCCTTATCATTGGTGCCGGAAGCTCTGGCTCCCCCAAAGGGTTGCTGTCCAACTACAGCTCCTGTTGGTTTGTCGTTGATATATAAATTACCTGCAGCATTTTCCAAAATCTGAGTTGCCTGCTCAATAGCATATCTGTCCTGTGAAAATATAGCACCTGTTAGGGCATAAGGAGAGCTACTTTCCGCAATATGTAAAGTTTCTTCCCATGCCTCATCCGCATAAACATAAATCGTTAATACCGGACCAAATATTTCTTCGCACATGGTGGTAAAGCGAGGGTCCTCAACTTGTATCAAAGTGGGCTCAATAAAATATCCTTTCGATTTATCATATCCTCCTCCGGCAAGAATTTTACATCCAGAATCTTTTTTAGCGATTTCGATATACGAACTAATTTTATCAAAAGCCTTTTCATCAATAACCGCATTAAAGAAATTCCGAAAATCTTCTACGCCGCCCATTTTGATATTCGTAATTCCTTTTACTAAATCCTGTTTAATTTTACTAAAAATGGATTTAGGAATATAAGCACGAGAAGCGGCAGAGCATTTTTGTCCCTGAAATTCGAATGCGCCTCTGATTAAAGCAACGGTCAAGGCCTCGGCATCTGCACTGGGATGGGCAATCACAAAATCTTTACCACCTGTTTCTCCGACAATGCGGGGATAGCTTTTATAAATATCAATATTATTGCCTATGGTTTTCCAGATATGTCTGAATACTCCGGTAGATCCCGTAAAATGTATCCCAGCAAAATCGGGATGATTAAAAATTACTTCGCCGGCATCTGGTCCGTCTGCATACACCAAATTGATTACTCCTGGAGGCACCCCTGCTTCTAAGAATAATTCCATCACCACCTGAGCAGAATAAATCTGAGAATTGGCAGGTTTCCAAACCACTGTATTTCCCAACATGGCTGGGGCAGCGGGTAGATTGGCTGCAATAGAGGTAAAGTTAAAGGGGGTAAGGGCAAATACAAATCCCTCCAAAGGACGGTGCTCCATTCGGTTCCAAGTTAGGGCAGGAGACTCAGGCTGTTGTTTGTATAGCTCTTGCATGTACTGCACATTGAAGCGGAAGAAGTCTGCCATTTCGCATACTGCATCGATCTCCGCCTGATAAGCACTTTTACTCTGACAAAGCATGGTAGCGGCATTCATTCTAGCGCGATAAGGGCCTGCGAGTAAATCAGCGGCTTTTAAAAATATCGCCGCTCTTTGTTCCCAGGGTAAATTCGCCCAATCTTTTTTGGCAGCCAAAGCAGCGTCAATGGCTTGTTTTACATGGGTTTTATCCCCGAAATGATAATGACCCAAGGTATGCCGAATGTCATGGGGTGGGTGAATGGAATGTTTATTTCCGGTACGCACCTGCTGATTGCCAATATACATAGGAATGTCAGCCTCCTCTTTCCGGAGTTTGTCAATCATTGCCTTGAGCTCAGTTCTTTCCGGACTACCGGGAGCATAACTGAGAATGGGTTCATTTTTTGCCTGAGGGACCTGGTAAAAGCCTGTTGCCATAAGATTCTGGTATTGTTTGTTCCGCAAATTTACTCATTTATAGCATCAGACAAATGCCTTACGCCAATCTCCCCCACACTTCTGATTTTAAGCTATTTCGATCTCTTATTTCGGGTGTGTTTTTTGGATATTTTTAACCTAAAAAAACAATTAATTGTTTTGCATTTATCGAAAAGTGATTTATCTTTGGTATAATTTAAGTTCTAAACCTTAAATCCCAACGCCCCAGCAATGAAAAAATTCTTCTCTTCACTTCTCTTCTCTTCTCTTCTCTTTTTTAGTCTATCCCTAACAATGAATACCCTCCAGGCACAAACACCCTGGATATTGGGCGGGAATGAACCCGATTCCGGAGAATTTATTGGAACCACAAACGATTTTCCTTTTATCATTAAAACCAACGATACCATCCGCATGGTAATTGATGAGTTTGGAAAAGTAACCCTCAAAACCCTACAAGGTACAGGAATTCGGCTCATTTGGGTAAATGAAGACGGTGATTTAGTCGCCTTGGAACCCGGAAATAATACAGAAATATTAAATGGAGAAGGAGAATGGATTCCAATTCAAGAACATTTGTTTGAAATAGATGGCTCGGGCAATACTTTATTATCGTCCGGAAAATTAAAAATAGGTTCTGGAGGAAGTCCAACAAAAGAATTAGAAGTCAATGGGCAAGCATTAATAACTACACTTTCTGCAAGCCAATTACAGTTAACTGGATTAGGGGGTAGTGGAAACAGAATTTTAATACTTAATTCAGCCAATGAAGCAGACGACTTGGAATTTTCAGGAGATACCAAAGTATTGAATGGACAAAAAGACTGGGTAGAATTACCCACACAAATAGGCGAAATAAATGGCAGTGGGGATGTTTATTTTGAAACGGTCAAAGTGGGAATTGGCACCAATACACCTACCAAAGAATTGCAGGTAGTTGGAGATATACTGGTCGAAGGAAGTATGTTTGCTGATTCCTTGTACACTCAAAAAATAAAAACAGGAGAACTCGATTTAGGCAATGATACTACCGCCTATAAATTTGGCTTTTTACCACTGAGTGGAGGCGGCATATCAGTATGGGGAGGTTCTGTGCCTCCCGCCAGTGATGGAGGTGGACAGGTAGATCCTTTTCCTTCTTGTACAGGCTGGGGTGGTCCCAATTTATTTCAGCAATCTGGCATGTTTCAGGCGTATGGTCCAAATAGCTTCCTGATGACGCCGACCAATAGCCTGTATCGTTCTTTATTTATGGGCGTAGCCAGAAAAAACCCCATGACCAGTGAAACCCACGGCTACATAGAAATGACAGATGCCAAGACTAGTCCGACAGATGGGATCACCGCTTCTATACTTCATATTAATACCCGCTGTGGAAGAGATGTAATAATTTGTAATGAGAATAGTGGAATCGTTACAGTTGGAAATAATTTTGAGGCAGGAAAAAATATTACCCGGGATGTTAGTACAACAATTAACATTCATGCGGAAGGAACGGCCATTTTTTCCAAAACTACCCACGGCGCGCCTTGGGGATATAATACAGTATTAGAAGTGGATGATGATGATACCAAAACCTTTGAAATACGGAATACACAAAACGGGGGAACAGTTCCCTTTTTAGTAATGGGTGATGGGAGAACCGCTATCGGGGCAGAACGCTGCACCACTTCTACCCACCAGGATGCTATGCTACAAGTACAGGGGAAAATCATAGGCCAATCATTATATATATTAGATCCTAATACCAACTGGCCAGATTTTGTATTTGATCCAGAATATAAACTAAAAAATCTGACCCAGGTAGAAGCTTATTATAAAGAACATAAGCACCTGCCAGGCGTACCATCCGCCAAAGACATCCAACAAAATGGGGTAGATGTATTGGAAATGAATCAAATTCTGCTGGAGAAAGTAGAAGAGCTGACTTTGTACATGGTAGAACAGAGAAAAATGATAGAGGAGTTGAAGGTTCAACTGAATACCCGTAAAAATTAATCGACTTTTAACATATTGGTTATGAAAGCTGGATTAATTTATCTATTCCTATTCTCTATTTGTATTTTCAAATCAGAGGTAAATGCTACTCCTGATACGCTCTGGGCTCCCGGGCAGGTGATAGCAAGACTCAACTCCAGTGCAGCAGCTATTGCACATGTTTATTTGCAGACTACTGATTCACTTGCAAAGGATAGCTGCCTAAATATTCTGGATGGGTATTTGGATAATATAGGTGTATGGAAGCTAAAAATGGTTCATTATTTTGACCCGGAGGCGGATACGGTATATTTACCCGAGGAGGCATTCAATTCCTTTGTTGTGTATTATACCGATACTTTGGATTCTGTAATGGGAGTAGTGAATTTGCTTTCTGAGAATAATTATGTGGATTTTGTACATCCGAATTGGTTATTTAAACCTTTTGCCACTGTTCCAGATGACCCCAAATGGAGCTCTGGTTCGGATGGACAGGATACCTATATGTGGGATATGATGGTACCTTATGCTTGGGATATACAAAAAGGATGCACGGATATTAGGGTAGCTGTTTTGGATGTTGGTTTTAGAGATTTAGATCATCCGGATATGGTTAACAAATTCTCCACAATTCAATTTAATACTTTTAATCAAACATATGATGCCAGGGGAAATGATGGTTTTCATGGGTTGCATTGTGCTAGTATAATTGCAGCTAATCCAGATAATAATGAAGGCATTGCGGGAATCGGTTGGAACACGCAGATAGTCTCTGTGAAAACATCAATTGATCCTAATTCTACTGGGTCTGAATTTGATAATGTAATAAGAGGAATAGATTGGGTCGTACAACATAATCATGCAAAAGTCATTTCTATGTCAATCGGTATTTCTACTAATGCTTTAGACACAACTAAAACAGATCCAATTAATTTTCCTGATATGGAGCAATCACTTATTCAGGCATACAATTCGAATATAATTATAATTTGTGCAGCAGGTAATATCGCTAATGGCACATTGGAGTTATGTTATCCAGCTAAAAGTGATTATGCATTTTCTGTTGGAAGTGTCTATCACAATAACAGCAATAATTCATTCATAGATAGAGCTGGATATTCTTGTTTTGGGGATGAATTAGATTTAGTGGCATTTGGCACCGATATTTGGCTTGCTAATCGAACGGACATAAATAAATACAAAAAAGATGAAGGTACTTCATATTCTGCACCAATGGTAGCCGCAGCAGCAGCATTGATTCTGTCGCAGAATCCTTATTTAACAACTGAGCAGGTTCGAAAGGCTTTACGAATAGGGGCAATAAAAATTCCTGACATGAACAACAATAATCATGTTACGGAATATGGCTATGGACTTCTGGATGTTCACCACCCATTAATTATGATTCCTGCAATTCAAAATGATTTGCAATTTACAAACCAAAATATATATGATATGAAAATTGCCCATGCGCAAAATTCCATATCCGCAGGTTCCGGGTTTAATGTCTATAATGATGCTATCGTTGAATTTAAGGCAGGAGGGTATATTGAGTTGTTGCCAGGATTTAGTACTGCACCAAGCGAAATAAATGAAATGGGTGTTTTTTCGGCTACAATTGGAATCGTAGGGAATGCCTGTAATGGGGGAGGAGCGAGATTGCATAATCCTATGGTCGAAATTCCAGAAGACAATTCACTGATGTCAGAATCTGTATTTGAATTATACCCGAATCCCTGCTCCGATAAGTTTTTTATCAAGTTTGATAAGGATCATAGTGAAGAATCTAAATACACCCTTGAAATATTGAATTCTGTCGGACAAGTTGTATCCCAGTATTCCAATTTTCCAAGTAATTCAATAGAAGGGATTCATATTGATCTTGATGATAATATAATGCCAGGAGTATATTATGTGAGACTTTATATGGAATCAAATATATTTTTTTCTAAACCCTTAATTGTTTTATCAAGATGAAAAGTATATTGTGGGTTACATTTATGTTCTCAAGTTTATTCGCCCAAGTTGCCTTGGATTACCCTCATACCCTCAGTCTTCAAATCGGCGAACCTTGGTCTATCAGATACCAAAAATCATTCCTCAAAAACAGTAATTTTCAAATTGGGGCAGGTGTAGGTATGTTGGGCCTAATCAAACAGCCTGATTATTCAGAAAAATTTAGCCTTGAAAATGGATATCGTTATTATGGAAGGACGGATATCTTCACTCTGGACATTTATATTCGCAGGTATTTACAGTTTGGCAAACAAAATACTTGTGGTTTGTTTTTAGATTTGGGTATTCATAATCGTTGTACACCCGAGATGGGTTTCAAGTTAAAAAGTAATACTCAAATGTATATCCCAAATTTCTTCTTCTGGGAACCAATCCCTTATTTTCAATTGGGAAGTTATATCCGATTGGGTGCCCAAAAAAAATTCGAACTCAATGTTCAATATGGGCTGGGGGTTAATGTATTATTTGTAACTGGTTATATAGAGCAGATGGGTGGTATTGGATTGGGGTATCGGTTTTCGAGGGCTAAAGGAAATTAAGAGATAGGAATGGGAAGTTCCATATTAGTAGGTCTTTTCGACTCTTCGGATATTGTTTGAGCGAATGATTAGAAAGCTAAATTTAGTATTGAAAAAGGGCAAGCTTATAGCCGGAAATATGCATTATTGGATTCTAGGAGTTATCTGCATTATCTCCAGCCTTTGCCTTTCTTGCAAAAGGTGTGAAACTCGCTATGAACCTGATTTTACAGAGGATGAATTGAGTTGGGTGAAGTTTAAAGATAAGGCCCCGGTCTATGAAATCAGATATAAAGATAATGTATCCGATATATGGCTGTTGGATACAGTGGAGACGACCCGAGGGTCAGGGATTCCCAATACACTAAAGATTTCGGAGGGTAAGTGTAAAGACAATATTTTATTTAAACAGGCTGCCATTTCTATTCAGATATATTCTGGAGACCATAAAGGAGGATTCTCCACATCAAAAATTGAAATAAAGAAATTAAATTCATTTTCTGTTTATTTGGGATACTTCCGAAAAACAATTGAACCAAAGGCAGAAATACGGAAAGATACTGCAACAATTGGAAATCATTTCTATAATGATATTTACAGAGATAGTAATCATGAATTTAGTATTAGTTATTCTAAAAAGTATGGTTTAGTGCAAGTTTTTAATAGAATAGATAGTACAGAGGCTAATTTGATTCCAAAAATATGAATCGATTAGTTCTTGGATTTAAGTTAAGCTAAAATTTCAAATTCTACTCATAATAAACTCTGGAGTGCTATAAAAAATAAATGTAGTTATTTAGTACGAAGTGCTTTCCGTTTTATCCAGCCCAATGACCCCTCTGGGGTCACCTATTTATAGAACCATTTTATCCAGTAATGAACCGACCCCAACGGGGTCGCATTGATATATATATTAGGATAAAGTAGAGCATTGGATTAATTAAATTTTGTCCCAGGTTTGGTTTAATCAATTGATTTTATTCAACCCCGACGGCGTCAATATATAAATGGGACGACCTATTGGGCTACAAATAGGTGACCCCGATGGAGTCAGGATTAACGCTATGTTTGCTTTATTTCTATTTCTATCCATCCGGTTGTATTAGACAGGAATATCAACTATTTCAGGATAAACACCTTCAATATTACTTTTTACTCCCTTCCTTTTTACTTCCCCTCCATCTCCCCTTGCCTTTGCTTCAATTTCTCCAAAGTCTTATTGATCTTTATTTGCAATTCTGAAAGTGATTTTTCTAAGCGGACATTTTCCGTTTTTTCCTGCTCGTTTAATTTTCCTTTCGATAGCTTTTTGAGGGAGGCTTGCAATTCCGCTTCGTTGCCCTTCATCTCCTCCAATTGAAATCCAAGGTCATCAATTATTCTTTCTAATTCCACTTTGGATATTTTTCGTTTTCCGGGTTGAACAGATGGTGTAGCTGATTGCTGCGCGGATGTGGCAGAATCAGATAGAGTATTTTCTTCAGGCACAACTACAGAATCTAAGCATGATTCACCACTTGATTCCTGGGCATCCTCCCCACAAGATAGAATGAAGGCAAACGATAAAATAATGAACCCAATTTTCAGAATCTTCATACTTAATTAATGCGTATGCTGGGAATGACAAGAACAAGTAGATCCTCCGGCATTTTGAAAATGTCCCCAAGGAAAAGCATTGCCCCGGCTTCTTTCAAAGTAATAGGGCTTAGTGGTACGATTTCCAGTATGGAGTTCATTCAGGTTTTCGGCTTCATAAAATCGCCCATTTAAAATAACTGCATGAATCTTTTCTGAGTTGCGGATATTCTCCAAGGGGTTCGCATCTAAAATTATCATATCCGCCAGTTTTCCAGCTTCGATAGACCCTAAGTCCTTCTCCATGCCAATGTATCGAGCGCCATTTAAAGTTCCTGCCCGTATGGCTTCCAGCGGTTTCATGCCTCCCTGTTCAAACATCCACAATTCCCAATGTGCGCCCAATCCCTGCAATTGTCCATGGGCACCCAAATTAACTCGTACACCAGAGTCTGCCAATGCTTTGCAAGAGCGGGCATTCAGGAAATGATTGTACTCTTCATCTGGAGATTTTACCCGACGACGGGAACGAGCATCTACTAATTGTCTTGGGGTAAAACGCATCAGATGTTTATTCTCCCAAACATTGGTTTTATCATACCAGTAATTTTCTCCCCAAATTCCTCCATACCCTACAATAAGCGTAGGAGTGTAATGCACATCGGTGTTTTTCCAGAATTCAATTACATCTTTATATACCGGATTCACAGGAACTGAATGCTCGATACCTGTATGTCCATCGGAGACCATGTTCAGGTTGTGTTGAAAGAAGGAACCTCCTTCTGGCACTACCAACATATTCAGATTGCGTGCGGCCTCCAATACCTGCTGCCGCTGATTTCTGCGGGGTTGATTATAACTCTTAACGGAGAAGGCTCCCACAGCTTTCATGCGCTTCAGGTGATTATAGGCATCTTCGTACGAATTAATGGTTGCTTTAAAATCTCCTTCTGCCCCATATAAAATTGTGCCCGTCGAAAATACTCTGGGTCCGCGCATACTGCCGGCTTTGATCATTTCAGAATGGGTGAATACCATGTCGGTATAGTTGGAAGGGTCATGGGTGGTAGTTACTCCAAAGGCCAAGTTCGCATCATAAGCCCAAGACTGCTGAGGAGCGATGCCATTATACCCTACCGGAATATGGGCATGCACATCGACCAAACCCGGCATAATGGTTTTGCCTTGTACATCTATTTTCTTCAGATTCGCATCCAATCTTACAAGCCTTGCATCCCCTACCGAAACAATTCGATTGTCTTCAATAATGATAACTCCATTTTCAATGACCTCATCTCCTTTCATGGAAATGATTCGAGCATTCATAAGGGCATATTGACCCGTAGGCTTATCCGACTTGAGTTTCAGGCCTATTTGAATGCCGAGGGTATCCACTGGGGGAATGGAATCCGGAGCACCTTCTACAAAGCGAAAGGTGTTTTGAATTTCACGGGAGAAATATTCAGGGCCTATTACCCAGTTGAGTTTTTTACTATCACTTGTCCAGTGAATGTAATTGCCTCCTTGCTTGGTTACTTTAAATGAGGGCAAGGATTTATTACCACTGCTCAGATCCAATGCCTGTCCGGTTTTAGGGAAGGGGGTGATGTACACCTGAAATAATTCATTCCAGGCTACCCAGTTTTCATCCGGACTAGTTAAAATATCGGTTGCATATTTGGAGGTAAATAAAGTGCGGCTATCATGACCTTCAAGAGAAATGCTCTTGAATGCTTTATTCTCTCCTTCTCGGGAAGAAATATAAATTCGTTTACCATCTTTGCTGTACAATGGTTTACTGCCTTCTTTGCTGATTAAGATAGGTTCACCGCCCTGCACTGAAAGGCGATAGATGCCTGTTTCTTGCATGTGGGTAGGCTCGGTTAGAATAGATGCCCCCCCTTTTAGGTACACGATTTCTTTCCCATCAGGCGACCAGGATGGGTCTGCATAATGCCCGGGTTCTTGAGTGATTTTCGTGATCGCTCCCCCTGCCAGGTTGACTTTGCAAATGCTGCCCAGGGTACTGTCATTCCAGCTGACAAACACCACCTGTTGCCCATCAGGACTGAGTTTTGGGAAGTATTCCAAATCCGTTCCATTCGTCAATCGGCTAGGTTTCCCATCTGGCATAGATTTTTTCCAGAGGTATCCTGCCGCACTAAAAATGAGTGTTTTCTGGTCATTGGAAAGTTTTGGATGCCGAATCATTTTTACCGTAAACTCATCCTCATAAGCTGTCTGGGCTGCATGTAATGGTTCAGTATATTCCTGGCTTACCTCGCATTGAAAGGGAATGATTTCAGATTTGCCGGAGGCGACTTCAATCTTGCGGATTTTTCCCAATGCCCAGATGATAATGTGTTTATCATCTGGAGTCCAGGAGAATCCAGGATAGGTGCCATAAATTGCCCAGGTCTCTTGCTGGTCTTTACTGAGTTCGGCATTTATAGGCCATTCTTCTCCGGTTTTTACATCGAATACAAAGAGGACACTTTGATTGCGAACCCTGCGGATGTAGGCAATTTTATCCCCTTTTTTGGAAACCTGTGGTCTTAAGGCAGAACCCGCGCCACTGATTAAATTCTCGAGTTTTCCTTTTTCAAAATCGTAACGACGAATTACATAGATTTGATCATTCGGGTCCTTGTTGTACTCAAAGTATTGCCCGGGACTCATGTCCTCTGAAAAGTATAAATATTTACCATCGGGGGAAACACAAGGCTCATTCACATCCATCTGGTCATTTTTTCTTTTGGTAAGCTGAATGCCTTGTCCACCGGATTTATGGTACATCCACATTTCTCCAGCACCTGCAGAGCGAGTTCCGGTAAAATGCTTTCTGCCAATCAGGTAATTTCCGTCAGCAGACCAAACGGCATTGTTGAGCAAGCGAAAATCTTCTTTGGTAATGGCTTTGGCATCCGAACCATCCTTCTTCATGATCCAGATATTATCGCCCCCTTCCCGGTCGGAGGTGAAAGAGATGAAATTGCCATCCGGGCTGAATCGGGGCTGCATCTCGTAAGGAAGTCCTGATTTGAGTATCTTAGCTTTCCCCCCGGAAATAGGCAAGGAATAAATGTCGCCTAATAGATCAAAAACAATTTCTTTTCCGTCTGGGCTAATGTCCAGATTCATCCAGGTTCCTTCTTCAACGGCAAAACTTTTGTTAAATCTAGGTCCGGGAGGATTAGCGACCTCCCAATTTTTGTAGGGGTCTTTTTTCGTGGTATCTCCTGGCAAGGTAAAATTGGCCTGGAGGGTGCACATGCCGGCGAATGCCAACACTAAGAGAATCATTGATTTCATATCAATACAAATCAGAGTGAGAATCGGAATAATTAGCAAATATACACAGGCTCAGGAGCATAGTGCCACTTGTTTTTGTTGAAAGGTCGGAAAACCAGACAGAAAGTAGGTTTGCTCAGATGTGTGTATATTTGAGGAACAAAACCAATTTAAAACGAAAGAAATGATAGTAAGAATTTTGATGATTGTGCTGCTCAGTATTTCCTTGAGTGGAACCGTAATGGCTCAGGCCTCCGGAAAAAAGAAGGCTCCTAAAGGACAAGGTAAGAAGCCGAGCCCTACAGAAATGGCTGCCCGTCAGGCAAGCAATATGCAAAAGCAATTGAGCTTAACAGAAGAGCAAAAATCCGATATCGAGAAAGCGGCATTTAATCGCATCTCAAAAATGGAAGCTATTAAAGAAAAATATAAAGCAGCAGGTTCAGAAAATTCGGAGCGAGGCAAAGATATGCGTTTGGTGCGCCAAGAGTTTGTGGATGCGGTGAATAGAGTGTTGACGCCAATTCAACAGGCAAATTGGAAGAAGATCCGAGAAGAGAAAAAGAACCAATCAGCAGACAAAGGTGCAGGCAAAGGAAAAGGTAAAGGGCAAGGTCAGGGCGGAGCTCCCCAAGGCGGTCCTGCGAGTGATATCGATCCGAATGCAGATGTGGATGAGATTTAGTTGATAAAAATATTGAGAACTGAAAAAGGAGCTGAAAGGCTCCTTTTTTGTTTTTTAGGGTAGCTCATAGAGTATTCTGCTGTGGTTTCTCGAAATTTTATCGCTTGGCGATTCTTTCCTAACACATAATAAGGATTGCCCAGGCCTGTGCTACGATGTTAGTTTATCTTTTCGTAGAATCTGTAGGGAAATAGGGAGAGGGCAGTATTTCTTCAATAAACTCAAGGTAATATTTCTCGTTTTTTATTTTACACTTTTTAATTTCGCCAACACATCGGCTGTGAGAGAATCCATTTTAAAAAAAGCAAACCATTTCTTTCCTAAGTCTTTGAGTGAGGCACCTAGATGGTACAGTTCTTTTTGGTCAATAATTAAAAAGCGATCGTGACTGTGGGCAAAAGATTTTATAACTATGGGTGAATACTAGCGGTTGTGTTTGTCTAAGTCTAATTGCAATTGCTTGGAAATGCTTTTGGTGTAGAGGGTAGCGGCAACATTCTTTTTACGCTTGGATAAAAGGGTCAGTACGGTTTCGTCCACATAATTATCGATCAAAACAATATCGGTTTTGGCCTTTTTGATAATATCGGATACAAATAAATAGGCATCAAAGATTTGACCTTCGAAGAAGATGCCCTGGTTGGGGAGTTCTTGTGTTTTAAGTTGCAGGGAAATCTGCTTTACTTCTTTGCTAAGGTGGTCATAGTTATTTTCGAGACGATCCATCCGCTGATTCAGTGCATAGCCCTTCATAAGATACTCTTTTAATACACCACTTGCCCAAATACGAAACTGAGTACCTCTTTTAGAATTAACCCTGTACCCTACAGATAGAATTGCATCCAGATTAAAATATTCAACAGTATAAGTTTTGCCATCAGATGCAGTCGTTGCAAAAAATGCAACAACTGAGTTTTTGTCTAATTCGCCATCCATGAAGATATTTTTCAAATGTCTGGAGATGACAGATTTGTCCCTTTCAAAAAGATCTGAAATTTGGTTAAGGGATAACCAAAATGTTTCATTCCTTTTATCTAACTTAACCTCAATATGCTGCGACAAGTCATCTGATTGTTATAGAATAATTGGCTCTACGCATTTTACAGTGGGTTCAATAACTATTTATGTAATGGGAAAATTCA
>JBEIHC010000040.1:0-22492 GCA_040381555.1 Bacteroidia bacterium
AGGGAAAAGTTACCGTTGCTTTTAAAGAATTTATTAAAAGAAATGGTGAAAGTACTACTCCCTATCTGAATAAGATTCGGGATGCCATTCAGGATATTCCTGGGGCAGAAATTACTGTGGACAAAGAGCAGAATGGTCCTCCAGTCGGTAAAGTAATTAATATTGAAGTTAGGGGCGAAAATTTCCCCGGCTTGATTAAATTAGCAGCTGATGTAGAACGATATGTTGACTCTTTGCAAATCGCAGGGGTGGAAGATTTAAAATCGGATTTCATTAATAGCAAACCACAAATTGTAATTGATATCGATCGGGAGCGTGCCAATAAGGAAGGTATTTCTACCGGTCAAATTGGGATGGAAATCCGAAGTGCCATTTTTGGAAAGGAATCATCCAAGTTTAGAAAAGATGAAGATGAGTTCCCTATTCAAATTCGGTATTCAGAGCAAACGCGTACCAATATAGATGCTTTGATGGATCTTAAAATATCCTACATGGAAATGACTACCGGTCAAAGACGGCAAGTGCCTCTTTCTTCTGTTGCCACTGTTCGCTATCAAAATACATATGGGGGAATTCAGCGGAAAAACATGAAGCGCTTAATAACCGTTTCTTCGAATGTAATCAGTGGTTATAATGAAAATGAAGTGGTCGAGCAAATTCAAAAGGCTTTGAATAATTACAATGTGCCGGAGGGATTTGAAGTACAGATGACAGGACAGCAAGAAGAGCAGGCTGAAACGCAAGCCTTTTTAAATTGGGCGATGTTGATTGCTTTAGGCTTAATATTTATTATTCTGGTAACTCAGTTTAATTCACTCTCTAAGCCTTTGATTATCCTCTCTGAAATTTTATTTTCCATCATCGGGGTGTTCCTCGGTTTTGCCTTGACAGGAATGGACATGTCCATTGTAATGACAGGAGTTGGAATTGTGGCTCTTGCAGGTATTGTGGTGAAGAATGGAATTCTACTAGTTGAGTTTATGGATGTACTCATGGGAGAAGGTCATGAATTGGATGCTGCAATTGTTGAGGCTGGAAAAACGCGTTTGAACCCGGTACTATTGACGGCAGCCTCTACCATTTTGGGACTGATTCCATTGGGTATCGGGCTGAACTTTAACTTCATCACTTTATTTACTGACTTAGATCCGAATATATTTATTGGGGGTCAAAGTGTGGTCTTCTGGGGGCCTTTGGCTTGGACAATCATATTTGGTCTGGCCTTTGCAACGGTGGTAACCTTAATTGTGGTACCCGTCATGTATTTGATTAATTATAAAATCAAAAAGGCGGTTGGTAGAATTTAATTATTAGGTAATCAAAACAAAAAGGGCGGCAATATTGCCGCCCTTTTTATTTTACCTTTAATCCTGCTCAAATCTATACGCTGTGCCCGATTCCTATTTTATAAACGCCGCCCTATCTACCAATTTCAGGAATTCCGCTCTGTATCCTCCCGGATCATACGCAATGGATTCTGAAGCCATTTTTTCAACCATACTAAAGGTTGCATTCCCTTTGTATTCACTGTCTTTTAATAACATACCAAAAGCAGCAACGGATGCGCAGAATTTAAAGTCTTCACTCATTATATCTGATATGGAAGAAGCCGAAACGGCATGAGTGATGAGCTTACTGTCTTTCTGGCCAGGTGTTTTATATCTGAATTTTACGGTAAGCCATTCCTGAGAATTAGTAGCTGCATCTGGAAGACTTTCTGCATTGTTTCCATATTTTAAAGAATCAACACTTCCTTCAGGTTCTTCTTTGCTTGTTGCAGGGATAATTTCATAAAGGGCAGTTACCGTATGTCCGGAACCTAATTCTCCCGCATCTTTTTTATCATTATTGAAATCTTCCTTGTTTAGCCTTCGGTTGTCGTATCCTATCAGCCGGTAATGTTTTACTTTGGCTGGATTAAATTCTAATTGCAACTTTACATCTTTGGCAATATTGTACAAGGTTCCATCAATCCGGTCAATCAATACACGCATGGCTTCTTCGTAGCTATCAATATAAAAATAGTTGCCATTCCCATTGTCGGCAATTGTTTCCATTTTTGAGTCTTTGAGGTTGCCCATTCCAAAACCTAAAACAGTCAGTGTTACTTCGGACTTACGCATTTCTTCAATCAGTTTTTTCATTTCACTATCGGAGGATGGGCCAACATTGAAATCTCCGTCAGTTGCAAGAATGATGCGATTGATTCCATATTTTTTAAAATTATTTAGGGCTGTCGAATAGGCAAGTTTTAGTCCCTCCCCTCCGTCAGTATAGCCTTCTGCATGTAGCTGATCTAATGCATTTAAAATTTTTACTTTCTCATTCCCCGGAGTACTAGAAAGTGCTAGACCTACCGACCCGGCATACTTGACAATGGAAACCTGATCCTGTGGTCTTAGTCTTTTTGTCAATTCATTTAATCCTTTTACCAGTAAGGGTAACCGGTCCTCTGGTTGCATAGATCCAGATACATCAATCAGAAATACTAAGTTCATGGGTGGCAATTCCTCCAATACTATTTCTTTAGCTTGTATTCCTATTCTTAATAATAAACGATTAGGATTCCAAGGACAAGGAGCAAGATCCGAAGTGAAACTAAGCGGATTTTCATTAGTAGGTTTGGGATATTGATAGCTGAAGAAGTTGATAAATTCTTCTATGCGTATTGATTCTTTTGGAGGGAGGGAACCTTCTTGTAAGTTGCGTCGGGATTGAGTATAACTGGCATTGTCCACATCGATTGAGAATGTGCTGAGCGGATAATCAGTTACTCTTTGAAATTCTTGCTCCTGCCAATAGGCATAGCTATTTTGGTTATTCGGTTGGTTACCGTCAGAAGAAAATGATTTTAATTGGGATTGATTCATTAGTTTATTATTGGTTCCTCTTCTTCTTCTCTCATTTACAAAATATTCAGTAATATCAGAGCTGGTTCCTCTGCTTTTCTCGTTAAATAGGAATTCACATGCTATAACTGCTGTAGAATTTAATTGATAAAGTGTTGAAATTTCAATAATTAAGTTGCAAGTTTTGCCTGAATCAACTCGTACATTATTCAATTCGACGATTTCAGCTACGTATCTAGCCCGAACTTTATAAATTCCCGAGGGTAATGGTCGGGAACTAAATTTTCCATCAAAATCAGCTCTTGCTCCTTCTTTGATTACCCCATTTTGTTCTATGGAGATAATCGCATCGATAAGGGCTTCTTTTGTTTCTTTGTCAATGACTTCTACCGCAATTATTCCCTCATTGAGTGATTGAGCAATGAGCATTTGGGCGTAAAGAGCAATCAGGGTGACAATCCAATACATTCTATTTTTCATGGCTTTAGGGATTATTGTCGTTCAAAAAACTTAATAGTAATTCTGGTGAATTGAAATACTTTTGAATCCTCCAGTATAATGGATGCTGAATTCTTTCTTCATTTCATTTTTTTGTAAAATTAAATTGGTGAAATTAAAACAAGTGAGCAAATTCAAATGCTCGATTCAATTACCCTGAAAGTTAAGGTTATTTCTCTGTTTGGTGTAAACGGGTTAATAAACACATTCCCTTTCTCATGAAAATACAAAAGATATTACGCAAAAAAGGGCGACTCTTACGCCGCCCTTTTTGAGGAATTATTATTTTTCTATCTTCTACACTCTCAATATTCTCCCCGATAGGCCCTACCTGTTTCCTGCTTCAAACTCTCAGCCATTTTGACTAAGCGTACAAATTCCGCTCTGTATCCTCCCGGATCATAAGCAATGGATTCTGAAGCCATTTTTTCAACCATCGCAAAGTTCGCATTCCCCTTGTATTCACTATCTTTTAAAATCATTCCCAATGCAGCAACGGAGGCACAGAATTTAAAATCTTCGCCCATTTTATCTGATTTTGAAGAGGCTGTTACAGCTTGGGTAATGAGTTTGCTGGTCTCTTGTCCAGGCATTTTATATCTGAATTTCACTGTCAGCCACTCCTGAGAGTTTGCCGCCCCACTGGGAAGTGCTTCAGGTTTGTTTCCATATTTCAAAGGATCCACACTGCCTTCAGGCTCTTCATTGCTCGTGGCCGGAATGATTTCATACAATGCAGTTACGGTATGTCCAGCCCCTAATTCACCGGCATCCTTTTTGTCGTTATTGAAGTCTTCTTTGTTTAATCTCCGATTGTCATACCCGATGAGTCTGTAATGTTTTACTTTCGCCGGATTAAATTCTAATTGAAGTTTTACATCTTTGGCAATATTGTACAAGGTTCCATCTATTCGATCTACCAAAACCCGCATAGCTTCTTCATAGGAATCTATATAAAAATAATTGCCATTGCCATTATTCGCAATGGTTTCCATTTTTGAGTCTTTCAAATTGCCCATGCCTACACCCAAAACGGTTAGGGTTACTCCGGATGTGCGTTTTTCCTCAATCAGTTTTTTCATTTCCTCATCCGAGTTTCTGCCTACATTAAAGTCTCCATCACTGGCAAGAATGATTCGGTTAATTCCGTCTTTCTTAAAGTATTCTATCGCGGTTTTATAGGCTAGTTCTAATCCTTGTCCCCCTGCTGTAGAACCGCCGGCTTGTAACCTATCTAAGGCTTCCGTAATTTTAATTTTATCATGCCCTGGAGTACAAGGCAATACCATTCCTGCAGCTCCTGCATACACGACAATAGACACCTGATCTTGTGGTCTCAATTTATCCGTCAAGGCTCTCATGGCTCTTTTTAATAAGGGCAATCGATTTTCAGGATTCATGGAACCTGAAACATCCAACAGGAATACCAGATTCATTGGGGGTAGGGCATTGAATGAAACTTGTTTGCCCTGCATACCAACCCGAAGCAAGAGTCTTTGGGGATTCCAAGGGCAGGGAGCTAATTCAGTAGTAAAGCTGAATGGATGCTCATTGTTGGGTTGAGGATATCGATAACTAAAGTAGTTAATGAATTCTTCAATCCGTACAGCCTCTTTCGGGGGGAGTGAGCCTGCTTGCAGCATTCTTCGAGTATTGGTGTAGCTGGCATTGTCAACATCAATGGAAAATGTACTCAAAGGATGCTCTGTTGCTCGCTGAAATTTTTGCTCAGCAGATTGGTCATAGCTTTCCCCTGCTGGATACTCCTGATTGTAAATGGTGGGTTCTGTCGATACAGGAGAGTAGGGTTCGTGAATCCTTTGGTCATAGTTTTTGTTTTTTGGGCGAGGCTGTTCTGCTCCTCCATAGGCTGGATGCACAGTATGGATTGATGCATCTTCGCTCACACGGCCCCGATGCTGCATACTCTCCGTTTGGATAAGCTTTTCTTGTGTTTCAACCTGAATGTTTTTTTGATTTTTACTTGGAAGTGATGGGCTTTCGGAAATTTGAACTTTTTCAGGTTGCAAAGGGTCATTCGGGGTAGATTGATTAGAATCTTTGAGTTTTACGGTTTGCTCTGACTCTTGAGAGGCATTTTTCTTTTTAGAGGTGCAAGAGGTTGAAAGTAGAATGCTGACTAAGAGCAGCAATAGTGCGGACAAAATTTGGTGATTTTTCATGTCTTTTTTTAGGAGGGATGCAAGGGATAGGAAAATTCCATAAGCGAGCGAAAAAAAATGACACCAAGCAGCTTGCACCAAGCAAAAAAAAGCCGGAAGATTTCTCCTCCGGCTTTTGATAGATTACTCTTTCTGATTTCTGCTATTTAAGCATCGATTCTGGCGTATTTTGCATTCTGTTCAATGAATTCTCTTCTGGGCGGTACTTCATCTCCCATAAGCATGGAGAAAAGGTAATCGGCCTCTACAGCACTGTCGATATTCACTCTTTGTAAAGTCCTTTTGGATGGATCCATGGTGGTCGTCCAAAGCTGTTCAGGATTCATCTCACCCAGACCCTTGTATCGTTGCACATTCACTTTGCCTTCATCTCCTCCTCCCATTTTTTCGATTGCTGCTTTGCGGTCTTCCTCTGTCCAACAGTATTGCTCCTCTTTTCCCTTTTTTACCAAATACAAGGGGGGTAGGGCAATGTACACATACCCACCTTCGATCAAAGGTTTTAGGTAGCGATAGAAAAATGTCAGAATTAAAGTACGAATATGGCTTCCATCCACATCGGCATCCGTCATAATCACAATTTTATGATACCGAAGTTTTTCGATTGAGATTTCGGATTCAGTTCCTATGCCTTGAATCCCCAGAGCAATGATCATGTTTTTTATTTCTTCATTGTCATAAATTCTGGCTGGGTGCGCCTTCTCTACATTGAGAATTTTACCTCTAAGGGGGAGAATTGCTTGAAAGGCCCTGTTTCTTCCCTGTTTGGCTGATCCGCCGGCAGAATCCCCTTCCACTAAATAAATTTCACAATTAGCAGGATTCTTATCTGAACAATCCGCCAGTTTACCCGGAAGCCCTCCGCTTACCATTACATTTTTCCTTTGCACCATTTCCCGGGCTTTTTTTGCCGCGGTTCTTGCTTCTGCAGCTAA
The DNA here is from genome assembly GCA_040381555.1 of Bacteroidia bacterium. Lineage (GTDB taxonomy): Bacteria > Bacteroidota > Bacteroidia > J057 > RFSG01 > CANHCC01. Next base: position 6,466 of record JBEIHC010000040.1, read on the forward strand.
TATAACCTTGGATATAATGCGCTTAGCCGTATTCGGATTTTCTTCCAAATAATAAGTCAGATATTTATTGACAATCCCTTCCACAATTCCTGCTACATCCCCATTCCCTAATTTTGTTTTAGTTTGACCTTCAAACTGCGGTTCCGCAACTTTTACTGAAATAACGGAGGTGATTCCTTCACGAAAGTCATCTCCTGTGATTTCAATTTTCAATTTATTTAATAAACCCGATTTGTCTGCATAGGCTTTTAAGGAACGAGTTAGTGCCTTTTTGAAACCGGATACATGCGTTCCTCCCTCGTGCGTGTTGATGTTATTCACATACGAATGGATGTTTTCTGTATAGGAATCATTGTACAGAATCGCCAATTCTACTGGTGTTTCTCCATTTTCATCCGATCCTGAAATGTAGATTGGAGGATCAAACATGGGAGTTCTGGCCGAATCAAGAAATTTTACAAATTCACTCAAGCCACCCTCAGAATAAAACACTTTCGACAGATGCTTCGTTTGACCTTCATTTTCTTCATCCTTTACAAGCTCCCGCAAATCGGTCAGCGTAATGCGAATTCCTTTATTTAAAAAAGATAACTCCCGCACACGACTAGCAAGTGTTTCAAAACGAAATTCTTTCTCCGTGAAAATGGTGTCATCCGGTAGGAATATCGTTTCAGTACCCCTTCTGTCGGTAGTGCCAATCTCCCGTACAGGGGCCTCCGGAATTCCACAATGGTATGTTTGGGAATAGATTTTCCCATCCCGATGCACATTTACCGTACAATCAATAGATAGGGCATTCACGCAGGATACCCCAACTCCATGCAATCCTCCAGAAACTTTGTAAGTGTCCTTATCGAATTTTCCTCCAGCGTGCAGAACAGTCATTACCACTTCCAGAGCTGATTTTTGTTCCTTCTCATGGAAATCCACTGGTATTCCTCTTCCATTATCTCGAACGGTAATGGAGTTGTTTTCATTTATAAATACCTCAATGTCGGTACAATGGCCTGCTAAAGCCTCATCAATAGAATTATCAACTACCTCATAAACCAGATGGTGTAATCCTCGGAATCCAATATCCCCAATATACATGGCAGGCCTTTTACGGACAGCCTCTAAGCCCTCCAGTACCTGAATGTTACTCGCTGAATAATTATTGTCTTTGTTGCCGATTTCGTCTGCCATAGTATAATTGAATTTTACCTTAAATAATAGGTAAAATTACGCATTTTAACGCGTAGTTAACAGGCATTTTACAGCTTATTTTCCACAAAAGTGGGTTCTATTTTATTGAATTGGCACAGTATCCCGATAGAGTTGATAACTAAGCCCCGTAAAGATTCCTCGAACTCCATCTCCCTGAATATTCCCCCGAACATTAAAGGGCTCAACAAATGGACTCCCATTCCCTTCCACAGCACTTTCGAGGGATACCAAGTAATCGTAATATTCTTTACTGATGTTGAGTAATTTGATTCTGACTTCTTCGCCAGGTTCAAAAAAGGGAGGACTGCCAAATGGAATTTCTTGACCGTCAAATAATTCGTCTGTTACGGTGTATTCTATTACACTATCTCTTTCTGTTTGATTAGCTGGTAAAGGATAAATGGAAGTAGAAGGGGTCAGGAAAATGATTCTGTAAAAATTAACCTCCCCCGGGGCATCCTTCAGATATCCTGTTATATAGGCTTTGTTTTCTGGTTTGCCGTCAAAAATATGTTGCGTTCTCAACACAGGAACAGGATTAAGCAATCGAGTATTGGCTGTGGCAATTCGGGTTTCTCCATTGCTTAATTTAGCCTCTACTCTTAAGGTAAATTCTTTCCCATATTCTGGCTTGACGATAGAGGCTGTATCCAATGAGGTGTATACTCCAAATGAAAATACTCCTACGCTGAGGGGGGTGTAAACTAAGGTATCTATTCGAGTACCATCCGAAATAGTGACAAATGCATCCGGGATGATTAGAATGTCCGGAGCATCAAAATATCCAGAACTTTGCTGAACAACTACTGTCTTCGGAAAGCCTGGTTCCAGGTAACTTTCCACAATCAGTAAAGGCTCATGCTCCGGGAGTTTTACCTCAATTATTTTAGGATTCCGGCAAGCCACGAAATGGAGTAAAAGTAAAATGCTCGCAAGCAATTGCAACCTATTCCAGGATGCTAAAGTGTTTGTTGTATATGGGGAATGAAGGCGCATGGATTCTAAAATTTAAAGTTCCAAGTGGCTGCTGGGATAATGGGGAATAAAGAAACCTGGCGGGCTTCAAACCCTTCTATTTCTTGAGCTTCATTGCGTATTTCCTGAAAAAATACGATGTAAGGGTTTCTTCGATTATAGACATTGTAAATACTAAAAGTGATATCGGACTCACCCCATCTTGGATCAAATTTCCAGGTGAATCCTAAATCTCCCCTATGATAATCTGGCATTCTTAAGGTGTTTCGTTTAGGGTAAACCGGCACAATGACCGGCTTCAAAGTTGCTTGGTCAAAGGCTACATATCGGCCTTCTGGCAGGGTAACGGCATTTCCGGTAGCATAAACAAATGTAGCGCTCAGCATCGCTCTATTGGAAATGTTCCAGGTAAAAACAGCCACTATATCATGACGGCGATCATGTCGGGCAGGAAACCTTTCTCCAGAATTAATTTGCGGAAATTGCCTCCAGGTCCAGCTCAAAGTATAGCCCAGCCAACCTGTCCATTTGCCTTCGGTTTTTTGAAATAGAAATTCATTCCCATAGCTCCATCCTTTACCAGAGACAAATTCATTTGCTAAATTAGGATTGAAAAATATCTGAGCCCCTTCTCTGTATTCCACCTGATTCTGCATCCATTTGTGATACGCTTCGTAGGTAAAGGTTACTTTGTTTTTAAATAACAAACGGGCAAATCCTCCTGCAATCTGATCTCCCACTTGAGGCCTCAAGTTATTGGTGGCCGGAAACCATAAATCAGTTGGTAAGGAAATGGAAGAGTTTGATACCAAATGCAGATATTGAGCCATTCTCGAATAAGCTGCCTTAAAAGAGAGCTTCTCATTCACCTTGATTCTTGCAGAAAGTCGGGGTTCGGGGTAAATATATTGAGTGTCAGGTGTTACAAATCCGGAAAGTCGAAATCCATAATTTAAGCGCACCACTTGGCTGATGTCCCAATCATCTTGAGCATAAACCCCCCATTCATTTCCAAACATTTTATTTGCCGACCGAGTCTGAAACCCTCCATCACGGGTGCTCCCTTCATAGGCTCCTGGCGTTAACTCATGGTAAGTGTAGAGTACCCCAGCTTTTACTGTGTGTTTGGGCGAGGGCAAGAAATCCAACTCTGCTTTATATCCATAATCTCGAATACCAGAAAATAACCGAATGCTGAACAGCTCTAGGCTGTTTTTGATGTCATATTTATAATCAGAAAAGGTTAAAGACTGGTTTAAAAATAACTTGGAGGAAAGTTGTTTGTTCCACCTCAAAGTTCCTGCCGCATTTCCCCACCCAAAACTGATATCTAGTAAAGAATCATCAAATCCAAAGACATCTCTGCCGAAGTAACCACTCAAAAAGATCTTGTCTTTAGGGGTGATTTCGTAAGTTGCTTTTAGATTCAAATCATAAAAATAGTAATCGGGAATACGATTCCACTCGGCATTGTTTTTATTCGCAGTATTCAGTTGACGCGTAAAGGCATCCAGGTAGGTTCTTCTTCCGGAAACAATCCAAGATCCTTTTTTCTTTTTGCCTATCGGGCCTTCCGCAGTTAATCGGGAAGCAATTAACCCTATGCCTCCGGAAACACTGAGTTTTTCTGTGGTGCCATCTTTCATCTGAATGTCCAAAACAGAAGATAGCCTGCCTCCATACCTAGAAGGGAATCCTCCTTTGTATAATTCTACCCCCTTTACCGCATCTGGATTGAAAACAGAGAAAAATCCAAATAAGTGAGAGGCATTATAAACTGGAGAACCATCTAACAGTACCAGGTTTTGATCTGCTCCTCCTCCCCGAACAAAAAATCCTGCATTTCCTTCTGAATTGTTGCGAACTCCGGGCAATAACTGAAGCACTTTTATCGGATCGGCCTCGCCAAACATAACTGGAATCTGCTTGATTCTCGACATGGGCAGGGATATTAAACTCATTTGGGAGGATTGAACCATTTGTTTCCCAGCATCCTCGGTAATGATAATTTCTTCTAATTGAGTACTTTCTTCCTCTAAACGAAAATCAATGTTCAGATTCTTATCTAGATATATAATCGTATCGATCGGACGATAGCCAACATATCTTATTTGCAGGTAAATACTGTCTTTGGATTGGGTGATTGAATAAAATCCAAAATCATTACTGCGAGTGCCTGTTTTCTTTCGAGGTAAGATTATCGTTGCCGAGGGCAATGCCTCTCCACTCGCTGCGTCTTTTATGTAGCCGGAAAGTGTAAAGTTTTGAGCCTCTATATCGTTGTTAATCAACAAGCAACATAATACAAACCCGATTAGAAAATAAAAGGTAAATTTAGACGAAGGGATATTCATAGACTTATTGCATACTCACAAATGAAATTTCAATTAAAATCGTTCACTTAAACAGGTATTACCGAAAGGTTCCAAAATATAATAACAAAGGTATGCGTTCAAATTTCCTAATTTTGAAATGATTTTGATATTCTAACATGAAAAAGATACTTCGTTTTGCTGCAATAGGATTATTTATTCTATTTGGTGCTTTATTTACGCTCCCATTGTTGTTCAAAGATCAAATTCGAGCAAAAGTGGATGACGAAGTAGCAAAACGAATCGATGCTCATATTTATTTTGGTGATTTTGGCTTGACCTTGTTTCGGAATTTCCCTAATCTGACCATTCAATTGGAAAATTTTGGGGTAGTGGGTAAGGGCGTTTTTGCGGGTGACACTTTGGCTAATGTGAACCAAATGAATGTTGTGTTGGATATCATGAGTGTCATTAAAGGCGATAAAATTGAGGTTCGTAAATTTTTATTGGACCAACCCCGAATCAAGGCCATTATTTTGCCTGATGGGAAGGCCAATTGGGATATTTACCGCTCTGAAGGTATTCCCTCTGATACTGCAGAAGTCGATACTGCACCCTCTTCTTTCGCACTCGCTTTGAACGAATATGCGATTACAGATGCTTTTGTTATTTATGATGATCGCCAAGGAAAGATGTATGCGGCTGTACAAAACCTTACCCACTCCGGTTCAGGTGATTTTATGGCAGATGATTTTATCCTGCGCACGCGCACTGAGGCCAAAGGAATTACCTACAAAATGGAGGGGAGTACTTATGCTAAAAACCTGAATTTGGATGCCAAAATCGATATGGACATGAACATGGCTCAGAGCATGTATCGTTTTAGAGAAAACACAGTAAGTCTGAATGATTTGCACTTAGGATTTGATGGCTTTGTTCAATTAGCTGGAGAGGATATCCGAATGGATATAAAATACAACACGCTGAAGACAGATTTTAAAAATATTCTATCGATTGTTCCTGGCATGTACACGGAGTCTTTCAATGACATCAAAACGGCAGGAACATTAGCGCTGGATGGCACTGCAACAGGTACTTATAATGATTCCAGACTCCCGGCTTTTACGCTTAATGTAAAAGTCGGCGAGGCATCTTTTAAATATCCCGATTTGCCCGAAGAGGTTCGCAATATCTCTATGGATTTAGGAATCGTCAATACTACAGGAAATGTAGATCAGACGCAAATTCAGTTGCGCCAATTTCATGCTGATTTCGGGAATAATCCATTGGATATGAAAGCATTGGTAAATGGCTTGACAAATTCTGATATAGATGCCTCTGTTACTACCCGTTTGAACCTCGAGGACCTGACGAAAATGTTTCCAATTGAAGGAATGGAATTGAAGGGTTTTTTTGATTTGAAGGGCACTGCCAAAGGGGTGTATTCAGATAAGTCCATGCCTGTTGTTCAGGCTCAAATGGCTTTACAAAACGCTTATGCTAAATCTGCAGAATTTCCTACAGCGCTTGAAAATATGAGCTTTGCAGCCTCTATGAACAGCGATGGCTCATTGCCTAATACCTCCTTAAGTGTCTCTCAATTTCATGCCGAATTAGATAAAGAGCCAATTGATATGAAGCTCGAGGTAACTCATTTCGAAGATCCCAATTTTGTGCTTGACTTGACTGGGAAATTAGATCTGGAAAAGTTGATGAAGATTTTCCCTCTGGAAGGAACTGAATTAGCTGGGAAAATTAACATCGCATTGAATTCTAAAGGAAAACAATCGGATGTAGAAGCTGGCCGATATACCAGTGTGCCTACTTCCGGAAGTATGCAAATCTCCAACTTAACTTATAAAAGTGTAGATCTGCCACAGGGTATTACCATTAAACAAGGTGATTTTACCTTCAATCCTCAAGAAATGCGCATTAATTCCTATGAAGGTACAGCGGGAAAAAGTGTGATTTCGGTTAAAGGCGCATTTCAAAATTACTTGGCTTATGCCTTGCTGGAGAACGAACCTCTAACGGGTACAATGAGCCTAAATAGTCCGCGCTTTGATGTGAATGAATGGATGACGGAGGATGAGCCTTCCGCAAATGCTCCAGCAGAAGAAGTGCCCATGAGCCCAATAGAAATACCTGCAGGAATTAATTTTACCTTGAATACCAGTATCAATGAGGTGCTGTATGATAACTTAGTGTTGAAGCAGGTGAATGGTTTGGTGATCGTGAAGAATCAAGCAGTGCAAATGGAAAATGTCAAATTCAATTTGCTGGATGGTAATTTTGTGATGGGAGGAACTTATAACGCTGCTAACCTAGCGAAACCAGCTTTTAATTTCAATATGAAAATTATTGATCTAAGTATCCAAGAGGCATATAAAGCTTTTAATACCGTACAGATACTCGCGCCGGCTGCTAAGTTTGTAGAAGGGAAGTTTTCCACTGATATGAATATTTCTAGCTTACTCGGGATGGATATGATGCCTTTAATGGAAACTTTCACCGGATTAGGCGCGATGTTGGTATTGGAAGGCAAGGTTTCGGATATGCCGGTAACCAAAAAGATGGGCGAGGCTTCTAAATTGACCGGGAGTGGAAGCAGGGAAATTCAATTGAAAAACACGAAAATAACTTATCGAGTGGAAAATGGTCGGATTCATTTTGATCCTTTTGATGTGACTGCGGGTAATACTCTTTTGAATATTTCTGGAAGTAATGGCTTTGATCAATCAATTCAGTATTTGATAAAATTAGATGCCCCTTCTGGTGCGGCAGGTCAGGCCGCGAATGCTGCTATTTCAAGTTTGACGGGAGGTCAAAAAGTGATTGGAGAGCGTTTGAAGGCTGAAATTCGAATGGGGGGTACCTTTCAAAATCCTAAAATTTTGGGTGTGAAGGGGGATGGAGAGGGAAGTGCTCAAAATCAGGCTCAGCAAGCGCTGCAGGATAAAGCCGGTGAATTGAAGGATAAAGCGACAGATGAAGCTGAGCGATTGAAGAAAGAAGCTGAAGACAAAGCCCGGAAAGAAGCTGAAAGGCTGAAGAAGGAAGCTGAAGACAAAGCCAGAATGGAAGCAGAGCGTTTGAAAAATGCCGCTACTGCAAAGGCTGGTCAGGAAGCTGATCGCTTAAAGAAAGAAGCAGAAGAGAAAGCTCGAAAGGAAGCAGAGCGTCTGAAAAAAGAAGCGGAGGAAAAAATCCGAAAAGAGGCTGAACGAAAAGCTCAGGAAGAGGCTCAAAAGAAGCTAAAAGAAGAATCCGACAAACTGAAAAATAAACTCAAATTCCCGAAATAATTTGGTCCCTATTGCTGCTCTTATTTCTCCAATTTCAAAAAACAGGTATGTTGTTTTATGGGTTGCTTGTGCATGGATTTTTTTGTTCGCAAAATCAGAACTTATTCAAGCTCAAGTTCCTAAGAACTCCTCAGGTTTCTGGTCTTATTCTACTGCTACCAGCCGGGCATATATTAACTTAGGTGGGATCGGAATGTTGAATTACTACCGTTTCGATAAACCTCGTTTTGGCCTAAATATTGCCCCGCAGGTAGATTTTGGGTTTATGTTTTCTAAGAAAAATGGCGTGCAGATGGGTATTTCAGGATATCATGTAAGTCGATATCTCAGCAAGGATTCCATTCAAGTCAACTCAGCCTTTTTTGAGTTTCCCGTATTGTTTAAATTCATCGTTCCCACCAAACAGTATTTGTATACTCCTTATGCCCTTGCCGGATTTACCTTTTGTTATACGGATTTTAAAATGGATACCTCTGGGGTTCAAATTGAACAACAATTTATCAAACATGATACTTACCTTTCCGTATCATTGGGAGCTCAGGAGCGACTTCGTAGCAGGCTTTGGTGGTGGTATCAGGTTGGATTTCGACATTCGCTCGGTTCCTTGTTTTCAGCAACCTCCAGTGTGATCAACTATCGCACGCATCTTCATGTTTCGGTCGGATTTTCCTATATTTTTTAATGCCCATTTAATCATTTTTTCGGTTAAGATGTACCTTTCTTCCAGGTGATTTTTCTTTTGCTTCAATGCATGATCTTTTATTGAGTCAACTAGTTCATTATTCGAATTTTCCGATTTTTTGGGGGGATTCAAGTGTTAATATGGATTTCTTATCTCAATAATGGTTTTGAACAATACCCTATTTTTTTGTGAATAATTGAAATCTTCGGGACAATTAAACCTGATTTATTACCATTCAGCCAATTTCGCCTAAGAACTCTTAATTATTATTTGGATTTTTGAAATGATATTCTGAAAAGGGACTTTCAGAAATCTCTGTTGTAAAAACTTATGAAAAAAATAACTTCATTTTTGCTTCTGTTCTTAGCTCTTTGGATTGCCAATAATTCAAACCTAAAAGCACAAGCTGTTGTAAATACCTCAGTATTTTGGACTACTGGGTGGTGTACCATTTGTAATAATATCAATAGCGGTCAATATGCCTGTGCACAGGGTAGTGGTAGCCCCATGTGGAATAACGGTCAAAGAACCTTTACCGATCCGGTACCTGCTGGTAATCAAGTAACTCAGGTATGCGCTACTGTAAATTATGTTTGCTGTGGTCTAACCAGTATGACAGTTGTGTTGAATGGGGTTACTGTGGGTACTTTTAATGTGCCAACCGGCTGTAATTGTAGCTGTGGTAATTGTTACACTGGCACTGTATGTATTACCAATCCTCCGGTTTATAATTATGGAGGTAATAATACCATTCAAGTAGTTAATAATGGAGGGAATACCTGTGTAAATAGTGTACAATTAGCCATAACCTACCAACAAGCTTGTAATAATGCCATAACCAATAATAATATTTCCTCAAGCCAAACTCTTTGTTCCAACAATTTGGCAGCTATGCTTAGTGGATCTTTGCCTGGTGGTGGAAATGGTACTTACGCCTATCAGTGGTTGTCCAGTACCAACAACTCAACTTGGTCAAATGTTACCAATGCTACTTCCCAAAATTATACTCCTCCCACTCCTACCTCTACGGTTTATTTCCGCAGAAGGGTTTTTTCTCAGCCCGGATGTATAGATACCTCTGCATTTATTGGTTTGTATATTCAAAATCCGATTGGCACGAATACCATAGGAGCTAATCAAACCATTTGTAATGCAGGAGTTCCTGCCCAATTCACAGGTACCACTCCAACAGGTGGAAATGGCAATTTTCAATATTCATGGGAAAGTAGTTCTAATGCGATTACTTGGAATCCAATTACAGGCTCCAATACCCTGAATTATCAAAGTGGAGCGATAACTTCCACCACCTATTTTAGACGAATTATTACTGCAGGGGTATGCGCAGCTAGTACGAGCAATTCCATAGAAATATCCCTCTATCCTAGTATCTCTAATAATACTGTTGGCAACAATCAAAGCATTTGTTCGGGCTCTCAACCGAGCAATATGACTGGAACTATACCGATTGGCGGTTCTGGAAATTATACCTATCTCTGGCAAAGTAGTCCTGATAATTTGAACTGGACCAATGTAACCGGAGGTGCAACCCCGAATTATCAGCCTCCTGTACTTACCGTGAACATGTACTTCCGAAGAGTTGTACAATCTTTGCCATGTGCAGATACGAGTGCTGTTGTAACAATCCGAGTGGATCAGCCAATCGGTAATAACTTGATTATAAGTGATCAGACTATTTGTGCAGGGGTAATTCCTGCTCAATTGTCCGGTTCTGTTGCTACTGGTGGAGCCGGAGCTCCTAATTATACTTGGGAGTCGAGCAACAACGCCATAACCTGGGCTCCAGCTGGTGGATCTGGGCAGAATTTTACTCCTCCCATACCTGGCGGTACCATTTATTATAGAAGGATCATTTCAGACGGCACTTGTCCTTCTTCAACTTCTAATACTGTCACCTTAGTGGTAGATCAAAATATTAGTAATAATCTAATAGGTACAGACCAAACAATCTGTGAAGGTTCTATTCCCAATGCTTTAACAGGAATCGTTCCTAATGGAGGAAACGGGGCCTTTACTTATATGTGGGAGTCTAGTCCAGATAATAATATATGGATTCCAATTGGGAGTTCTAATACCGTAGGGTATGCTCCGGGGGCACAAATGTTGACCTCTTACTTTAGAAGGGTCGTGAATTCTGGAACTTGTATTCCTAATACCACCAGTTCAGTCGTTATTGTTGTGGAAGGTGCCATAAACAACAATATCATTACAGCAAACCAAACCATCTGTAATGGAAATACTCCTGCTCAATTTAACGGAACCACCCCAACGGGTGGAAGTGGCAATTATGCTTACTCTTGGGAATCTAGTTCGGATAATTTAAACTGGGTGGTAATCCCTACCGGAAATACGGTCAATTTTACAGATGGAGCTTTAATTGCCAACACTTATTATAGGAGATTGGTTAGCTCTGGGGTTTGTGCCCCTTCCACTTCAGCAGAAGTAAATGTGTTGGTCAATCCTGTTCCTACAGTTGCGGTCAATAATGCGGCTGTTTGTTTTGGTCAAACAACTATTCTTTCTGGTGCAGGTAGTATCCCAGGTGGTTCTTATTCTTGGTCCACTGGAGAAAATACGCAGAATATTAGTGTGACTCCGACAGTAACCTCAACCTACACTGTTACTTATACACTGAACAATTGTGCTTCAGCACCTGCCGATGGAGTTGTCACTGTCAATGTGCCAGCAGTGCCAAATGTACTCGCTTCGGGTCCTTTGGATCTTTGCCCAAATGGTTCGGTAAATTTGACTTCTGACCCTGGAGTTCAATATGAGTGGTCACATGATAATACCCTAAATGTTCAAACCGTTTCCATTAGTAATACAGGAAGTTATACGGTTACTGTTACAGATGTAAATGGATGTATCGCAACCTCCCTTCCAATTGTAGTTACTGTTCATTCAGATCCTGTGGTCAGTGCAACAGGAACAGATGTACGCTGTTTTGGTGGAAATGATGGAATGGGCTTCGCCAGTGCTGTGAGCGGTACGCTTCCTTATAATTATTCCTGGAATACTCTTCCTCCTCAACTCAATCAAATGGCTAATGGTTTAACAGCTGGTACTTACATTGTTACCGTAACAGATCAATATGGATGTAGAGATAATGCCACAATTATTATTACTCAGCCTGCTCAATTGATTGTATTGCCTTTAATGAACGAAACCGTCAGTTGCTATGGTGGTACAGACGGTTCGGCAACCGCTTTAGGAAACGGGGGTGTTGCTCCCTATACTTTTGTATGGAATACTTCACCAGCTCAAAGTACTCAAATTGCGACAGGCTTAGCTGCAGGGCAAGTTTCGGTTGTGTTAACCGATGGTTTCGGTTGTTCTACCAATGCATCTGTCAATATTATTGAGCCCAATGAATTAACAATTACTCCTAATATTATTCCTGTAAGATGCTTCGGAGAATCAACGGGTGGAATTACAGCAATAGTAAATGGAGGCACTCCACAATATTTCTATGATTGGAACACCAATCCTCCTCAAAATACACCAACAGCTTCCAATCTGAGAAAAGGAAATTATCAGGTTACCGTAACAGATGGCAATGGTTGTAGTGGATCGGCCTCTTTCTTCTTGCCAGAACCCGACACCCTGATAGTTCGGGCAACTTCAACAGATGCCATTTGTACGCATACCAAAACGGGTACTGGTACTGCCATCGTCAGTGGTGGAAATGGCAGTTATGACTATCGCTGGAATTCTGTTCCTCCTCAAGGAACACAAACAGCCACCAATTTGGAAGCAGGGATTTATGTCATAACCGTCAATGACCCTAAAGGTTGTGTGGACACTGCTAGAGCCTATGTAGGACAACCTCAGCCAGTCCCATTCCCAGTCGCAATTCATGATTCTGTTTGTCCCGGTGAAAATGCGATTATGTCTGCTTGGGCTCCTGGCGATTTGAAGATTAACTGGTATCGAATCCCTTCAGACGAAAATCCATTTTTCTCTGGTCCACAGGTTAATATTCCTGAATTAAATAAAACAATATTCTACCAGATTGAATCCGAAGATAGTAAAGGTTGTAAGTCCCCAAGATTCCCAATATTCGCTTGGGTATACAATCTTCCTTTAGTTGATTTTGTTGGTTCTCCTTTGAAAGCTGAGCTTCCAGAAGCAGTGGTTAATTTTGAGCCAGCCAGAAGCATGGATAGACCCTCAATTTATTCTTGGTCTTGGAATTTTGGAGATGGAGGACAGGTTTCCAGCTTTATGGCTCCCTCTTATCAATATGGGAATGAAGGAACTTATGATGTCACGCTCACAGTGGTAGATACCAATGGGTGTGTAAATAAAATTACGAAAAAGGCATTGGTAGAAGTGAGTAAAATGGTCAGTGTATTTGTTCCAAACGCCTTTAGTCCGAATGGAGATGGGGTTAACGATTACTTCTCTCTGGAATATCGACTGATAAATGAATTTGCTATTGTGATATACGACCGTTGGGGTAACCAAGTTTATAACTCTACTGACCTCAAATTCCGTTGGGATGGCACTACAAATGGAATTCCTAATCCAGATGGAACCTATGTATATGTAATTAACGGAAAGGCCTCTGATGGATCTGCCGTTCAGGTAGGAGGCAATGTGATTTTAATTAGGTAGTTTTTTTTAGATCGGTTATAAGAAAGGACGCTCGAAGCGTCCTTTCTTGTTTTGGAGGATATTTATGAATTAATATTTTGTCCCTATCAGTAGTTGGAAATTTATGCCAGCCCAATACCCTGCCCATAGCCATTGTATCCAGAATCTTATCAAATAAAGTTAATGGAAATACTATTAATTTGGCTCTACGCATTTTACAGTGGGTTAAATAACTATTTATGTAATGGGAAAATTCATCATCGAAGATTAAAAGACTTATTTGATACTATCTCGCTATCCAAATCTAGAATATCCGTTAAACCTGAATATATCAGATTTAACAGCCCGGTCGCTGAGTAGCCCCCAATGAAATTGTGTCGTTCATTAATATAGTGTGGGGGGCGTATCGAAGTGCCCGGGCGGGTAATTCGAGGAATACCTTAATATACATAAAAAGAAATTACCCACTAAAAAATGCGTAGAGCCATTATTTAATTACCCACAATTAATGGCGTATAGCCCATTTTTTAGTTAGCCCACTGGCTACCGTATTAAGACTCCATAATAGAAGATACTAACAACCGCCCTGGTCAACAGGGACTTAAGGCGCAATTTCGCGCAGCTTCACTGCGGTTAAGTATTTTGTATTAGTGGTAGTTTTATTAGTATAATTGTCTGTTTTGCAAATTCTGTTCATAATTCTGATGTCTCTTTCGATTGTCGCTAAAACCATTGTGTTGAATTGCTGCAAACGGATTACAAACAATAAATTTTCCTTTATTGGCGAATGATCTGTCAATATTTTTTTTTCTTCCGATAATGATAGGAAAGTATTGTAAAATATTTTATTAATTTAATATAAGTGTGTTCCTGAAAAATCGTTTACTGAGTTATCTGAATTAATATTTCTATAAATTATTCCTCCAAGATATATGTCGTAATCTTCTGGTTCATTTTGAAGAAAATATTCAAAAGCTCCTCGTGCTGTAAATTTTATGTCGTCCTCAGCAACTAGTATAGAAGGAAGATTTTGGTTGTTTGCCCATTCTATAATTTGTTTATGAGCCTTTGCAATGCCTCGTTTGGGATTTTTGTCAATAAAGCCATCCCACAATCGATATTTGACTATTATTTGTTCAACCAATTGAATTTCAAGTTATTTTGTTCTATCTTTTCGCTGTTCTGAGTGAATAATATTCAATTACATTGAAACAAATATACGAATATTTAGATAATTTCTTGTTTCGCGATATGCGAAATGAGAAATTTGTAGTATATTTGTGCTATGAGAAAACATAATGGTATGCGCCCACAAGATGTGGCTATTCTGTTGAAAATTGTCTCAATAGGTTCCGAAAGTTGGCAATTGCTGGGGCTTGCGAATTTATTAAAGATAAGTATTTCAGAAATTTCCGAGTCTTTAAATAGAAGTCGGTTAGCTGGTCTTATTGATTATAACAAAAAGAAGGTTAATCGTCAGAATTTATTAGAATTCTTGGAACATGGTGTCCGATATGTTTTTCCAGAACAACCAGGGGCAATGGTAAGAGGGATTCCAACTGCTCATTCTCATCCCGATATGAAAAAATATTTTATTAGTGAAATGGATTATGTTTGGCCTGATAATAAAGGAGAAGCAATGGGATTAATGATTGAACCGTTTTATAAAAAACAAGTAGAAGCAGTTAAAGAAGATCGAGAATATTACAGGCTTTTAGCTTTAGTGGATGTTATACGAGTGGGGAAAGTCCGGGAAATTAAATATGCAGTAAATGAACTGAAAAAATATATTTTACATGAGCCATCATAGTAATACGGTAAGAATCAAAGCGGTTGCCAATGCATTAGATAATTTAAAAGAAAAAGTAGTTTTTGTTGGAGGTGCTACAATATCACTTTATCCAGATCGACCAGTTTTTGAAGTCAGGCCAACGGATGATGTGGACGTAATAATCGAAATACTAAATTATTCTGACAGGGTTGAACTGGAAGAAAAACTGAGATCAATTGGATTTTCTCACGACATAGAATCAGGTGTAATATGTCGATATCGAATTCATGAAATAGCAGTAGATATTATGCCGACAAATGATCCTTCAATTGGTTTTACAAATATTTGGTATCCTGAGGGTTTTGAGAATGCTGTTAATTATAAAATGGATGAACGAAGTGTAGTTAAGATATTAAGCGCTCCATATTTTATAGCTACAAAATTAGAAGCTCACAAAGATCGCGGGCAGAATGATGGACGAACCAGTCAAGATTTTGAAGATATAATTTATGTTTTAGAAAACAGAGAAGTAATATGGGAGGAAATAAATAATTCTGGTGATAACTTAAAAAATTATTTGCTAACGGAATTTCGAAATCTATTAAAAAATCCTAATATATTTGAATGGATAGATTGTCATGTTGAAAGAGGGTCTCCACCAGCTTCTTATCTCATTATGGAGGCATTAGAAAAGTTTACTGCATAATATTTCTTTTGTGTCATTTAAAATTACTCTAACGGGTCAGGCAAGGGAATTTCACCCTTACCTTCCCACAGAACCGTACTTGAAAGTCTTCCTTCATACGGCTCTTCCTGTTGCTCATCCCTACAGTCTCTACAGATGCATGATTTCATTCGAAACACCATTGTTTTGGATTTTTTTTGACTATCCTAATTATAAATGCAAATACCCTTTCACAATTTTATTTGGGTTTCGTAGAGACGGGCAATTGCCCGTCTCTACAGATGCATAATCTCATTCGACCTATCATTTTTTAGGAATTTTTTGATTATCCCAATTATAAATACAAATACCCATTCACAATTTCATTTGGGTTTCGTAGAGAAGGGCAATTGCCCGTCTCATTATAACCAATTGCCCGTCTCATTATAACCAATTGCCCGTTTCATTGTAATCAATTGCCCGTTTCATTTTGACACA
>JBEIHC010000041.1:0-22333 GCA_040381555.1 Bacteroidia bacterium
GTATTGAGATTTTTAAACGAAATGATATTATTATAATAATTAATCGAAATGATGTATTCGCTTCGCGAATGGGTGCTAGGAGTTTTTTCCCGCAGATTGTACAGATAGGTAAGGAAAATTGTAGGGTAATCTTGCTCCGCAGATTTTTAATTTAAAGTATAACTTTACCCTTGGTGTATTGGGATTTTTAAACGAAATGATATTATTATAATAATTAATCGAAATGATGTATTCGCTTTGCGAATGGGTGCTAAGAGTTTTTTCCCGCAGATTGCACAGATAAGTGAGGAAAATTGTAGGATAATCTTGCTCCGCAGACTTTAAATAGAAGCTTGACTTCAAGTTGTTAGGGATATATAGAATTCAATGGCATAATTAATCGAAATGATGTATTCGCTTTGTGAATGGGTGCTAAGAGTTTTTTCCCGCAGATTGTACAGATAGATAAGGAAAATTGTGGGATAATCTCGCTACGCAGATTTTTGATAGAAGCTTGACTTCAAGTTGTTAGGGATATATAGAATTCAATGGCATAATTAATTGAAATGATGTATTCGCTTCGCGAATGGGTGCTAAAAGTTTTTTTCCGCAGATTGCACAGATAGGTAAGGAAAATTGTAAGGTAATCTTGCTCCGCAGATTTTAAGGGGATTCGGCTATTGGTTTGTATTGAACCTTGGACATTTTGAATAAAAAAACAAACCTATAATTGCCTTGTATAAAATCATCTGCCTTGCTGTGTTTGCTTCGAAAAAAATGAAAAATATAAAAAATAGGCACTACGCCATTTTTTGTGGGTGAAGAGACTTTTAAAAACTAAATAACAGCTCGATGACCTACCTATTTAACACAAGGCAAAAGCACAGGAGCTGTGGCTTGTGGGCCGCGTCCCGCTCCTTCGAGTAGGATTAGGGAGGGGGTAAAGACAGAGTGAGAGCGGGAAATGAGAGCGACGAAAAATACAAATGCAATTAATCATTACCCACAATTAATGGCGTAGAACCAGAAAATAGAATTAAAAAGAGTTGCGAGAATTATCTGTGAAATGTAATTCTATTTTGTCTCATAAACATAAAAGCCCCTACCATTTTTGCGACCGAACTGTCGGGCATCAACTTTTTTCTGTTGCACTCGACTGGGTCGAAATCTGGTTTCATTAAAAAAAGCTTCGTATAATGATTTTGTCACTTCATGATTTGTTTCAACCCCGATTAAATCCATTAATCTGAAAGGTCCCATTTTAAAGCCGGTTGCTTCCATAAGGGCATCAATTTCTGTGAAGTCCGCCACCTTTTCTTCATAGATTTTCAGGGCTTCCAGATAATAAGGTCGAGCAACACGATTAACAATAAAGCCTGGTTCATCCTTCACATGTACCGGCTTTTTACCCATTTTTACGGCTACTTCAAAAATAGCCTCCGCTACTTCTGGGTGGGTCATTTCTCCGGCAATCACTTCGACCAATTTCATCAAGGGTGCGGGATTAAAAAAATGCATCCCGACAATATTTTGGGGTCTTTGAGCTTTAGCGGCTATTCGGGTAATAGGAATGGTTGAGGTATTGGTAGCTAGGATAGTTTCAGTTCCATTTACCGCCTCTAACTGAGCAATTAAATCCTGTTTGATGGACAAATTTTCCAAAATAGCCTCAACAATTAAATCAGCCTGCACCATTTTGATGTCAGTTGTCAAGGAGATTCGGCTCAGAATGGCGGCACATTCTTCTTGACTCAACTTTCCTTTTTCGACGGATTTTTCCAAAAAGCTTTGAATTTGTTTCACTGCCTTATCTAATGCCTCCTGGCTCAGATCATTCAATATTACTTCATAACCGGCAGCTGCTGCCACTTGGGCGATACCATTTCCCATAACTCCTGCGCCAATTACCCCAATTTTTCGAATATTTCCTGAATAACTCATACTGACTGATTTAAGGGCAAATATACTGAAGTGTCGGTATGGAATGTCAGACAAACAGGCGGGAATCGTATTTTGTTTGTAACTTAGAAGCACTTTTAAACCAGACAAACAGAATTCAAAGATATGGGATGTGGAACCTGCAGCACAGGAAATGGATGTGGCACTGGCGGATGTAAATCCGGGGGATGTGCCACGGGAGGATGCAATAAACTGAATACCTTCGATTGGTTCAGTCAGATGCTTCCGCCCGATGTATCGCGGCAGGAAACCTTGCATGAAGTACGCTTTAAGTCCTCACACAAAGGATTTTACAAAAATGTAAATGGTCTTGATTTACTTACAGGAGACCTGGTAGCTGTAGAAGCGGAAAGAGGATATGATGTAGGAACCATTAGTTTGAGTGGGGAACTTACTCGGCTACAGATGCGTAAAAAGAGAGTTTCTGAGGATAAGCTCTTAAAAATCTACCGTAAAGCAACTCCCGAAGATTTAGAAAAACTTAAAACTGCCCGAAGTCGTGAATTAGATTTACTCCAACGATCTAGAATAATCATTCGTAGGATGAAATTGGAAATGAAGCTTTCAGAAGTGGAGGTTCAGGGAGATAATACCAAAACAACTTTTTATTATACGGCAGATAGTCGGGTTGATTTCAGGGAACTTATCAAAGTTTTGGCAGAGGAATTTCGCCTTCGCATTGAAATGAAGCAGATTGGCTTGCGTCAAGAAGCAGGAATATTAGGGGGCATTGGCTCTTGTGGCAGAGAATTATGTTGCTCAACCTGGTTGACGGATTTCAAGAATGTATCAACTGCAGCGGCACGGTATCAAAACATCTCGCTGAATCCGATGAAAATATCGGGGCAATGTGGCCGTCTGAAATGCTGTCTGAATTATGAATTGGAAACCTATATGGATGCGCTGAAGGGCATACCAGAAGTGCATTCTGTAGAAACAGAATTGGGCGTAGCGCGTCTTCAAAAAACGGACATATTTAAGAAAAAAATGTGGTTTGCTTATGGAGATGGCAGTGATTGGCATGGAGTAGATGTTAGTAGAGTAAAGGAATTAGTAGCTTTAAATAAAAAGGGCGTTAAGCCTCCTAGTCTTTTATCTTCTGAAGAAATCTTTGCTCAGGAAGAAGAAACGCGTCGTGAAAAAGCAATGGACTTCGTAGATGTGGTGGGTCAATCTCGTATCAATGAGAGGCCATTAAACACAAATAAAAAGAAGAAAAAGAAAAAATCACCAGGCACAGATGCTGGTTCTACGGAAGGTAATCGTCCATCAGCCCCGCGTTCACCGAGACCTGAAAATACTCAGAACAATCGGCCACCTAGGGCAGAAAACGCTACAAATCAAAGACCAGAATCTACTCAAGGTAATCGTCCATCTAGGCCTGAGAATGCTCCAAACAACAGACCACCAAGGGCAGGAAATCCCCCAAATGCTCAGACACAAAGACCAGCCAAACCTCAGGGAAATCGTCCGCCAAGGTCCGAAAACCCTCAGAATATAAGAGCACCCCGAACAGAAGAATCTTCAAATTCTCCGGCTCAAAATTCAGAAAACACACAAGGAAATCGTCCCCCAAGGCAAGATTTCCCTAAATCGAATCGTCCACCCAGACAAGATTCACAATCAGGTAATCGTCCACCGAGGCAGGATGTGCAGGGCAACAATCCTAATCCAAGACCTACCCCTGATGCTCAAACAGGTACTCCTCGCCCAAATCAAGCCAGACCTGGAGGCAATCGCCCTCCTAGACAAAACCCGAACCAGCAGCAGGGTAAACCCAGACCGCCTAGGCAAGAAGGAGAAAACCGGCCATCCCGTAATACAGAAAACCCTCCCGCTAATCCGGAAAGTTGATGCGTTTGATATTATTGGTTTTATGTATTTGCCTTTGGGCATGCCGGCCTAATTCTTGGTCAGCGCATAAGTCATTTCCTCAAAACATCTGGGCTTATACAGATTCGGTAATTATCGAACCCTTCATTGAGGACACAAGCTCAACCCATTCTACTGAAATTAAAATAAATCTCAAGGAAAATTATCCTTTCCGAAATCTATTTATTCGTGAGGTAATCACCACTCCCTCCGATAGTTCATTCATTCGCATTCAGGAATTCCAATTGATGAATGAAGAAGGAGTTTGGATACAAAAGCCAGATATTTTCGGGAAAATAGAATTTACTCTACCCCTGCTAAGCGGGATTAAATTCCGTGAAAAAGGAACTTGGAGAATCTCCTGCAAGCAATATATGCGCACAGATTCTTTAGAAGGTGTGGAGGAAGTTAGCTGGATATTAAAATAATACCATTTTGAACTCGGAAAACCAGACCCAATTACTGAACCCTGAAATAAGTAAATGGATTGAATCTTTGAACCATCCCCAGGAATCTTCCATTCAATGGATCCGAGAAATCATTATGAATTCCGGACATTCTACAGAAGAAAAAATAAAATGGAATAGTCCCAACTTTACGGTAAATGGTGAAGATAGAATTACACTTAGAATACAGCCCGTCAAACATTTTCAAATCATCCTGCACTTAGGGGCCAAAAAATCGCTTAGGGATTTATCTACTGAATTCAGCACTTTATCGCCCTTAATTGAATGGAAATCTGGAGACAGAGGAATTATTTCCCTATCAAATAAAAGTGACATTAAAAATATAGAGGTAGAACTAAAAAAAATAGTTACAAAATGGCTAACTATATAATAAATACATTTAGTATTTTCACTCTTGAGCCAATTGGGCATTTAAAAGTTAGGGGGAATCAAATAAGTGTTGAGTAATAATAAAAAGATTATTGAAGCAAATTCAATAACAAAATACCGCCCTATAATTTGACTATTGAAGCATCAACAAGCACCTAGAAATTAAGTATTATGAAAGCATATCCTTTTTACCTAGCGGGTACACCTACGCAATCAGAAAATTCAATTTCGGTTCACAATCCAGAAAATGGTAATATAATTTATGAAGTAGACACTGCCACTATTGCACAAGCCGAAGAAGCCGTGCAGGCTGCCTGTGTGGGCTTTCAAATAAGTCGCAAACTACCTGTCTGGAAGCGTGCAGAAGTTCTAAATCGTATTGCCCAAAGACTAGAAGAAAGAAAAGTAGAAATTGCCCAAACAATTTGTTTAGAAGCAGGCAAACCCATTCAATATGCCAGAACCGAAGTTGACCGTGCAATCCAAACTTTCAAGCTAGCCTCAGCCTGGACATGGAACCAACAAGGAGAACTTTTGGATCTGTCACATGCTCCTGGATTAGAAGGAAAAATGGGATTGGTGAAATACTTTCCGAGTGGGCCCTGTTTACTTATTTCACCTTTCAATTTCCCCTTAAATTTAGTAGCACATAAAGTAGCGCCAGCAATTGCAACCGGAAATGCATTTGTACTTAAACCAGCGAGCGCTACTCCAAGAACAGCTTTAATTTTGGCTGAGATAATTGCTGAGACAGAATACCCCAAAGAGGCCTGGTCGGTATTGCCCTGCACGCGTACCGTTGGCCAATACCTTGTTGAACATCCATTGTTTACAATCCTTTCCTTTACGGGAAGTCCGGAGGTTGGCTGGAAAATGAAAGCGGATGCAGGAAAGAAAAAAGTCATATTAGAATTAGGAGGAGATGCAGCTGTTGTGCTAGACGATACAGCTAATTTGGAGGATGCCTTACCCAAAATAATACAGGGAGCCTATGCCTATGCAGGACAAATCTGTATTTCTATTCAGAGAATAATCACCACCAAAGAAATCTATTCAGAAGTAATTAACAAATTACGGTTGATGATACCGAACACGCCAACTGGTTCCACACTAGATCCAACGATAGTTTGTGGCCCCATGATAGATGAGGCCAATACTCAAAGAACCCTAACTTGGATTCAGGAGGCAATTCAATCAGGAGCTCAATTAATATGTGGAGGCACCCAATCAGGCCACAATCTTATATTACCGACATTATTGGAGAATATCCCGGCTGGAGTTCAGCTATCCCAAAAAGAGGCATTTGCCCCTGTGGCGGGAATCCAGGTAGCCAATAGTTTTGAAGAAGCAATTGACCTTGTCAACCAATCTTCCTTTGGCTTACAAACAGGAATATTCACCCAGAAAGAAAATCGGTTGAAATATGCATTTGAACACCTTGAAGTCGGTGGACTGATCCACAACAATGCCCCTACCCTAAGAATTGATGCGATGCCCTATGGTGGAGTAAAGGATTCCGGAATGGGAAGAGAAGGGATTGCCTATGCGTGTAAAGATTTCTGCGAACCTAAAGTAATGGTCTGGTAGAGGATAAAAAATCTACACCGATAATTCCTCGTACAAGAGATGGGAACTTATTCTATTTCAAATTAGATTATAAAGGGGTTGCTAAAAAAATATATTTACTGTATTGAAAAATTCGCGCCATGTATAATACATTCATTTTTATGGCTCTACGCCATTAACTATGGGTAATTAAATCTTAGAAGCACCCGGTATAGTGGTTATAAATATTTTAAAATTAGGCTATACCCTCTCCCTCCCCTCTCCAATGGTGAGGGCTTCAACCCTACTGGCCACAACAATTGTGTCCAGAATTTCACCAAATAATACGAATTGGAATAATATCGAATTTGGGGATTCCTGAATCATTTGCTATTCCGAAATTTGGAAAAATGGTCCTATCAAACCCACAAAAAACGGCGTAGAGCCGTTTAATTAAATACGATTATATAATCTTAGAATATATCGTTCGAGTATCAATTATAAGCTAAAAATAAATATAATTGTTAACCATATTCTAACCACTGTAAAAGAATGCAAGAATATCACCCTTTGCATTTTTTGCTTTTAATCATCCAATCATGCCACCCAAACTTGATGAATTAGTTTTACTAATTGCAATAATGACACCAAAGAAATTACCAGTAAAACGATTAATCTAAAAGCATACTGGGAGGTGTAGCCCAAAATCATTTTTCCCAACCAAGAGCCCAACAGACTTATTGCAATCAAAAAAGGAATAAGCATGATATGTTCATACTTAAAATAACCATTCAGAATATATACAACACTTCTGCTAAAGTCAACCCCTAAATCAATCCAAGCAGAGGTGGCAATAAACACTTGCTTTTCCAAATTAAAGGCAATTAAAGTTAGGCCTCGAATAGCCCCTCCAGTCCCAATTAATCCTGCCAAAAATCCGGATACAGCACCTCCCGTATATAAATTCTGATTGGTCTGTTTTATTTTAATTCCCGGACTGAACAATAAAATTAAAGCCATCAATACCACAACCACACTCATGATTAATTCACCGACTACCTGAGACAACAGATTGGTCAACAAAGCACCAATTAACACCCCAACAACCGCAGGAATACCTAATTTAATTGCAATATTTTTGTCCAAACCTTCTTTAAACAAATAAATTTTGGAAATATTACTAAAGACATGAAAAACTGCAGTTATGCCTAGAACTATTTTAAATTCAAAAAACAAAGCAGCAACAGGCACAAATAACAATGAAGATCCAAAACCGGAAACTGTACCTAATACTTCTGCTATTAATGCCAATCCAATAAATAGAATAAATTCTTCCAATCCCATATTAACTCTCGGAACAAGTTTACTGAATTTCTTTTATTAACCAATCAGAAATCAAATTGAGTGCGGACTCTGAAATGCTTGTCTGTATGGCTCCATATTCCTCTGGACGCCCAGTAACTGCAGGTTGAAATAAATGATTCAATTTATTCAATTCAATAAAACAAGATTTAATTTTAGTCCGTTTGGGTAAGGCTTTCTGAATACCTCTTAGGTTCGATACTGGCAGGACTTGTAAATCTAACTCACCATTCATAGCCAATACAGGGCATTTTACTTTACCCCAATAGTTAGCGGGGTTTATTTGAATAAAATAAAGAAACCAGGGTTCGAGTAAAACCTGAATCATGATCTCCGCCTGTTTTCCAGCGGCTTTTTTTCCTTCTGGATAATCTGCATTTCCCAACTCAAAATAATCGTAACATAATTTACGAATTCGAGCTTCTCGTATGGCTGAATTCTTTTCCTGCTTTAACACATCGTAACAGGATTTATTAAATGCCATTACTTCGGCCAAATCTTCAGAACCCGACGAAGTAGAGCTATACAATGCATTTTCTTGTTCCAACAATACCTGATCATGCGGAATTCCTGGACCTGCCATAGATACGACAAATGCACAATTGCGATTAGTGGAGGCTAACATTGCGGCAATTATCCCACCCTCACTATGACCAATTACCCCTACTTTGGATTTATCTACCTCAGGTAAGCTATTTAAATACTTCCACGCTGAATTCGCATCAGTCGCGAAATCTTGTGTGGTTGCACCTTTAAACTGGCCAGTTGATGCACCTACTCCCCTATCATCATACCTAAGAACAGCATATCCTTTTCTTGTAAGGAAATCTGCTATCACGGCAAAGGGCTTATGTCCCAAAATGGTTTCATCTCGATCTTGTGGACCAGAGCCCGAGACTAATACCAGCGCAGGGAATGGCCCCTTACCTTCCGGCATAGATAAGGTACCACTTAATTCAATTTCTGCTTGAGTATTAGAAAACTTTACTTCCCGCACCACATAAGGAAACGGCGGCTTGGGATTTTGGGGGCGCACATATTCACCTTTTTGAATATTTTCATTTTGGTTGGCCAAAAACAGGATCAATGGGAAACGCATTCCGACTTGACTCCAGTCTCCCATAATGGAATCTCCCATAAATCGCCCCAAATAAGCAGCCTGTAGGGCATCTGCTAATAAGAGCAAGGAATCTGATCGCAACTGGCATGAACTAAAAGGTATGCCCATAGCCATTTGATCTGGACTATCAACAGTAGCAGAACAAGTCTCCCCATTTCGATTCAGATGAACAACCAAACGCAATTGTTGACCTCCAACGCTTAACTTTCCTTGCCAGGTAGAATTATTTGATTGAGCAAATCCAATAGGCCCTAAAAGAGTGCAAAGAAAATAAACGAGAAATGGAATCCGATAAATCATGTTTAAAGGTAAATAGTTTTAAGGAAATTCGGCTATAGTTTATCTAATTCTAAAAATCATTCTGCTTCAATAAAAATAGAAATGGCAGATATAATCCATTTAACTCTTATCTATATTCCTATTGGCTCGGAAAATCTGACAGATTATTCAGACAGAATAACAGATAAAGCATCTTCAAACTGACATAAATTCAGAATATTTCAACTTGGTATTACCCTTGTTCTGAGAAAACAAAACAATTAAAATTAAAACAGTATGACACATATGCTCTGGAAACCCAAAACTTTTATGTCTCCCCTGATGGATGAGAGGTTGTTAGATGATTTCTTTCGCGCAGGAAACGCATCCACAAGATGCACGCTACCAGCAGTCAACATTCAGGAGAAAGAAGATGGCTGGAAATTAGAACTGGCAATTCCTGGTACTCCGAAAGAAAAAGTCAAAATTCAGGTAGAGAATCAACTACTCACTATTACGGCTGAACAAACAGATGAAAAAGAGGAGGTAAAATATCAAAGAAGGGAATTCGGATACCTAGCATTTTCCCGTTCCTTTACACTTCCCGAATCGATTAATGTGGAGGGAATAGAAGCAAAACAAGAAGATGGGGTATTAAGTATTTTTATTCCCAAAAAATTACCTGTAAAAAAGGAAAAGGTAATTACGATACAATAATTTACCCTAACCATTTATAAATGACAAGAAAAACATAGAAGAACAAGACGAGAAGTTTACAAAACGAATTTCTCGTCTTGTTTTGATGTATTCGAAATTTACAGTATATTTCGAATTATCCGTTATGAAATCGTACAAGTATTAAAATGGTTCTACACCAATAATTATGGGTAATGATTAATTGTATTGATATTTTTCGTTGCTCTCACTTTAACTCTGACTTACCCCCTCCCTAACCCTCCCCGAAGTAGAGAAGAGGAAACCCACAAGCCACTGCTTCTGAGATTTTATCCTGAATTTAATTGACAGAATTCGGCAATTAAATTTAATTAAAACTCGGTATTTGCCTAGAAAAAAAGCGTAGACCAATTTACCTCATCTAAAAATAACCAACTTTCCGAACCCATTATTAAAATAGTGATTCAAACCCGACGCTTCCCTTAGTTTTGGTTCTGTTCCATCTGGATATCGAATCACGGCCTTATATAAATAGACACCATTTGCCAATCGGTCCCCATAATCATCGGTGCCGTCCCATTCAAATCCGTTTAAATTTTGTCCGATATGAACTAATCCTAACTCCCTTAAATCCATGCGCCTAATTAGTCTTCCGGTAATGGTATATATTTCCAATCTAAAAATAGAAGGCATATCTTTTCCTGTGAGGGTAAAAACGAATTTTGTTCGAGTAGAGAATGGATTAGGGTAATTAAATATGGGGGTAATCGTGTTTTCATTAATTACTTTAAATCGAATCTCATAAGGTTGGCCTCCTGCAGCATTTCCCACTTTATCAAATCCCTGAACCCTTAGAGTATAATCTCCATCGACCAAAGGACCCGGTTGATATTTTAATCGTGCTCGATTTTGAGGTAATATTCCTGGGGAGAAAGATATCTGAGAATTATTCTCTAAAACAACTACAGAATCGGCTCCGTTTTCAGTACGGTAGGAAATCCTAAAACATCCTAGACTATCAATTGGAAATACCGGATTATTATCTTTTGAGGTAATAACAATTTCTGGTTTGGGAGAAACAACCTCACCATCCATCAATCTTCTTCCATCAAAAGTAATATCTAATAAGGGGTTCTGATTATCTCCATCAACAAAAAAAGGATAATAAAAATAATTATTAAAAAGATACAATTCAGGCAAAATCAGATCGGGATTTACCTCGACAATTAAAGTATTCTGACCTCCCATACCGATTGAATTAAATTCAAACTCAGTAAGAATGGAACTTGCTGCAGGTAGGGATGCGAATTTTTTACTCCCAAGTTCTATTGGCGGATTTCCAGTACGCAGCACCCGATACCGAATCGTAATGCTATCCAAGGGAACATTGGTATAATTGGAAACTTGGATTCGAATCTTTGCCATTTTCCCTTCGGCTACGGGAGAGGGTTCCAGGCTAAAAAATCTGGCGGCATCTGCAATGGCATCCCCAGCTGGGGCATAAATAACTTCCCAGTTCTGTTGATTTGGCGGCGTTCGATTTTGTCCATCGCTGAGGCTTGCAGCAAACTTCAGTGATGGATAAAGAGCAGAATTAATAGTAGACAAATCTACTTGCACAGAATTGGAACTACTGGGTATTACAAGGCTTGAATCTATTGATTGTTTTGTCACTGCCATTAGGCTGTATTGCAGAGAATCGTCCGAATTATCTCCGACCCATTTCATATTTGCCTGATTCCATTGTATTGCAGGACCAATAGAGCGGGTACGAATTGTTCCGCGAGTATTTCCACTTTTAATAGTTGCAGATAATTGCCAAGGACTTTGAACCACTTCATAAGCACTTCCCAGATTACTTCCTTTTCTCCCCGCCAGAATAAAAGGTTGAGCATCTGGAATAGAACGAATCGATGCCGAACCTAAGTTTTCGATTGCCTGGTACAAGGCCTCACCATTGGGGTTATTTACCCAAGAAGAAATCCCTGCATTAAACTGAGAGCACAAAATCACCCAATCATTTGCCGGCACTTGTTGTATGGCTTGCGTTAAGCTACTAATTCCAGAGGGTATAGGATACCAAGTCCAGGAACCATACTGTGGGTGATTACTTTGAATACTTAAATTATCCCCTCCAATATGACTAAACCAAATTCCATTTACCACAGTAGGGTGATTATCATTATTACTTACTTTAATTCCATTAAAATTAAATCGAGCATTCCCTCCAGTATTAGTAATTATATTTATTGATGCGGACAGACTATCGAATTTCCAGGCATTTTGATTTAAATCAGGAGTAAGACCTTCAAATAGATTATTTTGGTATTGAGGGAGAGCGGACTGAGCCCAACCACTAACAGAAGGTCTATATTGAAAGGAGGCACTTGCCCAAGTGGATTGAGATTCATCCGGAAGGCGCACTCGCCAATAATACACTTGTCCTTCCTGCAAAGAGAATGGTACAGTCCATTCCATATAGCAAGAAGACCCCGTGAGAATCCCGGAACTTTGATACGCTGGGGAAGAAAATGTCCAAGAAGTATCAAGGGCAAATTCATATCTCTGAGCAGCATTCTTACTCATATTAAAAGAAGATGCTGATAATTTTACTTGAGCCTGAGGAATAATAGCAAAATCAAATGGATATAAAATGGCTGGGGCGTTTCCTGGAATAATTTTATTTATAGATATAGAGTTGTTTGCATAATTAGAGTCATCGAGAATTCTTGAGCTATCTATCCAAATAGAAAAACGATTTAAGCCGGCGCTTCTTTCTTCTCTAAAAGGCACCTGAAATGAAAGCGTATCAGCATAAGTAATTGGCGAAAAATTCCGAGTACCTTGGTTCCAAACTTCTCCTTGTAGGGGACCACTCAAAATCTGTTGATGTAAAGTTACAGGAACAGAATCTGGCACAGCCTTTCCCAAGTTACGCACTCCTAATTTTACCTTAAAAGAATCTCTAGAAGTGAATGGATCTGGGTCAAATTTTACTCCGGCTTCCGTAATTTCATAATCTGGGTTTTTAGGGAAATGTAAAATTAAAGCTGGGTCTCCTTGTAAATTAGTTTGACGCAAGTGATTTAAAGTGACAGGACAGGTACTAGGTGCATTGCATCCAAAACCATACAATCGTTGTTGTGCTTGAACAAGAGATTTTCCAAGCGGCACTCCGATCGAATCGCGGTACAACACTTCGTAAATATTTTTAGTAAGTTCCCCTAGATAGACAATATACCCCAATCCGGAAGAAGCAATCCAAGCAATACTTCCTCTGTCCCGCTCTAAAAGAAATCGCTCCCCAAAAGTTTTATTCACAGTAGAAAAATTGCCGCCGTAGCAGCCATTCGCTATTACCAATGGATACTTTCCTATATTGGTATATTCTGATGCTTCTCGAATATCAATATCAAAAATATTATTAGTAGAATGTCCGAAAAAAGAAATCAACCCAACGCCCTGATTAATTTTATTCTGAATTTCAGTGACACTAGCTGAAGGTAAAGTTCCGTTTGATTTTTGTTGTCCTAAAACCCTTCCTCCCCAAGGCGCATCTTGCCAAATAGGGAGAAAGCGACCTGTTAAATATCCGTTTATTAAACTTTGCTCTCCTGCAGTTTCTCCTCCACCAAGATGTACGGCCTCCTTCATCCAAGTTCCATCCCAAGTACTTTGTTCATATTGCTGTAATTTCAAGAGATAATCCTGACCTTCTGGGTCTGTATAAATATTGACTCTGCCAATTGAAAGCTGAGGTAAATAGCCCAATGCTGAGGTATCTAAAGGCGTCACTAAAAGTTGATCGGAGGCAGGAAAGCCAAAAGTTGGAACTTTATTTTCCGTGTAAGGAAGGCGGGTATTTCGACGTATGGTTTCGTGCATTCCTTTGCCCCACAACAATACATATTCAGGCTTTGTTTGCCAACGCGTTCTAGCTACCTGCAGGAAGCGCCTTATAGCTAGGGGAGTAACTGACCCATACCCAAATTCATCATAAATCTCATCGGTATAAACAATCACACAAGCTTGAGGATTTCTCTGGCTATTTTGCCGAAAGGCCAGCATTTGCTGAGCAGAAAAACTCAAACTTCTGTCTGTAATTATAATGTAAGGCGCTCCTCCCCAGTCTGCCAATTTACGGAAGTTTACTGCCCTAATTACAGGCGTGCGAGCAACTCCGGAATGACTCACATACAACTCTCTAGACAAATTACTGCCAGGAACAATAAACTCCATTTGTCCATTGCCCGGTGTGCCAGTAATCCGATACCCTAAAGTGAAATCATAGACTACAGGAAGATCATTTAAGGTGCTATTGACTTGGGTAAACTTCCAATACCTATTTACCACACTACTCCAACGACTAACATGAGTAGAATCAAGTCCTCCTAATTGAAAATTGCGATCATAATACAATCGAATCCAGGAGAGGTAATTATTATCAGTGGGAGCATACAAAGCTTGAGTTGTAAGCGAGGCTTGAGAACCGGACAAAGTGTTCATCAATCCAGTCTGAGAAATGGTATTTAAGGTTATTCCCTGTGAGTAATGATTGAAGGAAGAGAAATTCCCAAACTGAAAAGCCAGGGCATGGGAAAAAATTGAAAAACCAAACACTCTAATTTGGAGTTCCCAATTTCGGCCTGAATTCAACACCGCCCCTGGATAAGAAATTAAATGGGTGCGAGGATTCCCAAACTGGACTGGGAATAAATCATAATACCCTTCACCGGTGACAAACTCAGAATTTTCCGCTTCTAATGCTCCGGGTCCACCAGCTACCCAATTGGAAAGATTTAAATTAATATGAGAGTAAGTCTGGTAAAAGGATTCGGGAGAATAGGCAGAATAATTATTCAGAAAAAACGGTGTTAGGCGCTTACCTTGTGGGGGACTCCAGGTTAAATAATAGATTGAAGTATCTGAAAAAAGACTGAGGTAAGAATTAGGTTGACGACTGGCATCATACTGATTTGTTTGAGGATTTTTATACAGTTGAGCATCATCCCCTCCATCGTTCCGAGCACCCCAAAACTCGATAAAATCATTTCCATCGAATAAGGAATTTGAGTTAGCGTCTTCCACATAAATGGCCTGTTCTTCTCCACGGCAAAAAACTTTAAGCTGATCGACAGGGATATTTCCGGGGTAGCCTGCAGCGACCAATTGAGTAGGACTTGCCCGGTAAATTCCATCTACCCAAACTTCCATCCGGATATATGTTTGCCCAGATTGAATCCATGACCAGGCTAGATCCGGCTGAGAAAATAGAGTAAGTGGCAAAAGCAACAAAAACCGAAAGAATATACCTCTTTTAAAAGCCATTTCTCAAAATTACGGAAATCAGGGGTTTTAAACCTGCATGGGCTTGATTAACTTGCACTCCGGATGAAAACAAAAAAATCTCCAAAATCAGCAAAAGTTGCTCCGCTCCTCTGGACTCAGGCTTGGGTAGATCCAATTATCCTATCTGTCCTCTGTTTGGTTGCCTACCAACCCATTTTCTCCAATCAACTGATAGACTGGGATGACCTCAAGTATATCACAGAGAGTGCCATTACCCGACAATTCAGTTTGACCAAAGCATTCACGACCCCAGTGATGGGTAATTACCATCCCCTCACAATGATTAGCTTGGCAATAAACTACAAGCTGTCCGGAGAATCTGCCTTTGCCTATCATTTTACCAATCTTCTTTTCCATATACTAAATTCCATTCTGGTATTGAAGATTGCTTTACAACTAGGCCTAAGTAAAACAGGAGCCAGAGTTGCTGCATTGATATTTGCTCTGCATCCTCTGCATGTTGAATCGGTGGCTTGGGCAGCAGAAAGAAAAGATGTACTCTATACCTGCTTTGCTCTTTTTTCCTGGTTGTTCTATATTCGTTTTAAGCAAACAGAAAGCTCCAAGAAGTCTTATCTCGTATATTCCCTTTTCCTATTTCTTGGGGCTTGCCTGTCTAAAGGAATGGCGGTAACATTACCTGTCTTACTCGTAGCGAGCGACATCTTACTGAGTGGAGGGAAAAACTGGAAAAAGAGCCTGTTATGGTTGTGTCCCTATGTGGTTCTTTCAATTATTTTTGGCGTCATAGCAATCTGGGCACAGGATTTACAAGGGGGAATGGCAGTTGAGCATGAATTAGATTTTTTGTCCAGAATCACTTTAGCACTTCGAGGCTATTGGTTTTACCTACAGCAAACGCTTCTTCCATTAGGCCTTTCCGCCATTTATCCCTATCCGGCATCTCTTCCTGAATTACCAACAATCTGGTTTGTTCAGGCAGGAATGGCTCTATTGTTCATTTCTGCTACTCTGATTCTGAGTAAAAAACATCCCAAAATTTTATTCGTAATGCTAGGGTATTCTGGCGTGATTTTTCCTGTTCTCCAACTCTTACCCGTTGGAGATGCTGTGGCAGCAGACCGATATTTTTATTTAGCATCTGTCCCTATTTTCTTAGGCCTCGGAATGCTCTATGAACATCTTGAAAAGCTATGGGGAAAGCAGATTCAATTACCCTCAATGATTTTAATACCTGTACTGATGGGGCTTACTTGGTATCAATCTAGCTTATGGAAGGATGAGGTTACCCTTTTCTCTCATAGCATCAAACATTATCCTGAATCTGCAGTTGCTTGGAATAACATTGGCGCTATGTTACAACGCAAACAACAATTTGCAGAGGCAATTCCCTACTATGAAAAGGCCATTGAAATTAGACCGGACTACACTATTGCTTTATGTAATTTAGGAATTAGCTATGGCCGCGGAGGACAATTGGATAAAGCCATTTTACTACTTCAAAGAAGTATTGAGTCGGATAGTTCACATGCCGAATCGTATGGTAATTTGGGAAATGCCTATATCATGACAGGTAAAAGAGAGGAGGCCCTTCAACTATTTTTAAAGGCGGTTAGTTTAAATCCGCAATATGTTGAGGCATGGTATAATTTGGGCATTTATTACCGGGAGAATAAAGACCCATTGCAAGCGGTAAAGTACTTTAAGAAGTCTGTAGAGATCAGAAATCAATTTCCGGAGGGTTGGTGGTCTTTGAGTGCCGCCCTATTTGAAACAGGTAATCAGCAAGGAGCTATTGAAGCGGCGCGTACTTCTGCCAAGCAAGGCAACGCTGCGGCAATCCAATGGCTGCAGGCTAATAAGTTGCAATAAATAGATTCGTTTTTTTGTAAAACTGAAGAGCGTTACATTTGGATGTGCCAATCAATCCTAGCATTTAAATTAACACAAGTTATTTATGTACTTCTAAGTTTAGTTTTGCAATTAAGAACTCAACTAAATCAATACAAGTTTTTTTCGCTTATAAGCATTTTATAAGGCTCAATTAAAAACGATTTTATTATTGATTAAATATTAGTTTATTGCCATACTTGTTTGGTGTAAGTTGTAGTAAAAATATTTAGAAAGGATTGGCTCAAAATAACTTTGCCTAGATTCTGTTTAATTTTTGGATTGGAATTTGAGCTGGCAAGCGTCCCTTGACAAATAATTAAAAATAAATGATTTGAAATTGATTTTGAAATTGATCTTGCCATGGGTTGAGCTGGCAAGCGTCCCTTGACAAAATAAAAAACTACTCAATTCGGCATTGGGATAAACTGAAACAGGCAAGCGTCCCTTGACAAATAATTAAAAATGAATGGTTTGAAATTGATCTTACCATGAATTGAGCTGGCAAGCGTCCCTTGACAAATAAACCGAATTGAATAATTTAAAAAAATCCATCTGAATCAACGAATTCAATAAAATGAACCTAGTTTTCAAAGAATTAAAACCTCTTCATTTTCACAAAACAAACTGTAACAATTGACTATTTCTTTGTTGATACAATTATGCCTAATAATAATAAAGCCACTAAAAAAGTGGCTTTATTATTATTGGATGCATTCAATATTCTTATTGATCCCCTGTTACTTTTGCACTAAAATACTCTCTGTTCATTCGGGCAATATTTTCAACCGAGATTTCTTTAGGGCATTCAGCGGAACATGCCCCTGTATTAGAGCAGTTACCAAATCCTTCTTTATCCATTTGAGCGACCATTTTTTCAACTCTCGCTTTTCGTTCTACCTGTCCTTGAGGAAGTAGTGCCAATTGAGAGACCTTAGCACTAACAAAAAGCATAGCCGAAGCATTTTTACATGCTGCTACACAAGCCCCACAACCAATACAGGCTGCTGCATCCATTGCTTTTTCCGCAACAGGATGAGGTATTGGGATAATATTTGCATCTGGAGCAGACCCTGTATCCACGGATACAAATCCTCCTCTTTGCATAATACGATCAAATGCTCCCCGATCAACGACTAAATCTCGTAGAACAGGGAAAGCACGGGCTCGCCATGGCTCTATCACAATGGTATCTCCATCTTTAAAGGATCGCATATGCAGTTGGCAGGTAGTAGTACCCTGCTTGGGTCCATGTGCTCGGCCGTTGATATACAAACTGCACATGCCACAAATACCTTCCCGGCAATCATGATCGAAAGCAATAGGCTCTGTGCCTTTGCGAGTAAGATCTTCGTTGAGAACATCGAGCATTTCCAAAAAGGACATATCCGGGGAAATGTCTCCGATAGCATAGGTTTCTAAGCGGCCGTATTCTTTATTGTTTTTCTGGCGCCAGACTTTCAGGGTGAGATTCATGGATCCGCTCATTACTTATAGCTTCTTTGTGAAAGTTTAACATTTTCAAAAACCAATGGCTCTTTATGGAGATTCTCCGGAGCATTATCTCCGGTATATTCCCAAGCTGCCACATAGCAAAAATTTTCATCATCTCGAAGAGCTTCATTCTCTTCGGTTTGATATTCTGTGCGGAAGTGTCCCCCACAAGATTCATTGCGGCTCAAAGCGTCGTCCACCATTAATTCGCCCAATTCGAGGAAGTCTGCTAAACGACCTGCGTGTTCCAAACTTTGATTGAGCTCTTCCCCACTGCCTAAGACATTCACATTCGTCCAAAATTGATTGCGTAAATCCCGAATCATGCCTTTTGCTTTGAGCAAACCTTCCTCACTGCGGGCCATTCCACAATAATCCCACATAATTTTACCCAGCTTTTGATGAATTTCTTTTACCGTCAATTTGCCATTGATAGATAGCAGTTTATTAATCCTGTCTCTAACCTGACCTTCCGCTTCTCCAAAGGCGGGATGGTCTGTTTTGATGGATTTAATATTGGCTGAAGCGAGATAATCTCCTATTGTATATGGAATTACAAAATATCCATCTGCTAGTCCCTGCATCAAAGCGGATGCACCCAGACGATTTGCACCGTGATCCGAGAAATTAGATTCCCCAAGTGCATATAATCCCGGAACTGTTGTCATTAAATTATAATCCACCCATAATCCTCCCATAGTATAATGCACAGCTGGGTACATTCTCATGGGTGTTTTATAAGGATTCTCCCCTGTAATTTGTTTGTACATGTCAAAGAGGTTGCCATATTTTTGTTTGACAACTGACTCTCCTAATCGTTTGATAGCATCGCCAAAATCCAGATATACAGCCAAACCACTCGCTCCCACACCTCTGCCATCATCACACATTTGCTTGGCATTCCGAGAAGCAACATCCCTAGGAACTAAGTTTCCAAAAGATGGGTAAATTCTCTCTAAGTAATAGTCTCTTTCATCCTCTGGAATATCTTCAGGCCGGCGTTGATCGCCTTTTGCCTTCGGCACCCAAACCCTCCCATCATTCCTCAATGATTCTGACATCAGAGTCAATTTAGACTGATGATCACCAGATACGGGAATACAAGTAGGATGTATTTGGGTAAAGCAGGGATTGGCAAATAAAGCTCCTTTTTTATGCGCACGCCAAGCGGCAGTTACATTTGAACCCCGGGCATTGGTGGACAAATAAAACACATTACCATAACCACCTGTTGCCAAACAAACAGCATGTGCGGCATGTCTTTCAATTGCTCCAGTTACCAAATTACGAGTGATGATGCCCCGTGCCTGCCCATCTACCATTACCACATCCAACATTTCGGTGCGGGTAAACATTTGAACATTCCCTAATCCAATTTGGCGAGAGAGAGCAGAGTAGGCACCTAAGAGCAATTGCTGCCCGGTCATACCCCGGGAATAAAAAGTACGGGAGACCTGAGCACCACCAAAAGATCGGTTATCTAAATGTCCTCCATATTCACGCGCAAAGGGCACACCCTGTGCCACACACTGGTCAATTATGTTAACACTTACCTCAGCTAAGCGATGCACATTACCCTCACGAGCACGGTAATCCCCACCCTTTATGGTATCATAAAACAAGCGGTAAACTGAGTCTCCATCGTTAGGATAATTTTTGGCGGCATTAATGCCTCCTTGAGCGGCAATGCTGTGCGCTCGGCGTGGGCTATCCTGAAAACAATAGCATTTCACCTTGTATCCTAACTCTGCTAAACTTGCTGCAGCGGAGGCGCCTGCTAATCCAGACCCTACCACAATTACTTCAAATTTTCTCTTGTTTGCAGGATTGACAAGTTTCAAGTTAAACTTGTGCTTAGACCATTTCTCAGAAATTGGACCTGCAGGTATTTTTGAATCCAGTATCATATCCGAATATTATCAGGAATTTTTTAACAACATTATTACAGGAATCAAGGCAAATAATGCCGGAATTAAAAACGCAATAGCAGCACCAACGGTTTTGACCACTGGACTGTATTTCGGATGATTCCACCCCAAAGATTGAAACGCACTACTAAAGCCATGAAGTAAGTGAAAGGCTAATGCAGCCATTGCAAAAACATAAAACAATACATACAACGGACTTTTAAATGCCGTTGCAGTTACTTCATATAAATCTTTGTTGCCATTTTTATCCAACGGAATTTCACCCCAATGCATTTCATACCAGAAACTCTTCATATGGATGACGATGAAAATAAAAATAACGGTTCCTAAAATCCCCATATTTCTTGAAGACCATGGACTATTGGCTTCAGGACGACTAACGGCATATTTCACAGGTCGAGCATCCCGATTTTGAAGAGTGAGCATAAGACCATACACAGCATGACCTAAGATAGAGGCATACAAAAGATAAGAAACAGCTTTTACCAAGGGAAAAGTTGTCATGAATTTTGCATAGGTATTAAAATCTTCCTTTGCTCCATAGAGCAACTGAAGATTTCCCGCTAGGTGGGTAATTAGGAAAATAATTAGAAATAGCCCTGTTAGTGCCATTAAAAGTTTCTTCCCAAGCGAAGATTGTACTGTTTCAGTTATCCAACTCATCTGTGATAATTGCTTTTAAAACTTGTCAAAATTAGTTTTCATTCCCATTAATATCAATATTCCTTGTCCGGAAGTCTTATTTAGAAACCTTCTAACTAAAAAAAATCCTTTATTTTCCCCATAATTCCAATGCAATTCGAAATGTATTGCAATGTGCTTCAACGATATCCCGAATATTTTCAGAATATCCCCCCCCCATGGCTATTGTGATTGGGATTCTATGTTTGTAAGCCGTTTCTAGTACATAATAGTCTCTTAACCGACATCCCTCCCGGCTCAAACCCAATCGCCCTAACTTATCTGTCGCCAAAATATCTACTCCAGATAAATAAAAAATCAAATCAGGCTGATGAAATTCAATCAATTTAGGAAGTGAACCTGTTAAAATATTCATATATTCGACATCCTGAAGCCCATCAGGTAATGGGATATCCCAATCTGATTTCTCTTTGTGTAAGGGATAGTTAGAAGCCTCATGCATGGAGAAGGTAAACACTTCCTTTGTACCAGAAAAAATGGCAGCCGTACCATTTCCTTGATGAACATCCAGGTCAACAATTAAAATCCGCTGCACTCTTGAAGTTTTGAGTAAAACATTCGCTGCACAAGCAAAATCATTTAAAATGCAAAAACCTTCCCCACTGTTTGCAAATGCATGGTGGGTTCCCCCAGCAACATTTAGAGCCACACCATATTTTAGTGCATATTCAGCCGCTTCAAGAGTGCCCTGATTAATGCAAATCTCCCGAAACACCAGCTCTGGACTCAAAGGAAAACCATTCTTGCGAATTTCTGCAGCTGTCAGTTTTTGGCTTTTCAGTTTCGTCCAATACTCCAGTGTATGGGTCAATAAAATATCCGACTCAGCCATAGGTTCAGGACAAAAAAAATTCTCTAATTCAACACTACCTTCATAAAGTAGTTGTTCTGGAATCAGGTCATACTTAAGCATAGGAAAACGATGTCCTTCCGGCAGACTGAGCCTATATTCCGGTCTCCAAGCAATTTTGACCATGCACTATAATTTTTTCCCTCGCATGGCCTGCTGTATTGCCTCATCCATAACCAACTCAGCAAAGGGTCTAGTATAGTCATTGAGTGTTTCAATCGCTGCATGAATTTCAGATTTATCGCCCGCAGAAAGTAGCGTTTCGAGAGATTGCATTCGCTCCTGCATACCCAAAACCTGAGGTTCGGTGAGCAAGGCTGAGTGATGCTGGATAAACTTTCCTGCATGATACAATAATTGCCGTGCTTCTTCGCGTGCTTCCGTGAGTTGCCTTTCCTCAAAATCAGATTGAGCATGTTGCAAAGAAGCCAGAAGCATGTCCTCCACCTGTTGATCGGTGAGTCCGTACTGAGGTTTTATTCGAATTTCTTGAGAAACACCACTGCGCAATTCTTTTGCCTCTACATTCAAGATTCCATCAGCGTCTAACAAA
>JBEIHC010000042.1:0-22116 GCA_040381555.1 Bacteroidia bacterium
CCCCGTTAACGAAAACCTCAACTGTATCCCAAAATTGGTAAAGGATGTCGGAAAGGAATTCGCAACCGCAGGTCGATTGATGGTATGGTCCACAAATGCACGGATATTCAATCGCTTGCTCACGGTATAATCTACGGAAGGGGCAATACTAATCGTTGTATTTCCATTGGTAACAGGTGCAGGCCCAATAAAATCAAGGGTTCTATTCCGGGTTTTTGTGTTTCGTACGGAAACCCTCATTTGTGCATTCAAAGCATTCTTTAAGTTAATATCCTTGCCAAAAATCCGAATCGTTTGATTCAACTTGTCCTTTCTCCATCCTAAATTAAAAGAGAAATCTTTAGACTTTGATTCCGTCAATTGTTTGTTCCCAATATTAAATGCCAGATTTCTGTCCCGATTGAAATCCATGCCCGTGGTTAAGCCATTCTTCCAGGTTGCATTGGCCCCAATAAAGGGAGAAAATTGCTCGGAAATAGATACGGTATTTATTTGGTTAATCGGTCGGAAATTAAACATCTCCCGAATATTCCCAGATGCATCCTGAACTGGATCTAATCTCTGCACTCTGGGAGAATCTTGAGAAACAATATTTCGCGTAAAACTCGCCACGCTATAGGTACAGCGATAGGCATGACTAATGGTAAAACTTTTGAACAATTCTTTCAAGCCAGGAATCTTCGTCAGTCCATCATATTTTGCACTCCAATTAGGCAAAGGAATATTTGGCATGGGGTTCGTTGATACCAGATTCACATTCGATATACCATAAGCAGATAAAAATGCAGGTAGCAATACATCCTGTGAAGATCGATCATACCCACTTTGATATCCATCTGACAACTCAAATTTTTGGAATTCAGAGTTATACCCATCCTCTCCATTTGCCAAGCGTTTGGAGATGACTTTTCGATTATCTGAAAATTGATCAAAAAATGCAGAAACACTATCCACCTTTCCAAAATGAGAGGGAAGAGCAATATACGAAATGCTATAAGCCCCGGTAATATTCTCACTGGAATTAACATACTGTCCTAATGCAGTATTATAATTATAAACCGAAGATTGATTTAAGGAACTCGTTCGATTTGCAGTAAGATCCACTTTTAAATCTCGAATTAAAACAAATCCTGTTTTAGCCGTTATATTTTGTGTTTTCGTTTGTCCATAAAAATTCGCCATTGCAGGATCTCTAGAAATCCATCCTTTATTTCCTGCCTGATTCCGAATATCTTTTTGGCTTCCTAAAATAAATGGAATTCCGGGAGGAATGTCTTTGGGAAATCCCCCACCAAAAGAATCGGGCGGTGTATACCCAAAGTCTAATCCGAAATTATCTGTTTGAGGCATATATCCCGGTAATATGGTTGTTCGATTATCCTGAATATTTAAATCAAGGGTTTTCATACTGAGTACTACCCTCAGTATTTCCCGACCGATTGCCTTGGGCAATCTAAATGCATCTCGGACAGTATCCATAGTAACAGATACGGCTTTCGGTGGGT
This sequence comes from Bacteroidia bacterium, assembly GCA_040381555.1. Lineage (GTDB taxonomy): Bacteria > Bacteroidota > Bacteroidia > J057 > RFSG01 > CANHCC01. The sequence continues at coordinate 1,506 of JBEIHC010000042.1, forward strand.
CTAATGCCTTTTGAATTTTCGGGAATTTTTTATACAAATTCGCTAAATTTATACTCGGGTTGGCCGTCATAGTACGGGAATTACCGATAATATTTCCTAAAGATTGATTTTGTAATTGAGCGGTTTCCCACTTAAAGCCGGCGGTATAGGTTAACTGAGTGGTAATAAAATTCAATGCCTTAATTTTATCGAATGGCATTTTATAAGCCAAATTAATATTTTGATTAAAGCTGATATTTCGACCAAAATTAACGGTTCTGAAATGGCTCTTAGAGGGGTCTTTCCCCCAGGAAAATAAATTATCTTTAATAGAATCTTTTTTGATTTGCGTATCTGCCGGGCCATAAGGCTCATCTACCCGGGCTATGTTGGCAGCGGTATAGGTTAGTCCGAGACTCTTTGTTAAATCCCAACGCATGTTGTAATTTCGATTAATCACGAAATTATTCAGATAATTCGGGGCAATGGGGGCGGCGTTAGCGGTCGACCGGAATAATCGCTCCTCCAATTGCCGAATTCCATTTACTTGAACTCCGACCGTTTTGGGCAATAAACTAAAATTAAATTCCCGAATTAAATTGGACTTAGCATCTTCCCGTTTGGACTTAAAAGGCATGATAGATTTACTTCGGAAGGAATAATTATAGTCGATCCCTGCATTCCATGTTTTATTCATCTGGTGCTGCAATAAGTGACTTCGTTGGTACTGCTCATTATAACCGTAAGTAAAGGCGAAGTTTTCAACTTGATAAAATCGTGTTTTACGATTCTGATTCATCCTTTGCTTGCGCACATTGTTGAATGAATAGGCACGGGTTTGCATATACTCTTGATTGGCTTTATGAATAGAGTCCCGTTTGATTGGATCGGATATGGTTTCTAATGCCTCATTAAATAAAATATCCGGATCGAGTGGACTAAATTGATAATCTTTAAAGCTCTCACTATAGGCTAAATAAATAGGTATTTGAAGGCCCCAGTTTTTTGGAGTAAATTTCCCAGCTTCAAAAGTTCCCTGAGCACCATAGGAGGTAATAAAGAATCTATTTCTATCATTAATTTTGGATTCCAAACTCCCGAAACCCGGAGTCATTCGGGCACCATTGAGGGTGATATTGGCAAAATCAGCGAGTTTCATATTCAGACGAGCATTGGCCGCCCATCCATTTTCCTGATAAAAATCTGTTACCCGCAATTCATTAATCCATACCTCCCCACAAATAGGCCCTTGCCCATCTTTTGGATTCCGAATTCCCACCATTACTTCTTTGACATTATTTAATTGTGGGTTACCAATTACAGATACTCGATGGCCTTTTTCTGTTACAACAGAATATTTATCATTAAGGGTTAAATTGCCGGAATTTAATTCGCTATTTCTAAAGGTTTTAAGTTTGGTTAATTCTTCCAGTAAAATATCGAAAGTGTTTTCTTCTGGCCACACAGCATACCGATCTGGATGTTCGGAATCTCCTGTAGGGGAATACACTCCGGGCAAAGTGGGTTTTAGAGGAATTTCATACTCATAATAATTTTGAGTGTAGTCGGATCCAATGCGCATAAAGCAACGCAGGTCTCCGGTATTCTGAATATTGCTCACATTCGGAGGGGCAGCCCCTTCGGCATGAACAAACATTTTTAAATTTTTATATGCCCTAAAATCAAAAGCCACATGCTTGAATACTGCTCTACCCTCTCCATCTGGAAGATTGCAAGTTCTCAATACCAAAGCTTGCTCATTCAACAAGGTATTTCCGGTCGGATCACCAGGATTATTTTGCCTGACAATTCCCGGAGGAATCACATAATTGACGGGGCTCTTTCCAGCATTCTCCTCAATATTTACTGTAGCAGATTCAAAGAATGCCGGATCATTGGAAGGATCTGAAATCACTACCTCTCCATCATCTCCCACATTTCCTCTAAAGGAACGCCATTGGGTTGCCACCATTTGAAATTTCGCAAATCGCAAGATAACTTCTTCCGAAAATCCAGTCATATACATCCGGATATAATCTATGGATTTAAAATTCTGAATGCCATTTACGGCACGGCCCGAAACCAATGGCACCCGGAATTGATACCAGGTAATGGTGTCTAATTTATCATTGGCTAATTTAACTTCCGATTGAATTCGATCAACAACATAATTTCTTCCAACGGTTAAATCATTGGGATTAATGCGAACCTTATATTCATAATACTCCTCTGTCATGTTGAGTGTATTGCTTCGATTGATGTCCTCATTATCGGGAAATTGATAATTAGAAGGAACACCTTGAGAATTATTTCCACTGGGAATTGGAGAGTTATTTTCAAATCCATTATAATCGCGATATCTCGCAGTAATAGAAGAGTCTAAAGGATAATCGGCAAAGAATTTAAAATTATCCGAAGAAGGGTCATTACTGATTTTTTCCATTACAGATGGGCTCCCTCCCGTAATCAAATTCATAGACTCTACGAAGTCTGCATGGAAGTCTACGCTTTTTTCTTCATCATCGCGAATACCATCTAAACCCACATCTTGAAACTTCCTAGCTTGAGGGTCATTGTCAAATGCATTATTAGGCGGAATAAATGAAGGGGCACGACCCCAAGCTGTCTTAGTGGTATTAGAACCCGAGCCATCCGGAGGCAAACCGTTTTCAAAATTCCGCTGACCATCCGGAATAATATCCTCACTAATTTTTCCTAAGTTTAATACCAGCTGACCATTGGTGATGGCTGAAGGCTGATATTTAAAGGGATCCATAATCCAGAATTCCATGAATTCCACATTGGTGGCTTCAAAGTCTGTGTTACCTGTAGTTTGGCGTTGTAAGCCTGCCCAATTTTGATCGGGGCGAATAAATTTACCTGTGGTGGGATCTATTTCTGCCGGGTCTGCATTATAATTATAGGGCCCTCGTTCTGCGGGCATATAGTGCAAAATAAAATCCATCAATAAATTACTTCCTGCTGTCGTGGTCAGGTTGGGAAATACCTCCCTTGGTGTAACCTGACGCATGTAATGATTGGATAAAAACTCCTGTCGCTTGGTTTCAGAAAAATAATCCTTGGGGGTATTATAAAAAGAAGGGTCTACTCGGTACCAGGCTAATTTCGCACGGGTATAATTAGCCGAACGCTCATCTGAGGTGACAGGTTTGTATAAATCCGATCCAGTAGGAAATGCTGCTAAGGTCCATTGAAATGGACTGGAATAATCTTGTATGGATTTGGTGCTTTCAAAATCATCTAAATAAGAAATGCCTTTTTCTTTAGCTGTTTTCACCTGACGGGGAAGGCCCGGAATTAATTGAGCAAATTCCCCACTAAAATTCAAGGTGGATTTTTCGCGAGTGCTGAGTAAGGGTAATTTATCTACTAAGTCTGTGAGAAATTTTGATTCTGCCTGCCAGGCAATATCCGCACCCCAAATAGTATTCGATACGGGTTCGTCGCCTAAAATAATTTTCTGCGTCAAAGGCCTTTCGTTTAAGTGCATGATGGTGGCACCTAAGGCAAGATTTTTCGTGAGGTTAATATCAAAGCGTGAGCCGACCATGGTCTTAGGTTGCATCACAAACATATTCTGAGTTTCAAAAGTGATTTTAATATCCTGCCCAGAACTGGAAACACCCGGATTAATTATACTTACCCGACCGGTTTGATAATTAACGGTAAAATCTACACCCTCCGTCAACTGAGCACCACCGGCAGATACTCTTACTGAGTTGGGCGCTAAATTCACAGAGTTCAAACTGATATCCGTACCCACAGCAGATTGATAAGTTCCTTTCATGTAATAACGATTTACCTGAGGAGAAAAAGCAATCGCATCTGCGCGGGTTTTGCTATACAAAGAAGAAAATACATATTGACTGATATCTCTCGGATTATTTTCCAACTTTGATTTCAAGTGTGAGCCAAAGGGTTCCAATACCGGGAAAATAATCATCCCCTTTTCTGCATCAATGGTTTTCTTGTCCAAAAAGTCAAACATATTATCCGGACCTAATTCCGCATTATTTCTTAATCTATCCAGATTCGTTACCTGGATAAGCGGGATGTTTCGTACGGCTCCTGTAGGTAAATAATTAATGTCTCCTGCTCCTCCGGTTGATTGAAAAAATAAATCCAAACGGAAATTCTCGGGTTTCAGATTATATCCATTAATGTTATAAATATTCTTCATCATCAAATCCCAGGCAGGATATTGTTTGCCTTGATCATCTACCGGATTTACGCTGGATCGTTTCAGCATTTTAAGAAACAATACATTGGGGTCTTGAGTGTCTCCGGGTACATCCTGAGAAAATTCTCCTACCTTATAAACCTTATTAGAAGGGTCACCAATTACGGTGTATTCATAAGCCACAAATAATACTTCATTATTCTGTAATCGAGAATTCAAGGAAATATATCCTAATTCCCGATTCACCCGATAATCTGTATTTTCCGCCAACATTTTCATGTTGTCTGTTACTTCAAAATCCTGGCCCATCCGCACATTGTAGGAATTCTGAGCAATAATTGGATCTCGATAAATTTGATCATTTCGATTTCGGGGGGTTCTTCCTGCTGGAGGATTTTTTAATTTATCATAGAGTCTGTTCGCTGCATTATCTGGATATAAGCTTCCGGGAGCTACTTCTGCAGCTATGGCATTATAGACTTTTCCGTTTTGAGCAGGATCATTTTCTCCTAAATCCACAAAACCGGCTGCGTTTCGAAGATTGGTCGTGGTCATACCTGTATTGGTTGCCCAAACCTGAATATTGTTAATTCGAATCTTGGGTCGAAGCATGGGGAGATTCGACAAAGCATCTTCATACTGAGAACGAAAATAATGGGAAAGGAAAAAGTGACGCCATTCATCATAGTCATCAATCTTCTTTTCAAACTGGGTTTGTGCTGCTCCGCCTTTTACGGTTATGGTATTTTGTTTTCCCCTTTGCTGAGATGCAATGGTGGTAACCAATACTGGCCCAAACTTTAAGGCCATTTTAATCCCGAATAAATTTTGGGCTCCGGTAATTAAAGAGCCTCTTAAAGGTAAGCTTACATTTCCTGCTTCCAGATGTTGTATAATCTCGTCTTCTGTTCCGCTATATTGAATTTTAAACTGATTCTCAAAATCAAAATTGGCTTGGGTATTCCAATTGACTTTGAGCTGTAGCTTTTCTCCAATTTTTCCCACCACATTAAATTGGATTTGTTGATCAAATACAAACTGGAAATTCCTTTGCTGCTGAAGAGTCAGACTAGGATTTCGGTTACGATTAATTCTTCCGCCAAAAGTAAGCAGTGCGGTACCATTGGGAATTATCTGAATATTGCCACTTCCAAAAATGTCCTTAAACATGCTACTGTTGACATTGATGGGAGGGGTCTTAGAATCCAGGATTTCACCAGAGGGCGTCAAGGCTAATTGCTGCATCTGCTCTTCATCCTGTTTTTTCGACATGTATTTATTGAACTGATCTGCCGTCATGTAGGTGGGCGGTCGTATCAGTTCGTCTCCCACTTTTTCATAAATATAAAAGCCCTTGCCGTCCTCGGTCATTTTATACTCCGTTGAAATATTACTGCCACCTGGAAGGAATAAGGGAGATTGATATCCTGTGGCTTCCATTCCTCCAGGATTATCGTCAAAAGGATAGCGTAGTTTGGAAGTATCTCCCTCTGTTGCTTGTACTCCTACGGGAGCGGCTTGTGTGTAAGAAAAAGGATCTGATTGAGCTGCAATAGAATCCAATGGAGCCGGCGTAAATAACGCTGGCGACAACCAATAAAATAATATGGCAACTGTGCTAAATGACAACTACTGACAGAAACGAATTCTTAGATAAATGCTTGTTACTCTACGCGTAGAAAATCAAACGATAGGCTTCTGTAATAAAAATGGTAGTTGTTTAAGTTGAGGGACATCCCTTTCAACAATGCACAAAGGTAATAAAAATCGTTGATTTCTGAAAAATATCAGTTTAAAGAGGGATTTTCAGGGTTATTGGCCATGATGGCATAGTCGCCTCCCATGCTTCTGAGGATGATTCTCCACATTGATTTGGGATCCATCTCCAATACTTTGGGATAAAACTCAGGGCCCTTCACCCAAACTTTTTCCTTAAATTCTCCTTCCAACTGACCCTCGGACCATCCACTGTATCCGACAAAAAATCGTATCTCCGATGAATGTAAGTTCCGAGCTTCGGCCTTTTCTATTATTTGCTCAAATGAGCCTCCCCAACTAAACAATTCAGAAACCGATTGACCTCCCTCTATCTGGTTCCCATATTGATGCACAAAATGCAGGGTGTTATTTTCAACCGGACCACCCCAAAAAACCGGAAATTCCCCCATAGGGAAATCATGGATAATTTCCCCCATTCTTTGAGAAATTGGCCTGTTGAGTACAAAACCCGCAGCTCCAGATTCTGTATGCTCTAAGACCCATATAACCGTCCGATTGAAGTTGGGATCATCCAAAATGGGCGTGGCTAATAGGAGGTGATTGGTGTAGTCTTCTTTCAAAATGATTTTTCCCTCTTCAATTTATAGTTTGTTATCCAATGAGGAAATGCCTTTGTGGGCTTGATATTCAGGAACCCAATCTTGCATTTTCTGAATAAGTACTTGTACCCCATCCTCTGGTGCTTGATTCAGCCATTCCCTAATTGTGCCTAGAATCTCGTTCAATTCTATTGAGGTAAACGATGTTGGGGGGCTAATATATTTCAACCCATTAATAGAACTATTATTTACAGATTCTTCTTCCCCCCAGAATATTTCCTCTTCTTTTTCACCCGGAGTGTCATTTTTAGTCCATAATACCGGCCAAGGATCTGATTTTTTTCTGGAAAATGAATAAGCCAAGGCCTCGCGCTCTTGGGTAAAGTATTGGGGCGTCAGATGATTGGCTTTCATAAACTTCAACAATAACTCACTTAACAGAATTTGATCCTGCTCAGGATGAAACGGGGGAACAAAAATGCCCGCCTCTGGAGCAAAGCCAGCCATTAAACAGAATCTGGCACTCTCTGCACGGGTAAGAATAAATCTTTTTACGGATTCAGGGCAAGCAAAAACCTGAGCCTGTAAGTATCTTTGCCAAAAAGATTCTGTCAAACTACCTGCGGAAAACAACACATTCGCAAAGCGGGCAGAGCTTCGTGGTTTTTCTGAAGGAATAGAAAACAATATCTTTTCCATCAATCGCTTAGAGGCTCCCATCAGATTCGCCGGTGAAGCTGCCTTATCTGTAGAAACAGAAAATATCTGGCTGCTCGTACATTGTTGAAAAAGTGTTGCATGGGCCAACACATTCACTTCTAGCATAGCCAAAGCAGACCATACATCTCGCTCGGCCCGTACATGTTTTTTTGCAGCAAAACTAAATACGAAATCAAACGGAGACTGATGACTTAACCAATCCTCCATTAGGTTGCTACCCAAACATAAGGAAAGGGTAATAAGCTCTGGTATTTCTTCTGGAAAAAATCGATTTCGTACCTCCCGAACCAAATGCGCCAAAGCATTTTCGTCCGGATCTGTTACTACTATTTGAGCTGGCTTAAAAGGTATTATGGCCAAAATAAATGCACTACCAATACTGCCTGCCCCTCCGGGAACTAGAATCCTTTTTCCTTGGACCTGCTCACGAATTCCTGCTTCAGCCCATACTTGTTCCTTCCAAAAAGAAGCTTGTCTGCCTGTAAGAATATCTGAAAGGTTTTCGGGTGTAAGCATGTTTCGTTCTTGCTAGAGAGTAAAAAAGCAATTGAGGAGAGGGGATATCGGTTGCTTAATTCCTATTTGATTTTACTTTCTTTATTGATTTATCACTTTGACCCATACGCTAAATCCCCAGCATCTCCTAAACCTGGAACGATATAAGACTTTGCTGTTAATTCTTTGTCTACATCCCCAATGAAAATTTTTGCATTGGGCATATGTAAACGCAAATATTGCAGCCCTTCTTCCGAGCCGATAACCCCACCGACAAAAACTTCCCTCGGGGTACCAAGATTCAGTAAAGATTGATAGCTAAGATAAAGACTTCTGCCTGTAGCAATCATTGGATCAATTAAAATGAGTGTTCTCCCTTCAATTTCGGGACAGGCCATATATTCTACTTTAATAACAAACTCATTTTCAGAAGTATGTTGACGATAGGCAGAAATAAATCCATTGTCTGCATGATCAAAAATTCTTAAGAAGCCTTCGTGTAAAGGTAATCCTGCACGCAGTATCCCAACCAAAACAGGCTGCTCTTTCAAAACAGGTACCTCTACCGTTCCCAATGGAGTGGTCACAGATTTTGTTTCATAAGGCAAATGCTTACTGATTTCATAGGCCAATAACTCTCCCGCTCTTTCTAGATTGAATCTAAATCGCATTCGATCTGTCTGAATGTCAATATCTCTTAACTCCGACATGATTTGCGAAAAAATTGAATTACTTCTGCCAAGAATTGTTAGAACTTTTTCCATAGTTGAGGCAATGAATAACGGTGATATTCAAAACATTTATATTCCTTTTCTTTACCTCCCAAGCCTTTGAAGAATCTGGCTATTCCCGGATTCATTGAGCCTTCGAAGTCAAATAGTTTCCTCCCTTCGTTCCTGCCTTTTCGCATAGCTGTCAATAATAATGCTGACATCACCCCACTGTTTCGATGCTCGGGCAAAACTGCGCCTGCAAGATAATAGAGTCTTTCCATATATGGGATAAATATTCCTCCTGCAACGAATTCGCCTTCTGTGTTTTTTCCCATCAACTGCATAATTCTTCCTTCTTGATTTTGGCCATCCATCAATTTCTTAAATAATTGAAGTTGAGCAGAATTCATCATGGTAGGATTCTGCTTTACCAGATTTTCAAACGCTGTATAATCCTGTTTCTCCTCAATGCTGTATCCCGCTCTTTCTGATTTTTTTACCTGCCGCCTGGCTGCATCTGAAAATTGTACATATGGATCGGTTTCTAAATTGGCCCAATGGGTAATTCTTTGATTCTGTTTCCATCCCTTCAAAACTGAAATAGAGTACTCCGGAAGATTTGGAGAAAAATAGTAGGAAAGTATAGTAAATCGCTTTTGGAGATAGGGTAATAATAGGGCAAATGATTGTTCTATCTGTCGCTGCGAAACTTCTGGAATAAAACACAACCCCCAATGCTGACAAAACAAGGGTTGCAGAGCATAAGACCAAAATAATTTTCGCCTAGGCCCTATTGGCATTCGAGCAATTAGCTTTTCCTGCTCTTGTATTTCGATATATTCCCATCCTGATTGAACGATGTTAATCCAAGAATACAATAAAAAAGGACCCCCTTGGGGAGAGTTATTAATAAATGTATCCCAGTCCGATTCCATTACTTCTTCGGGCAAATGAATACTCAACTTCATTTGTACGCTCGCTCCCATTGCATTTTATAATCCTGAAGTTGTTCCCATACTAGCCGCCAACCTTTCCATTCTCCCGTTTCACTTAAGGTGGTATTATGCCAGAGTATTACAAAATCGCCTCCATAAGATAAACAGGTTTCGATTTCTTGTTTGATTTTATCCCAAGCTTTGTCGGCTGTGTATCCCTGATATTTTTGAAGTGCCCGATCCATCACCATAACGGGGTGAAGTATTAAGTTGCTGATTCTCTCTCTTTTGAAATCATACCAAGGAAAAGCTATGGCCATACCCCGTAAATATCCACAAACATGAATCGGGCAAAGAGAGTACTCGTCGGTTATTCCGCAGGTTTCGAGCTCCTCAAAACTTTCAGGATCACGGTATTTTAAAAAATGTTGACGCGATAGTGTCACCTGTTTCCCCAAAATTTTTTCCAGCTTTTCTTTTTCATAAGCAATTCGACCGGGTACTTCTGAACTGGTATAGGATGGATGAATTCCAATTTTATATCCCAACGACTGACATTTCTGAATAAGTTTTCGATACGCTGGGTTTTTCCAGGTGTGTCGACCATCGAGGGAGGACTGTCGGTCTATCAGGAAAAATAAAGTGAAATTCTGTGGGTGCTGTAATTTGCCTAAAATATAAAACGGGTCTTTTTTTAGAAAAATTGAATGGATTCGTTCTGTTAAGGAGTTAATATCGAACGAAAGAATTGCTTTTGCCATACCCCCCCATTGAATAGCCCATGGCTTGTGTGCATGCTTCCAGGGTTCATCAATATCCAGCGTGACCTGAATACTTCCTTTTCTTTCGGAGGGTTGAAAACCGGGTAACAATTTTGAAATCGCCTGAGCATACAAATGTATTATCGGCCGCGTATGCCATTGATTTTGAATAATCGGGTGTTTGCTATCCTCTACTCGACCATGCTTATCTCGAGCTACCCAGCCCAAGTAGGACCAATAATCGGTAAGAATCCAAAATGCACTTGCCAGAATATCAAAGTCAAAATGCCTATTGCCAGGTTTCTGGGGGTATAAACCGGGTAAATTTGAGTTAACTTGTATTGGGGGGCTTTCTTGAGGCGGAGTTTGATCAGCAAAAAAGGTGGTGGCGTTTAGCTCGGGTATGCCTTCTACTGTGCATCCATAACTGAGCACATATGTCTTCTCTGAATGGAGAAATCTGGTGGGCGCAACAATTTGAAAGTTTATTCCGAGTAACCGGGAAAATAAAATCTCACACACATAAGAAAGACGATTCGATTCGAAAGAAGTGAGTAGGATCAATTCCACAGTACAAATATAATCCAATTCAGCACTGCAATCTCGCAAGTAGTGCCTTGCTCCGCATTTTTGCCGTACTTTTGATGCTTCATATGTTGCAGATTTTTAGGTTCAGTCATCCCATTGCCTATCTGGTACTTTTAGTACTATCAATAGTCTTGCGTCTGCCTTCCTTTCAATCTGGTTTCATGACCGAAGAAGAAACTCTATTATTAAATACTGTCATCCGAATGTCGGATGGTCATGCTTTATATTCAGAAACCTTAAGCAGTGTTTCCCCCTTGTTGGCTGGAATCTGGTACTTGTTTTTTTCTGCTTTAGGAGATAATTGCTTGTTCGCTATACGCCTGTTTTCCTGTCTGTATCTTTTTATCAGTGCTTTCATTTTTAATCAACTCATTACCGATCTACGACTAAGTCGGGATAAAAGCATCTTTCCAGGCTTTGCGTTTTTATTAGGAGTAAACTTCCCTTGGTATTCGCAACAAATGAATGGGGAAATGCTCATTCTGCTCCCATTACTGCTTTCTGTTTATCTTATAATTCGCACATTTGAAGAGGGGGTTAAACCTTTGCTATTTCTACTTATGGTGGGTGTTTTAACCTCCCTTTCGGTTTTATTGGAATACCAATCTGTCCTTTATTATTTCGGGATACTCCTAATTTATTTGATCATGAGGCCCCCGAGACTCAACGAGATCGTTACGCTTTTATTTGGATTTTTTCTGCCCGTTTTCTTTTGTTCCTTGATTCTCTTTTTTAATGGGATACTGCAGCATTGGATAAATAATAGCTTGTTGTATCGACTGGATGAATTCATTAATCCACAAATTGCTTTCATTCATCTTGTGGCTCCCGGACATAAAATCGAAAGTATGCTTGCCTTACTTAGTATTCTTTTTCCTTTAATCGGTGGGTTTTCGTCCTTTCGATTAGGGGTACTTGGACTCAATATTCGCCAAAGAAAAATTGAATCTGTTATGGCGATTTGGATGGGAGTTTCTGTTTTTATGTTGTTAATACTTGGCCTGTTCCGGCATGATAATCCGTTAATGATTATCATATTCCCTCTGGTTTTTTATACCTGGCATTTCTTTTTGGGGAAAATCAATAGATTAATTGGATTTTCATTGTTGATTCTCTGGTTTGCTTATCCAATTTGGTCTCTTTCTCAATACTACTTTGTGCGACATGAGTCCACTTTCAATCAATTTCCCGACATCTCCAATAGTAATCGTAACTTGCAATTAAACAGAATGTTACTTCCGGATCCCGAACAGAAAGCTTCAATTCTATTAATACAAAACCTTTCTCCTTCAACGAAAACAACTGTTTGGATCTGTGGCAACTCTACAGGTATTTCCCCCTTATTCGATATTCATCCAGCTAGTGATTTTGTTGACTTTCACCTGTTTAGTAATAAACTATCTTTTCTGCCACAAAACCAGTATCGCTCTTTGTTCTCTCCTGAAATTACCCTGAAGGATGTATACGAAAGATTCGAAAACGAAAAACCTGATTTTATTCTAGATAAAGGAAATGTTTTTCCTGTTTTAAAAGATTTTCTGCCAATTCTACTAAACGACTATTCTCTGATTCAATCGAAACCAATTCCTATTTATCGCTTAGAGAAATAAGGTTATTTGAATAATATTACTGAAGATTTCCTCAGAATCTATTGGCAAAAAATGGGTTTACCCTAAAGCACGATTATATTGGCTCTAAGCTGTTTTTTGTGCGTTTGTTCGGACCATTTTCCCAAATTTCGGAGTAGCAACTGATTCAGGAATCTCCCAATTCAATATTATTTCAATTTGTTTTATTTAATGAAATTCTGGACACAATTGTTGTGGCCAGTGGGGTTGAAGCCCTCTTCATTGGAGACGGGAGGGAGAGGGTATAACCTTGTTTATAAATTATGTAGAAGATTTATAACGACTATACAGGGTATTTCTAAGATTTAATTACCCACAATTAATGGCGTAGAGCCATTATAATTTCTAGAACTTTTTAAATTGATAGTATAGCTATTACACGCTTTTTATTGGTTTATGCAATAACCCCTTGCATTTAAAGAACTCCTTTCTGTCTGTAATTCAGCAATAGTAAGGATTTATACTTTCTGAGTACGCCCTACTTAAACGGATACTCTTTTTCCATTATCATAATATAAATCTTTAATTGCTCCCTGCGATTAATTAGGAGAATTTTAGGTTTATATGTTTTGATTTATAAAAAACTTCTTAAAATCTAATTTTAGGGAAATAATTTTTTTAACTGAAAATAGGGTAGTGCCGTGCTTAGTGTCATTGGGGAATTCATCCTCCATAATTCATAACTCATAATTCATAACTCATAACTCACCTCAACTCATTATACTTCCTCTGCCCCATTACTTGGTACAATGTTAATCCATGATAAGTTTGACGCATCGGAATCCAATTCGGCAATTCTTTGGGTTCGATGGGATACTTACTGATGAACTTTAAATTGCTATCGACTTGAGATTCATAAGTTAACCAATAAACGCCTCCTGGATACTCATTATAATTAAATTTATCTTTGGTATGAATCAACGCAAAATCGGTCTGCTTTCTCTGGAAATAATATCCGATTGCTTCATCTACTAATAATGTTTTTTGCTCTTGTGGAATATTTTCGCCCATCCATTTTAACACTTTCTTTGGCTCGCGTTCCTCCTGCTGATAGAGGGAAATAATTGCCCTAGAACTGATTGGATATAAGGCTAATAAAACAATCCCAATCTGAAGGAATTGTGGAATTTTTTTTCCGCCCGATAGCCCCGGTATTTTTACCAAAACCCATGGCAACATTATCCAAACACACACGACAATCGGCAGATTATACCGGGGAAAATCTCCTGTGACAAAAGCCAAAAATAAGGTTTGACCTATCAATAATATGGTCCATTTTCGCGTTTCTTTTACTCCAGGAAAAAGAACAATTCCTGCTGCTAGGGTAAATAAATATAATATCGGCAGGGTTTGTTGTATTTCGTACCACTTGAAATACCTTAAATAAAAATAATCCGAAAGTTTCGAAAGCAAATTTCCGGACACTTCAATATGATCCCCTCCATTCGATACTAATTGTTCTGTGATTAAATGTCTCCAAGGAAATATCCAACTAAAATACAGTAAAATGGGGATAATGGCCGGAATGAATAAATTCCATTTTTTCTTGTTTTCCCAAAACAAACTGATACCCATAAGGCTTGCTGCAAACCAAAAATTAGGATGCACCAATGCAAGCAAGCCGCAAAGAAACGAACGCAAATAAACATTCCAACCCAGCCTTTCCCCTGTGGCAATCGAAAAAAACAAAACAGCTCCCAACATATCCATTCTCACACTTCTGGCCGCTTCAAATAAAGCCTTATCTCCTATACAAGCCAGCGTTAAAATTGCAGCAATTGAAGGATTAAGTTGATTTTTATAGTAGTTCCATACCAATAGTGCCAAACCCATATAAAGCAAAATACCAGGAACTCTGGTCCAGAAAATATCGGTTGGAAAAACGGTGTACCATAGGGCTAATAACAATTGCCATAAAGGCAAATGTCCTAGGAGAAATTGCTCTGTATGGGGTTGCTCCCACAAACGACTGGAATAATTTCCGGTTTGGGCGAGATTTTTCGCCGCATCAGCAAACATTACCTCATCTATCCAAGCAATTGGAATAATTGGTAACAGAAAAATACATAGGGAAAAATACAGGACTAATATCAGCAATAAATAACTGGGTTTCATCCTAATTGAGTGAATTAATTATCTACTTTACTGCAAGTAATTCTAGCAGATATTTTCCATATCCACTTTTAATTAGTTTTTTTCCTAAAGATTCTAATTGATTGGAAGTAATAAATCCCATCTGCCACGCAATTTCTTCGATACATCCAACTTTCAAGCCTTGTCTTTCTTCAATAATTTGTACAAAGTTGGATGCCTGCAGCAGAGAGTTATGTGTTCCTGTATCCAGCCAGGCAGTGCCTCTACTTAATACGGCTACTTTTAATCTGCCTTGTGATAAATATTCCCGATTTACATCGGTTATTTCCAACTCTCCTCTTGGGGAGGGTTTCAAATTAGTAGCAATAGATACTACTGCGTTATCATAAAAATATATTCCCGGTACTGCATAGTTTGATTTTGGCTTTTCAGGTTTCTCCTCTATGCTGATTACCTTTCCGTCTGCATCAAAATCTACCACTCCATATCGTTCTGGATCGGATACATGGTAGGCAAAAACGATTCCTCCTTCAGGATTGGTGCAGCCTTGTAAGGTTTTACCTAAGCCTTCTCCGTAAAATATATTATCCCCTAAAATCAAGGCTACTTTATCGTTGCCAATAAAATCTTTTCCAATAACAAATGCTTGAGCCAAACCATCTGGTGAAGGTTGTACTGCATAGGAAAACTGAACCCCAATTTGCTCTCCGGTTCCGAGCAAGTTTTGAAAACCGGGTAAATCTTGGGGGGTAGAAATTATCAATATCTCCCGAATACCTGCCTGCATCAGGGTTGATAATGGATAATAAATCATGGGCTTATCATATACCGGCATCATTTGCTTGCTCATCGCAATGGTTAATGGATGCAAACGCGTTCCGGACCCTCCGGCAAGAATAATTCCTTTCATGTCGTTGTTTTGATTGCCTAAAATTAATGCTTTTTATAGGATAGAAAAGCGCTTGTTTCTCTCAATATCCAAAGCCTTTCAAATATCTTCCCGAATCTTTCCATTTTTCTGCCACGCGTACATACAAGTTTAGATGTACGGGCTTGTCCAATAATATCTGTATGTCCTTCCTGGCTGCTACTCCTATTGCCTTAATTCCGGCTCCATTTTTTCCGATTAATATGCCTTTATGATTTAGGCGCTCGGTGTGGATTTCCGCTTCAATATGTATCCGCTCCCCTAAATCTTTGAATTCCAAAATACTAACCTCTGTACCATAGGGTATCTCTTCCTCATATTGTAGGAAAATTTGCTCCCGAATAATTTCGGCAACAAAAAACCGCTCCGGACGGTCCGTCAACATATCCTTGTCAAAATAAGCTGGGCCTTCTGGGAGAAATTTTAATATCCCCGCCAACAGTTCATCCAATCCTTCTTTTTTAAGTGCGGATATGGCAAATGATTGCTGCACCTTTATTTGGGCAGAAATCTCTTCAATCCTGGACTTCACTTTTTCCTCTCCTGCAATATCAGCTTTATTCATTGCCAGTAAAACCGGTATTTTCTTAGATGGAATCATTGCCAACAACTCTTCTTCCGGAAATTTTTCGTCCACATCTGCCACCAACACAATCACATCCGCATCCTGAATAGCCGTTCCTACATATTTCATCATGGATTCATGTAGCTTATACTTAGGACGAATTACCCCAGGCGTATCTGAAAATACAATTTGCCACTGATCACTATTCAATATTCCGGTGATTCTATGCCGGG
The DNA here is from genome assembly GCA_040381555.1 of Bacteroidia bacterium. Lineage (GTDB taxonomy): Bacteria > Bacteroidota > Bacteroidia > J057 > RFSG01 > CANHCC01. The sequence continues at coordinate 17,664 of JBEIHC010000042.1, forward strand.
TCGTTTGAGCTTTAGGGGTAATAATGGCCAACTTTTCCCCGAGCAGAGCATTCATTAAGGTCGATTTGCCTGCATTGGGTTTTCCAATGATGGCAACAAATCCTGAACGAAAGGTATCTCCTTTATCCGTTGATTCTGAATTCTTTATTCTGTTTTCCACAGTCTTTTCTTTGTTTTTTTAAAATGATATATTCTTCTTTCTTATTGTTTTCTCTCAACCTTGCGTTTTCCACATCGTTGTGAATAGAGTCCTTAATGCCTTGATACTGAACGATGATTTCCCAACACAATTATCAACGAATGTAAGCATTTCCCTGTGTACTATTTCCGAATAACTTTCTTTGATTCCTTTGAGTTTTTTACAGGAGGAAAACTCGTTTTCATTGCTGTGGATAAGCCGGTTTTTACCAACATTCTTTACCGGTCTTTAAAAATATTTTTATCCTGTTAATAGCTTTTTGAAAATCATATGGCCATTGTTAATAAGTCCGTATTCTTCTCATTGTCAGTTTTTAAGAACTATTATCCACTGTTGATTGTATTAATCAAAATGTTGATTTCCTCTTTTCATAGCGTTTTTGAGAAAGTTATCCCGCAATTCACACTAACAACAACAACAATATAATTAATATATAAAATAATAGTGTTTGTGTACCTTTAATGACCATGAAATCAAATTTGAATTCTTTACAATCAGGGTTTCTGATGAATTTTCCGGATCCTTCTTTGAATTTATTCGAAGATATCGAAAGATTAAAAAAGGAAAAGAAAGCAATAATCTTAGCACACTACTATCAGGAACCTGATATTCAGGATATTGCTGATTTTATTGGAGATTCTCTCGGCTTGGCTCAGGAAGCTGAAAAAACCAATGCTGACATCATTCTCTTCGCGGGAGTACATTTTATGGCTGAAACGGCCAAAATTTTGAACCCTTCCAAAAAAGTGCTAATCCCAGATTTAAATGCTGGCTGCTCCTTGGCAGATTCCTGCCCCCCAGCCTTATTCCAACAATTCAAAGAACGCCATCCAGACCATAAAGTTATCTCTTATATCAATTGTACCGCAGAGATTAAAGCTCTTTCAGATGTAATTGTTACTTCCTCTAATGCGGAGAAAATTGTTAACTCTTTCCCTAAAGAACAACCTTTGATTTTTGCCCCAGATAAAAATTTAGGAGCCTGGCTTAATAAAAAGTTGAACCGCAATATGTTACTTTGGGATGGGTCCTGTATGGTACATGAAATATTTTCAGAGAAAAAAGTTATAGCCGAAATGTCCCGTAATCCAGATGCGCTTCTCATTGCCCATCCTGAGTGTGAAGAATCTGTACTAAAACATGCTGCTTTCATTGGTTCTACTACTGCTTTGCTTAAGTTTGTCAGTTCTTCTCAAAACAATAAGTTTATTGTGGCTACGGAAACAGGTATTCTGCATCAAATGAAACAGAATGAACCAGAAAAGATTTTTATCCCTGCTCCAGCTAATAATTCTTGTGCTTGTAATGATTGCCCGCATATGAAATTGAACACACTGGAAAAGGTATGGATTGCTTTGAATTACGAACAACCAGAAATTAATATGGAAGAATCACTGAGGCAAAAAGCATTATTGCCAATCAAAAGAATGTTAGAGTTAAGTAAATAAAAAGAATATGTTGGAAGATAAAAGTGTGGGGTTGACTCCATTAGCCCAATTAGGAGAATTTGGTTTGATAGATAGATTAACAAGAAATTTTAATCCCTTAGCTCCAGGATTGAAAGTGGGTCCAGGAGATGATTGTGCTGTTTGGGAAAAAAATGAAAAAGAATTTTACCTAGCCTCTACTGATATTTTAGCTGAAGGGATTCATTTTGATTTATCGTATTGCCCACTTAAACATTTGGGATATAAAGCTATAGCGGTAAATATTTCAGATATCTGTGCAATGAATGGGGAAGCTTGGGGTATATTGGTTTCTATTGGTTTCAGTAATAGATTTTCTGTAGAAGCTTTGGATGAATTATATGCAGGGATTCATGCTGCTTGTTCCAAATACAATGTTCTTCTGTTGGGAGGTGATACAAGTACCTCCGTTCAAGGATTATTTATTTCTGTAACTATTTTAGGTTCAGTTGCTAAAGAGAAACTGACCCTTCGTTCTGGAGCACAAAAGAATGACCTAATTTGTGTAAGTGGAGATTTGGGTGCTGCATATGCAGGTTTGAAAATATTACAAAGAGAAAAAAGTGTCTTTTTAGAAAATCCTTCCGTTCAACCCGATTTAGGTGGTTTTGAATATGTGGTCGAGAGACAATTGAAACCCGAACCAAGAGTTGATATGATTGAGGCTTTATCAAAAGCCAATATTATCCCTTCGGCCATGATTGATATTTCAGATGGATTAAGCGGAGATTTGACTCATATTTGTCAAGCCAGTAATTGTGGGGCATTGATTTATCAGGATAAATTACCGGTAGATCATGAAACGGAGAAAGTTGCCGAACAATTTTCCCATACAGGTCATACCTATGCATTGAATGGGGGAGAAGATTATGAATTGTTGTTTACTCTTCCTTTGAATTCATTCGAAAAAGTTAAAGATATCCCAGGGGTTAAAATTATTGGTCATATGCAGGATGCCTCCTCTGGAATTCAGTTAGAGTCTAGTCTGGGCGAAAGAATAGATCTAAAACCAAAGAGCTGGAATCATTTTGTAGCATGAAAATTGTTTCTTTTAATGTAAACGGCATTCGTTCAGCCACCACAAAAGGGCTAGTAAACTGGATTCAGGATATTAATCCGGATATCATTTGTTTTCAAGAGATTAAGGCTAATGAATCAGATATTCCTGCAGAAATTAAAAATCTTTCCCAGTATCACCAGTTTTGGAAACCTGCTAACAAAAAAGGATATTCTGGCGTTGGTGTCTTGAGTAAAGTGAAGCCAAGAGAAGTGTTGTATTCTCTAAATCTACCAGATTATGATGAGGAAGGTAGATTCTTATTGCTTGATTATCAAGATTTTTATCTGATGTCTGCTTATTTTCCTTCCGGCACTACAGGAGATATTCGTCAAACTTTTAAGGAACAGTTTCTCCAGGATTTCAAAAATATTGCCCTGCAATTCAAGAAAGAGGGTAAACGCTTGATAATTACCGGTGATGTAAATATTTGTCATAGACCAATTGATATTCATAATCCTGTTTCAAATAAAAATTCATCCGGATTTCTTCCTCATGAACGGGAGTGGTTTGATGAATTTCTTTCCCTCGGATACTCAGATGCTTTGAGATTAATTAGTTCAGATCCCCATCAATATACCTGGTGGACCTTTCGTGCTGGTGCTAGAGATAAAAATCTTGGTTGGCGAATTGATTATCATCTGGTTGATAATGAGCTGGCACACAAAGTGAAAGGATATAAAATTCATTCAGATATCAGGATGTCTGACCATTGCCCGATTGAACTGGAGATTGACATCTTAGGTTAATTTTAGGGAAGTTATACACTAATGGTGGATTTCTTCGTATTTTTAAAGTCCCATTTTGGGCATATACCGCACCATGCCGATACCTCGTACAATCCAGAGTAGTCTGGACGCTTTCCGACTCAAGTATTATAAAAATCAAATACTAGGGGGAAGTGTTGTATTGTTGCTATTGATATCTTCCCTTTTTCTTACGGTTGTTTTTGGTGAATCGCTGTTTAATTTTTCTGTCCCGGTTCGAACCGTTTTCTTTTTTCTGCTCATCCTAATTTTCATGGGTGTCGGTATTTGGAAAATATTGATACCTGTCCTAAAGATTTTGAACATAGGGAAAGTTTTATCCAATTCTGAAGCAGCGCTGTTAATTGGGAAATACATTCATGAAATTGATGACAAGTTGTTGAATGTTATTTTACTCAGCCAATCAACAGAAGAAGATAATAGCTTGGTGCAAGCGGCAATTGATGCAAAAGCCAAAGAAATTTCGGTTTTTCCTTTTACCAAAGCCATTACTTATGAAAAACATAAAAAATTAGCCCGGTATTTAGCTGCACCTGCTGTTATTGTTTTGGCTCTCCTGATTTTTAATCCGGATGTGTTGACTCAAGGTTCTTATCGCTTAGTCAACTTTAGAACAGATTTTCCATCACCTCCTCCATTTCAGATTGTACTCAATAGTATTCCTTCTGAAGTAGAAGAAGGTTCGGATGTAAAAATTGAAGCCTTTATTCAAGGAAAAGAAATTCCATCCGAATTATTTATTTATGTGAATAGAAAAGGCTCCGAAGATTGGATTCCTATTCCCTTGCAATCAGAGGCCAATTCTGTTTTTAAGGGTAACCTGGACAATTTGTTAGATGAAGTGAATGTTCGGGTGGGTAATTTAGATGTCAAAACTCCTGAATACACCATTAAAATTTGGAAGGCTCCAGCTGTAGATTTCCTAAAGACAATCGTTCGATATCCTGCTTATACAAAACGGGCA
>JBEIHC010000043.1:0-22026 GCA_040381555.1 Bacteroidia bacterium
GACCGGGCTGTTAAACCTGATATATTCAGGTTTAACGGATATTCTAGATTTGGATAGCGAGATAGTATCAAATAAGTCTTTTAATCTTCGATGATGAATTTTCCCATTACATAAATAGTTATTGAACCCACTGTAAAATGCATAGAGCCCTTTTTTTATTGGTGAGTTCCTTTTACCTCTCCAATGTGCCCTGCCCCCTACCTAACCCTTCCCGAAGGAGAGGGGACGCCACTCACAAGCCACAGCTATGAGCTTTTATCTTGTATTTAATAGGCTTAGACCCTATTTCGTTTTAATAAAAACTCTTTTTTTACCAACAATAAACTGCGTAGAGCCTAAAAAGATCCTAAAAACAAGATGATTGGATTATCTAATCTCATCCGCAATTAAATCTGAAAAATTCCAGATTCCATTTTTATTGATAGCCCATTGAGCTGCGAGTAATGCTCCCAGCGCAAATCCATCTCGGCTATTGGCTTGATGCTGTATCATCAGGGAATCAACGGGACTGCTATAGCCTACTTCATGTTCGCCGATGATGGCTCCAGATCGAATGAAGCCTAGGGATAATTCTTCTGGGTTGGGATTTCGAGAGCTCAATTCTGCAAGAGAAGCAATGCTGGATTTTCGATTCAACTTGGTTAAAATCTGATTTGCCAGCATGTGCGAACTTCCACCTGGAGCATCCTTTTTATTTCGGTGATGTTTTTCCAAAACCCAAGGGTCATATTCAGGGAAATGATTCATCCAACCTGCCAAAACTTGATTGAGTTGGAATAAGAGATTCATTCCAATAGAGAAATTTCCTCCATAGATTAAGGTACCGTTATGCTGAGAAATAGATTGGGTAATGTCTGGAAGTTGTTCCCACCAGCCAGTAGTTCCACAGACTACAGGGATTCCTTTTTCAACTAATTTTTGGATATTGGCAGGAGCTGCATTAGGTTCGGAGAATTCTATTGCTACCTCTGTATTCTGGGAGTTTAAGGTATTCCAAGCTTCATCAGAAGCGGAATGGATGATAGAGGAAATGGAATATTGTTTCTCGAGGGCAAGTTTTTCAATTGCTTGACCCATTTTACCGAAACCTACGATAGCTATTTTCATATTAAAATCGAATGCGAGCTTGAACCCCAGGTCTGATATTTCCCTGAGCATAAGGGGTGTAGATGGGGCCGGGAATGATTGACCAGGAAATTTTCTCGGACACATCAAAGTGCTTCAAGTGAGCATCTACATAGGCCTCTACAATATTCAGCGCATACCAAAAGGAGCCTAGGATGATGCATAGATCTCTTGTTTGGCGGTGGTAATTTCTTTGAGCTAAGACGGCATCAACGGAGAATTCCGGATGCCGGTCGCGCCAGTTGCCGGTTGTTTTATACACATAGGACGCTCTGAAATCATTGTACTTCTTATGGTTGTCTAGAATTAAGTAAACGAAAACAGTTAGCCCAGCATAAATGATTGGTGGTTTCCAGTAGGCCTTGTTGTAAATTTGACCCGCTCCGGGAAGAACCGCACTGAATTTCCAAGCTGTTTCCGGGTTTGGCCAAGGGATAGAATCTTGTTTGACTTTTTTAGTACCCGAGATAGAGTCTGGAAGGGTGGAGAGGGAAAGGGTATCCTGGGCCCATAGGGAACCAAAGAGGAGAAAAAGAGTGCCCCATAGGAAGCGCAACGGATACATTACTTGAGCAATTCAATCAGATGATCAAATTCCTCTTCCGATTGGAAACTTATTTTGAGTTCCCCTTTCCCGGGCTGGGATTCAGCAATTTTCACCCGGCATCCTAAAGATTCAGACATTTCCCTTTCGAGCGCAGCAATATGAATGTGGCGGGTACCATTCCCTGAATTTGCGGAAGTCTTTTTCCCAATTTCTTTTACTTTTTTTCCTCTAGCGATGGCAATTTCCCGGACGAGTTCTTCGACTTTTCGAACGGAATAATCGTTGGCAATTGTATCTTTATAGAGGGTAAGTTGCTGAACTGGATCATCCATATTGATGATGGCTCTTGCATGTCCCATCGAAATGAGATTGTCTCGAATACCAATCTGAATCTCAGGAGGAAGTTTAAGTAGGCGGAGGTAATTATTGACGGTGGCCCGATTTTTTCCAACTTTTTCTCCCACTTTTTCCATGGGCAGCTCACATTCATCAATAAGTCTTTTGTAGGCTAAGGCCACCTCCATGGGGTTGAGGTCTTCCCGTTGAATATTTTCAATCAGGGCCATCTCCATCATTTGCTCATCATTGGCTGTTCTGACATAAGCCGGAACATCTGTTAATCCAGCCAACTTGGAGGCTTGCAATCTTCGTTCTCCAGAGATTAGCTGATAGACATTATCGGAAAGTCTTCGAACGGTGATGGGTTGAATAATTCCTTGTTCTTTGATGGATTGAGCGAGTTCTTCTAGGGCTACCAAGTCAAAATGAGTTCTGGGTTGCCAAGGATTGGTTTCTATTTGCTCAATCGGAACAAGACCAATTGCAGCCGCATTTTGAGGGCTGTCGTTTTCAGGGTTTGCTGTGGTATTATCTTCTAATAAGGCACTCAAGCCTCTTCCCAATGCAGATTTCTTTGGTTCTTTTTTATTTTTGTTCTCCATAATTGTAAAGCGAGGGGAAAGCGCGATTAATTATACACAGGTTGTTCCAGTGTTGTCTGATTTAATCCGTTGTTTTGAACGAGCTCTCTTGCAAGATTTAAGTAATTGATTGCACCTTTAGAGGATGCGTCAAAAAGTAAAGCGGGAATTCCGAAACTGGGAGCCTCACTCAGTTTCGTGTTTCGTTGAATAATGGTATCAAAGACCAGATCAGGGAAATGTGTACGGACTTCTTCCACGACTTGATTGGAGAGGCGGAGTCTGGAATCATACATAGTGAGCAACATTCCTTCAATTTCGAGTTCTGGATTGAGGCGTTGTTGGACAATTTTGATTGTATTGAGCAATTTACCTAATCCCTCGAGTGCAAAGAATTCGCATTGAATGGGTATTATGACAGAGTCGGAGGCAGTGAGGGCGTTGAGGGTAAGCAAACCCAAAGAGGGGCAGCAATCTATGATAACGAAATCATATATTTCTTTAAGTCCCAGAATCTTGGCTCTTAATCTTTTTTCTCTATCAGGCAGATTAACCATTTCAATTTCAGCTGCAACTAGGTCAATGTGGGCCGGTAAAATATCCACATTAGGGGTACTGGTATTGAGGATGGTATTCTTAACTTGGACTTCATCATTTACGAGGCTATCATAAATGCTCATTTGCATATTTCTGTGATTGAAGCCAAATCCACTGGTGGCGTTTGCCTGAGGGTCAGCATCAATCACGAGCGTTTTAAACTCGAGGGCACCTAAACTAGCTGCGAGATTAATAGCGGTGGTTGTTTTTCCAACGCCCCCTTTTTGATTAGCAATTGATATAATTTTCGACATTCGCTCAGTATCTGAATAAATATAAATGGATGTCAGTAAAATGATCCTTTCCACTTAGTTTTGTAAAATTACGAAACTTATTTCCCGGGAATGCCTCGAATCGTCCTGTTTTTATACACAGTTTTTATGTTGATTTCTTGTGGATATAATACTTATCCAACTGAAAATCAGAATGTTTTTAGGATGTTAATTCCTTCAGGTCTATCCTCCTTGGACCCTGCCTATGCTCGGGATCAATCCAATGGCTGGATGGTATCTCAAATTTTCAATGGATTAGTTCAGTTGGACAGTCAGCTAATGGTTCAGCCCTGCATTGCGAGAAGTTGGGAGATTCAGGATTCAGGAAGAGTATATATATTTCACTTACGAACAGATATTCTATTTCATTCCCATCCGACATTAAAAAACAGAGCAGATCGTCATGTAAGCGCAGCAGATGTGGTATATAGTTTTAACCGAATTGTAGACCCCAAAGTGGCCTCTTATGGCCAATGGATTTTTTCAGGGAAAGTGGTAAATGACAAGGCGTCGTTGGGGGGAAATAACCTAAATGAGAGCAAAATTGACAAGGCGTCGTTGGAAATATCCAGCTCGAATGAGAGCAAAAGTACCAAGGCGTCCTTGAACAGCAAGGCAGACAAGGTACCCTTGTCCGAATCATCCACCCTTGAGGCACAATCTCAGAATTCATCCAACGACACCTTGGCAACAAACTCATTCATAGGATTTAGTGGATTCCAAGCACTCAATGATAGCACCGTCATTATTCGTCTCAACCAGCCTTTCCCAGCTTTTTTATCCTTACTTTCCATGCCTTATGCCTCCATTGTACCCAAAGAATCGGTGGAATCTTTAGGCAAAAACTTTCGATCTAACCCAGTTGGAACAGGACCATTTTGCTTCAAATCCTGGAGAGAAGGGGAGTCCCTCATTTTAATCCGTAATCCGGATTATTTCGAGGAGGAAAACGGTCAAACTTTACCCTATCTCGACGCAATCCGAGTGGAATTTAGCCCAAGTCCCTTGACTGCTTTCCATAAACTTGTTCGAAACGAAATCGATTTTATGAATCGCCCGGACCTCAGTCTTAAAGACGAATTATTCAATGAAAATGGAGATCTGCTAGAAAAATGGACAAATGATTTTTATTTGATTCGGAAACCTCAGCTTAATACGGAGTATTTAGGAATCCAAATGGATACATCCTCCTTTCCCCATTCGTTGAGTAGCTTGTACATTCGAAAGGCAATGGCTTTTGCATTAGATCGGGATAAAATTGTGCGTTCTGTGCTAAAGGGAATGGGTTATCCGGCTCATGGTGGTTTTGTGCCTCCAGGAATGCCCTATTCGGATACCAGCCTGATTCAGGGAATTCGTTTCAATCCTGATTCGGCAGAGTACTATCTTCAAGTTGCAGGTTTTCCTAAGGGCAGAGGATTGCCTGAGATTAAAATATATACCAGTCCAAGTTATCAAGCGGTTATGGAAATGGTACAATATCAATTAGGGGAGCAAGGAATCCGTGTTACACTGGATAATGGTTCGGGAGCTAGCTTAAGAGAAATGATTTATCAAGGGAAAACCGCTCTTTGGCGTGCTTCGTGGATTGCCGATTATCCTGATCCGGAAAATTATCTTTCCTTATTTTACTCTCCTAACAAAGCTCCTAATGGTCCCAATACCACTCGATATCACCAAGCAGAATTTGATTCCTACTTCGAGCAATTCCTAAAACCAGCCTCAGATAGTATTCGCACTCAATACTGCATACAACTTCAAGAATTGATTCGAGATGATGTACCCGTGATACTGCTCTATTATGACCGAATCATACGGGTGGTGCATCAATCAGTTGAAAATCTGGATACAGATGGAATGAACAATCTTGTGCTAAAAAGAGTAAAAAAGAAAGTTCTAGTAGCAAATTTGTAAGAAGGACAAGATGCTTGTTTATTTGAACTGATTGGGAAGTTTAATGAGTACCGGTTTTCCCGGATACAAAGTTGGGTACTTATATAAAAATTGAATCAGTTCTTTAGGACTTTGGCCAAAAGCAGAAATTGTCAATACCCGCTCCTGCAATTCACCGTTGGGTTGAATCCATTTGCGAAAAGTATCAATTGGCTTGAACTTATCCGCATATTTATTTTTGATTTGCTTCCGAATTTTCTTGGGAAATTGCTCCATCAAAAATGATTGCATTTTATGTTTTTCGCCTTCAAGTGTTCGGATAAGCGATTGATCTACTTGCTGGATCATGTTTTCCAATCGCTGAATGTTTTCAAGCAAATTTGCAGATTGGTCCTTCCAAGGTCCTGATGGCCAGATAGATTCGAGCAAGGTTGTTTCCAATACATCAGGCGACTCATGAATATCTGACACACCTTCTGCAACATCCCCAGGGATGAGTGTAGCCGTAAATCTGGGAATAAGGGCAGGAAAAGGCACCTGGTAATGCTTGAATAACTCTCCACATTGCATCCAATACGCCAACTCTGCCCAGCCACCTACATAAGCCAAATTGGGTAAAACAAATTCTTGATAAAGAGGTCTTAACAAAGCAGAGGGAGAAAAAGATACTGCAGAAACAGAACCAGGAAGGTTTATTTCTGTTCCATCAGGTCTTGAAAATAGCCCATTTCCGAGAGGTTTCAAGGGTATCCGAGCATCATTTTCAAGTAAAAACATATTTAATTCTCTTACAAATGCTTGTACAGGAAAGTGAGTACCATACTTTTCCGAATTGGATTTGAGTAATTCGGCTGCTTTCTGCGATTCCAATTCATCTACAAATACAGAATGGAATGATTGCTTTAACTCTGGGTCATCTCCATCCAAAATAATCAAACCAAATTCTTCAAAAAGAAAATTCATCATATGCCGGAAAGCATCAGAGTAGGATTTACCTGGTTGATAAAATTGGTTCAGCCATTGTAAGGCTTCGTCCTCGAGAAGCGCGCTTATTTCTGGTTTCAAAATATGCCTACCAACAGGTCCTTTCCAATCAGAGGTATATTTAATTTTTGTGTCAGGATGGACAAAAACATGATTGGCTTCGGCAAAATCATGATCTTCAGAAGCCATCCAAAATACGGGAACAACTGTGATTCCGGAATTGTTTTTTGACCACTCCTCCGCTTGCCGAATAATTGTTAATGTCTTTAGAATCACATATAATGGACCTGTACCTAAACAAAGCTGGTGGCCTGTGGTAATCGTAAATGTATCGGGCTTCTTTAGGTTTTCGAGCGACAATTGAACTGCAGAGTGCAAGGGCAAATTCTCATACTGACGCATGAGTGCCTTCACAAGAATCTCTCGGTTTGAATAGGTAGTGGCTTTTTTAGTAGCAAGGCTGGTCAGAGGAGGTAATCCGGATAGGTAGGGATAAAAGGCACTTAACTCGGTCGCCGCTTCTAGGAAATCATTCTTAAATATTCTCATTCTAATTAAGGCTCAGTCGCAGGGTATGAGAGGAGGAAAGCTCTTCCCATTCATTCGTCCCCTCAGGTTTTATAAAATACTTGCAGAGTGGGGGAGCATGGAATCTCCAAGTTAACACACTATCCTCCCCAATTATTTTTTTCTCTATCGAATCTGGAGTGCCTAATAAAATATAATATTTTCCAAGAGCATTCTTCCAAGATTCAGGATACCCGGTAAATGCATCGGTAGCATTCACCCGTTGAAAATATTCTTCCAAGGCGGCATAGGGATAGGAGTTTTCTGTTTCATTCTGCATCTTCCAATACTGAAAGAATGCATCTCCCTCCAAAAGTGCTGCAGGAATAATTCGATCTGGAAATTTCCAAATCATGTAGGGCAAATAGCTCTCTGGGTTTAGCAAAATTTTCGGCACATTTTGCCAGAGAATATTAAAGGATAAATTCGATTCAGCGATGATTAAATCTTCCTGATAAATAAAAATTTCAATGAGATAACTACCAGACTCAAGTGATTCTGCAGGTAGGGAAGATTCAAACTTGAATCGGCCATTTTTATCTACTTGTACGGGTATTGAATATTGGCCTAAAGAAGAGTATTTCCCAGCTGCATCTGAATAGGGATTCTCATCCTGATGATAGAGAACCGCTCGGGCTGTTATCAGGCCTGCATTGGCAGCGTATACCTCACAGCTAAAATTAAACTTCTGTCCTGATCCTGGGATATCCTTATCTAATACAGGCTTGCCAGTGGTCGCGTTGAGCAAAATTACATCCGATACAACACAGGATTTCAATAAGTCTCTTCCTTGAAATGATTGTGTTGAGATCATTGGGAAAGATTGATTCACTAACTGGGCTTCTGCCCATACTTCATAATATCCATCGGGAAGATTCAACCAGAACTCAAATAAATTTCTTTCCTGGGTACATTCCACGAATCTGGAAATTTCATAAACCGATCGATTTCCCTTTCGAAATTGGAAGTTTACTTTGTACTCTCCTCTATCTGAAAAAGTATCTATAGCTGGGAGTTCTAGTAATATTTGTGTGTTAGCGGATTGATTGGCATTAAAAATTCTCTGACAGGAAAAATTAAAAACATTGCTTCTTCCATGCACGGTAGAGAAAACTGAGGGTATGAAACCGATAATAAATATAAATATATATTTATTCATATTAAAGGACTTCCCCAATCAAATCAAACTCCTCTGCCTCAACAATTTTTACTGTTACAAAATTTCCAATCTGTGCATTTTGAATATTACCCCGAAGGATGACCTCATTATCTACTTCGGCGGAATCAGCTTCTGTTCTGCCAATCAAGAATTTGCCTTCCTTTCGGTCTACTAATACTCTGAGTGTTTTGCCTATTTTATTTTGGTTTAATGCGTGGGAAATATCCTGCTGTATTTCCATTATTTCCTCCACTCGTTCTTGCTTTACCGCATCCGGCACATCATCTTCCAAAGAATAGGCATGGGTATTCTCTTCATGAGAATAGGTAAATACACCCAATCGGTCAAATTTCTGTTCTTGAACAAAGTCGACCAATTCTTGAAAGTCTTCTTCTGTCTCACCAGGATAACCTGCGATTAAAGTGGTACGAAGGGCAATACCAGGTACTTTTTCGCGAATGGTTTTCAACAGTTCGATTGTTCTCCTTTTGGTAATTCCTCTTCGCATGGATTTAAGCATCTTGTCGCTGATATGCTGCAAAGGCATATCGAGATATTTACAGATGTTCGGATAATCCCGAATGGTATCGAGTATTTCTTCCGGGAATTGAGAAGGGTAGGCGTATTGTAACCGAATCCATTCCAGCCCTGGCACTCCAGCTAAGGATATTAACAAATCATTTAACCTTCGCGAGCCATAAAGATCCAATCCATAAGAAGTCAGGTCTTGAGCAATTAAAATTACTTCTTTTACTCCTTTTGAAACTAGGAAAGTTGCCTCCTGAGTTAGGAATTCTATAGAGCGAGATTGATTTTTCCCTCTCATTAAGGGAATAGCACAAAATGAGCAAGGGCGGTCGCATCCTTCCGATATTTTCAGATAGGCATAATGAGCTTGCGTGGTAAGGGTTCTTTCTCCTAAAAGCTCTTGTTTATAATCTGCACCTAATTTCTTCAGTAAGGAGGGTAATTCCATTGTGCCAAACCAAGCATCCACAACCGGAATTTCTTTTTCTAAATCATCTCGATACCTTTCGGATAAACAGCCGGTAACGAACAATTGATCAATTTCACCTTGTTCTTTTTTTTCTGCATATTCAAGGATAGTATTGATAGATTCCTCTTTTGCGCGATCAATAAACCCACAGGTATTAATGACAATGATATTGGCATTTAGATCATTTTCATGGGCGACAGGTATTGCATTTCCCTGAAGTTGGGCCAGCAATACTTCAGAATCCACAATGTTTTTAGAACAACCTAAAGTAATCACATTGACCTTAGGTTTGCGGTGAGATTTAGTTTTCAAGACTAAAAGAAATTAATTTTTTTTGAAAAGGGAATCTACGAACTCTTTTCTATTGAATATTTGAAGGTCGTCCATTTTTTCTCCTACACCTATGTACTTGACAGGAATTTTAAACTGCTCGGAGATTCCAATGACAACGCCTCCTTTGGCGGTGCCATCTAATTTAGTGAGTGCCAAAGCACTTACCTGAGTGGCTTTTGTAAATTCGGAAGCCTGCTGGATTGCATTTTGCCCAGTAGAGGCATCCAGTACGAGAAGAATTTCATGCGGGGCGCCTGGCATTACCTTCCCAGCGGTTTGTTTAATTTTAGTCAGCTCATTCATCAAATGAACTTTATTGTGCAAGCGGCCTGCTGTGTCAATGATGACAATATCCACTCCGGAATCCACTCCCTGTTTAACTGCGTCAAAAGTAACAGATGCTGGGTCTACATTCATACCTTTATCTACAATGGGTACTTGCACCCGCTGAGACCAAAGTCTTAATTGCTCAACTGCGGCTGCTCGAAAGGTATCGGCAGCACCTAATAAAACAGAGTAACCCGCTTGCTTATATTGCCAAGCTAATTTCCCAATGGTCGTGGTTTTTCCGACTCCATTAACTCCCACCACCATAATCACATAAGGCTTAGGTTTACTGCCGTCGTTTAGAGGTATTAGCCCAAATCCGGTTAAATCTGAGGAATTATTTTCGGCCAGTAGGGTAGCGATTTCATCCTTCAAAATCGTATCCAGCTCAGCAGTGGTGGTATATTTATCTTTGGAAACCCGAATACGAATGCGGTCAATGATTTTCAAGGTCGTATTCACCCCAACATCCGCAGCGATCAGGATTTCTTCTAATTCATCCAAAACATCCTCATCAATAGTGCTTTTGCCAAGGATCAACTTATTCAATCTCGAAAAAAAGCCTGTTTTGGTTTTCTCTAAGCCTTGATCAAGTTTTTCCTTGTTTTCTTTTTTGGTAAAAAAATCGAAGAATCCCATGTTATAAATGCAAAATTACAGAAAATTCTTGGAGCATTGAGGAAATTCTCCCATTATGATTTGGCTTTCAAGTTCTTTCAACCCTATCTCACCATAGAGCGAACAAGGCAATCATTCCCGAAAGATTGAAAATTTATTATCCTAAGTAAATTCATTGCTCAGTTTCGAACTGACTCTGAATCCTTGAAATTCTTTATAAGGATGAATCTTATTCAAATAGGGAAGGATGAAAGACTTAATTTTGTTGTATGCTTCAGACTTCTCAAGTATCAAAAATTGCGGAAATCTTAATTCAGGATGGCATTTGTGCGATTCCAACGGAAACAGTTTATGGTTTGGCTGGCAATGCACTCAAACCAGAAGTAGTGAGTAGAATCTTCGAAATAAAAAATCGTCCTACATTTGATCCGCTCATTCTACATGTTTTCAATTTAGAGGCCATTCTGCCCTTAGTGCTTGAGGTAAGCAATATGGCTGAGAGATTTATGCAGACCTGCTGGCCTGGCCCTTTAACTATTTTACTTCCGAGAAATAACCTGGTGCCGGATATTGTTTGCAGTGGCAGTGATTGGGTTGGATTCAGAGTTCCAAACCATTCACTTACTTTAGATTTGTTAAAAATGCTCCCATTCCCGTTGGCAGCTCCCAGTGCAAATCCCTTTGGATACATCAGTCCCACACAATCCAGCCATGTGATGGATCAACTAGGAGGATTAATTGATGGAATTCTGGAAGGAGGGGCCTGCAAAGTGGGCATTGAATCTACCGTAATTCGAGTTCTGCCCAATGGGGTAGAAATACTTCGCGCGGGAGCAATTACCCCAGAGCAGTTATCAGATATTAGTGGGCTTCCTATTCGTTGGATTCATTCCTCCGAACACCCAACTGCCCCGGGAATGCTGGATCTTCATTATGCTCCCCATAAAAGACTATGCCTAGATACCCCTGCATCGGTCGATTCTCCCCAAACAGCCTGGATTCGTTTCTCAACAGTAAAAAAGGATATTCCCGAAGATCGACAATTTATTCTGGCCCCAGATTTTGAGCTTAAAACTGCGGCTCGAAATTTATTTGCCTTAATGCGGCAATTGGATCAGTCTGCTCGATTCACCCAAATAATTGCGGAATTGGTACCTTCTCATGGATTAGGAATTGCCATAAATGATAAACTGAGAAAAGCCTCAGCTTCTAGAGGATCTTCTTCTAGCTGCTGAGCCTCCGCCTCCACCTATAATTCCGGAACCTAGCACAAAACCAAAGGTATACCAGCCTCCATTATTATTGACTGCCCAAACGGCTATGTCATCAAAAAATAAACTACCCACAAAAGAAACGGGGGCAATTATGCCATGCCATAATCCCGCCCAAAATCCATAAGTATGGCCTTGTAAACATTCTGAAACTTCCGGTTCTACATCCGCACAGCCACTCATAATCAGAAAGAAGAAAAGCAGAAAAAGCCTTGCAGTAGTACGATTCAAAAATTCTATTCTTTTTTGCATGAAGATGATTATAAATAAGTTAAATAGATTTGAGTGTATAAATCAATTAATCCAATTACCATTTACGCAAATGCAAATAGTCCCATGACCTTTTAACCTGTCAAGATTGGCTCTACTGTTGCGCTAGGGCGCAAAGCAAACTAGAGAGGAAAAAAGTTATTCTGCAAAATGCATGTTATAATTTCCAATAATTACGGGTAGGGAACCTTATGATTTTAGTTGTCCCTCAAAAACAAACGGGCGAATGTTTAGATTCGCCCGCTTGATTTTTGAATTTAATCCATGAGTTATGGATTAACTTTGATTAGATGTTTACTAAACTTTTGTCCATTGTTTGATTGGTATTCAACGATATAATTGCCAATGGATAACCCCGCAGTATTTAATCTCAAAATGCCCTGATTCATCTGGGACTGCATGAGTAATTTACCTTGAGTGTCCAACACACTTACAATTCCTTCTCCAACCCCAGCCAAAACCTTTATAGAAATAAAATCCTGAAATGGATTGGCTCCAAAGTCAACCCAGTCTTCATTATTTCCTGTGTTTTCCAATGAGGCAAATTGTAAAATGGAAGAATCTTTGGTAACGGTACCTACCTGGTTTAAGACCCAGTTATTGGGGTCAATACTTACAAAACTAACCGTACCTGCAACTGGAAGAGAAAAGAAGTCGGAAGCCTGCGCCAAAGACAAGCGAATAATTGTATCCTGTCCCCCTCCGCGCGTGAGTTTATATTCCAACGGAGTTGTAAAAAGTGGCGTTACGCTTGGAGCAGATGGGCTTTGCGTGGATTGTAGATAAAAGACTCCATTTTTATGAAACCATTTTGCCGAAAATGTAGGATAGCCTTCTCCATAAAACCATTGATTGAAAAATGTTGTGAAGTTTTTACCCGATTCAGTTTCTAATAATTGCTTAAAATCTTGGGCGGTGGCATTTCCAAAGGCGAATTGCTGTTGGTATTTTCTCAACACTCTAAAGAAAACGGAATCATCATTTAACTCAAAGCGAATCATGTGCAAGACAGCTGATCCTTTATTATAAGTAAGTCTTGAACTAAATATTCGATTAACCTGGGTGGTATCCGTAAACCAAACGGAACCATCCGTTAGAGACATCACATTATTGTGCACATCCTGCATGTGTAGGGCCGCATCTGTTGGGTGTAAGCCTTGTAAAGCGAGATATTCTGAATAGGAGGCAAATCCTTCATTTACCCATATATCACTCCAAGTAGCACAGGTTACATGGTCTCCAAACCACTGATGACCCAACTCATGAGCCGTTAGTTCAAAATTAAAGAACCCTTGAGTAGTCATGGTTTGATGCTCCATTCCACCTGAAAAGGGCGCCATACAATGACCATATTTTTCTGCATCGAAAGGGTAGGGGCCAAACAGAGTGGCAAACAACTCCATCATATCTTTGGTTTCATCGATATCTGCCTGAAAATTGGGCAAGGTTTGAGGGTTGTCATAAATATAATTTTGAATTAACACCGGATTGGCCGATCCAACAGGATTAGCATAAAAAGAATACTCCACATACTTTGCAATGGATACAGAAATTAGATAATAATCAATGGGATAGTTGGACTTCCAGGTATATCTTTTTTTCGAGCCAATTGTTTGAGTCTGAATGAGCAATCCATTGGAGCCTGCTTTATTGGTAGAATCCGTTGTGATGATTACCATACAAGAGTCTGCCTTATCGGTTAAATTTTGTTTACAAGGCCACCACTCATAGGCTGCATAGGGCTGGCTTAATGACCAGGTTACCCGATTTCCCCAAGATTGAGAGGTACCATTCGATAAGCCGTTTCCAATAGCAGCTTGTCCAGAATTGGGTGCAGTGCCATTATACCAAATTTGTACTTCCAACCAATCTCCTTGATTAGCGGTGCTGTTTAATTGAGCAGTTACTGAATTTCCACTTCTGGAGAAAGCGACATTCGCCTGGTTGACTTGAATGCTGTCTATCGTAAAGTTTGGATGAAGTTCGAAAATATAAGAATTCAAGGAGGTAGCAGTTACTCTGGATTTATGAGTTGCAGAACCTGCCACATTGGTATTGGTTCGCTCCATGGCTAAATCTAATTTGTAAAAGCTGACATCATAGTCCATCATCGCAGCTGACACTCTGGCCGACACGACTGGTTGTGTTCTTTTTACTTTCACTCGGTAATCTGAGCATGGATGCTGGGCAAATAATGAAAGGGAATTCCCGAAAATTATTCCGCCGATTAAGAGAATTACTTTAAACTGCATAAATCTGTAATTAGTATTCAAATATACGATTTTGTACAATGCTCTATTATTGAGCAAAATTCGGATTGTATTTCCTTACCTTCATTGAGAGCATACCATATATGAAGTTTTTTGTGCAGGTCTTCTTTGCTCAAAGCATTGCTTGTTTTGTTCTCCAAAATTAAATTTTGAGCAGAAGCAGGGCGAGGTCCCCAAGTAGCACATACTTCCATTTTTGAATTAAGTAAAACTACTTTTGGAATTGATTTTGAGCCATTTGTTAAAAAAGAATCCATCAATTCAGGGTTTTCATCTCTAAAGACAACACGAAATTGAATGGCTGGAATGTCTTTAACCATAAGGTAAATCCAAGGAAGATTCTGAGCTGCATCGCCACACCAGAATTCTGAGATTGCCAAAATGAACAATGGCTCAGAAATTTCCTGAAAGCTCTTTTGAGTGTCTATCCCAATCTCTCCTTTCTTTAAAATACGATCCACCCGATGTATATTTAACTTGGAAAAATCGACCATTTCTTGGCTTTGATTAAGTCCGGAAGTTTTGTTTTCACTGAGTAATTGTTTGGCCAAATCTTGGTATTCAAGATACTGATACCCTTTTTCGAAATATTCTAAATATGCTTTCATCTGACTGGTAACTTAATTTCTGTAAATACAATTCCCTAAATTCTATACTAAACAGTTGAGGAAACAATACAAACTACAGAAAGGCAGAACCATTCGTTTGTGACTTTGGCATATTTTAATGATAATATTTCTTATCTATTTGATAATCAATTTAATATATTTTTATAGGATGTTAATAAAACATATATCCAGACGCGGGTAATTTGGTAGTTTTGCAGTTTGGTCCAAAATGGCAGCTCTCCTAGTCGATCCTAAAAATCCGTTTGCATTAGTTTATTCTGTTTATCAGCATGAATATTTGGGCTACCTGATTTCTTCCCACATCATTGCACTGAATTCCAAAGGAGGATTTACTCTCACGCATCAAAGAATTTTACCGGATAATGCTTCTGAGTTCATTCAGGGTATGGATGGAGTCGACCAATATTTGGTAAAACTTCTCTATGAGATTACCCCTCAGGTGATTGTAAAGAAAAATTCTAGAGGCGAAGTCATTAAAGCCCCAGATTTTTTTCGAAATCGCTTTAAGGGTGCGTTTAAAGAAAGGATTATAGAAAGTATCCAAAAGAAGCTCAATGAAGCTTTAACTGTTTTGACAGAAAATCAGAAGGATCTTTATATAATGGCTAGTAATGGTAATCCAGCAGGGGTCAAGCTCAATTTGCATCCTGAAAGAGCTCAAGTTATTTTTCATTTTCAACGGAATCAGGATGACATTAACTATTACCCTACTTTAGAATTTCAAGGAAAAAAATTGGATTTTCCTCCTGATCTATTATCGAGTCAGGGAAAGGAAACCAAAATAATTTGTGCCGAACCATCGTGGATTCTACTGGAAAAAGATGTTTTCAGATTAGATGGAGATGTAGATGGCAAAAAGCTGGAACCTTTCTTGAGCCGGAAATTTATTTCCATTCCACTGACAATTGAGTCTGAATTTCACTCTAAGTTTATAGAGCCTTTGTTACGAAATTCTTATAAAATTGAGTCTAGCGGCTTTGATATTCAAACAATACAGGAAGCTCCTAGATTTCTTCTCTGTATCCGGGAGGAGCCCAATCAAATTTTGACTTTAAAGCCCGAAGTTCAATATGGTTCTTTTCGATATCCCTTTGTCGCAGCACGCAACCCATTTTTTGTACAGAAAATTAAAAATGCTCAAGGTTTGGTGGCCTACCAACGGATAGAAAGGGACCTAGAAGCCGAGGTGCAAATGCGTGATTTCCTGGACACCCTCTATGGAATAAATAGCTTTAATGCTGAATTCAGCTTCGCCCGGGACAAAGCGTTTGATTGGCTGATGGAATATGCGGATACCGTTCGTCAGAAAGGCTTCGATATCGTCCAGGATGAGAGTGGGGAAACCATCAATTTTGATAAGCCTCAGTTAGTGATTGAGACCAAATCTTCCGGAGATTGGTTTGACATTCATGCAGTTGTCAAAATTGGTCGGTTTGCCATTCCCTTTTTAAAATTCAAAAAAAATATCATTCAAAATATCCGGCATTTTAAATTGCCGGATGGAAGTAATATACTCCTACCCAATGAATGGTTCACAGATTTTCGACATCTCCTAGAGGTTGCAGAAAAGGATGAAGAGCATTTACGCATCCGAAAATACCATGCCGGTCTATTACAACAGGTACCCGATTTTAACAAAGAGGAGCTGAGAAAGCTGGCAGATTTTGAATCCATTCAGAAAGTAGAAAAACCCCAAGGCCTGACAGCTGATTTGAGACCCTATCAACAATCAGGCTTTGAATGGCTCTGTTTTTTAAATGAATATGGATGTGGGGGGATTTTGGCAGATGATATGGGGCTCGGGAAAACCTTGCAAGCCTTATGTTTTATTCAATATCTGGTTGAGAAAACCCCAGGAAGCCCAATCTTGGTGGTTATGCCCACTTCCCTGCTCTATAATTGGTATCAGGAAGCGATAAAATTCGCCCCTTCTTTAAAGATTTTAGTGTACCGAGGATTGCAGCGGGAAAAAGAGATTACGAATTTCCCGGAGTATGATGTAATCATTTCCTCTTATGGAGTGGTTCGAAATGATGAAACTTGGTTAAAAGATTTTCCATTTGCCACCATGATTTTGGATGAAAGCCAAATCATCAAAAACAGCCAATCGAAAACAGCACAGGCATTGCGAAATTTTTCTGTAAGAAGAAGAATCTCTCTTACCGGAACGCCCATTGAAAATTCAACGATGGATCTTTGGTCTCAAATGAATTTCCTCAATCCGGGTTTGTTGGGAGGAGAAACTTTTTTCCGAAATTATTATGCCAATCCAATTGACAAGGAGCAAAATATCCTAAAAGCGGAGAAACTTAAATCACTAATTAAACCTTTCATCTTAAGAAGAACTAAAGAACAAGTAGCGACAGAGCTTCCTCCCAAAGTGGAGCAGGTACATTATTGTGAGATGACAGAGGAACAAGCCTCTTGTTACGAACAGGAAAAGAGCAAATATCGAAACGCTTACATGCAGGATTTATCTGTACTTGGGGAAGCTAAAAGTCGCTTTAATCTATTGGCAGGTCTTCAAAAATTAAGACAGGTGGCATTATATCCTGGTATCACAGGTTATCCGGATATTCCCTCCGGAAAATTCGAGGAGCTGAATCGCATGGTCACTGAAATTGTAGAAAAAGGAAGTAAGGTGCTGATATTTTCTCAGTTTGTTAAAATGCTGGATGTGTTGCAAAAGGAATTCAAAAGTAGAAATCTTAAATATGCCTACATTGATGGCTCAGTCAAAGATCGAATGGGAGAGGTAGAAAAATTTCAAACTCAAGAGGATATTCAAATTTTCCTGATTAGCTTGAAAGCTGGTGGAACAGGGTTAACCCTCACTGCTGCGGAGTATGTGTTTATTTTAGATCCTTGGTGGAATCCTGCTGTTGAAAGACAAGCAACAGATCGAGCTCATAGGATTGGTCAAAGTAAAACAGTCTTTATTTATCGTTTTATAACATTAAACTCAATTGAGGAGAAAATTCTAAAGTTGCAAGAAAAAAAATCCCGAATAGCTTCAGATATCATACAGGTGGAGGAAGAGTTTTTCAAGTCTCTTACAGAGGACGATATTAGGAACTTGTTGGATTAAGGGAAGTTTTGATTTATTTTTGATCGTAATTAAACTTTGGCACGATTGTTTCGTCCTATCTACAAATAATTTAAACACCCATTATGAAAAGAACCTCCTTAGTATCAGCCGGCTGGTCTTTTATGACAGCCATTTTACTCTTATCCTTACTATCCTCCTGTGGCAACCGCAAGAGTGTTCGGGAATCTTTCCAAACCAGTACCGAAGATAATGCTGCATCAGAATCTGAATCCTCCATTATCGTGGATGCCTTAAATGCTACCGCTCGACAAGGGGGACAGAAAACAGATAGCCTCGGAGCGTGGTTGCCTTCCTGTGCAACTGCAACCATGGACACTACCGTTACCCCCCGTACTTTAACTATCGATTTTGGATCTACTAATTGTCTATGCTCTAACTGGGATGGAAAAAACAGAAGAGGCAAGCTAATTGCCACTTGGTCAGGAAAATACAGGGATGCTGGCACCGTTATTACCCATCGTTCTGAAAATTATTTTGTGGATGACAATAAATTAGTTTGGAATCATACCGCTACCAATAATGGTCCGGGTAGCAATGGAAATTACACCTTTACCGTAAAAGCCGAAAATTGCTCTTATGAAACAAGTGATGGCACTATTTCCTGGAATTCAACTCGTACGCGCGAATGGACTCAAGGCTATGCCACCCTTTCGCCTTCCGATGATGTGTATGTAATTACAGGGTCTGCATCCGGTAAAAATCGTCAAGGCGATGAATTCTCCATTACAATTGATGAAGGATTGAAAAAAATCGTTGGATGCAAATGGTTGGTTTCCGGTAAAATGACTTTGACCAGCGATAGCAAGGAAAGAAAGTTGGATTATGGAGATGGAACTTGCGACAATAAAGCAATCCTCACCTACAACAATAAAGACTACCAGATCAATTTGAAGTAATCTTTTTCCCCAAAAAAAACATCAGGCAGGCTCCTAGGGTCTGCCTGATTTTTTTTGGTATTTTTACCTGAAGAAATTCAAACGGTGAATTATCATGGAAGCAACAGAATACAAGTACATTCAAACCGAAGTATCTGAACGAATTGGCTATATTACCCTCAATCGTCCAGACAAAAGAAATGCCCTAAACTTTGTGGTCATTCGCGAACTTAAAGACGCATTTGCTTGGATGGAGCAAAGCTCCGAGGTTAAAGTGATTGTCCTTCGGGGAAATGGGAAAGCTTTTTGTGCAGGCGCAGATTTAGACTATATGTCCAAGCTTCAGGAATATTCTTATAATGAAAACCTGATGGATTCAGCCCATTTGATGGAATTATTCAAACAAATTTATCGTCTGAATAAAGTTGTCATTGCCCAAATTGAAGGCCACGCCCTTGCTGGAGGTTGCGGGCTTGCTACGCTTGCAGATTTTTCATTTAGTGTTCCGGAAGCTAAATTTGGGTATACCGAAGTGAAGATTGGATTTCTTCCGGCAATTGTGATGGTATTCTTACTTCGGAAAATTGGAGAAGGGAAAGCCAAACAATTGCTGCTCACAGGGGACTTAATTACAGCTGAAAGAGCTGAAAAAATTGGGCTCATCAACGAGGTTGTTCCCGCAGATCAGATTGTGGATGTTGTTCGTACTTTTGCCCTACGCCTTTGTGCAGAAAACTCCTACACCTCCATGGAGGTTACCAAAAAGATGATAGCCGATGTACAAAATATGTCTCTTGACGAAGGGTTACAATTCGCTGCGCGTATGAATGCCCACTCAAGAGGTACAGAAGATTGCAAAAGTGGAATTCGTAATTTCTTGAATAAAACGCCCCAATCCTGGTGATTTATCTGACAAGTTCGGAGCAGTATGTCATTCCCTTACCGGAAAATCATCCTTTCCCGATGGAAAAATATAGCTTGGTGCAAGCTCAATTACTCCATGAGGGAATTATCCAGCCAGAGCAACTTATTTTTCCCCCATTGGTTCAGGAAGACGAAGTGCTGACCTGTCATTCTTCTGAATATTGGCAGCGAATTAAAGACTGTTCCTTTTCAGATAAAGAAATTCGAAAAATAGGTTTTCCAGCGACAATAGCCTTAAGAGATCGCTCTCTTTCTTCAGCAGGGGGGACTTTACTCTCTGCCCGAAATGCTCTTGAATACGGCATTGGGATAAACCTAGCAGGAGGCACGCATCATGCCTTTCATTCGTATGGGGAAGGGTACTGCGTATTGAATGATATAGCGATTGCAGCTTCCTGTCTATTAGCTGAAAATAAGATTCAAAAAGTACTGATTGTCGATTTAGATGTGCACCAAGGAAATGGAACCGCGGCGATTTTTCAACAAAATGATCGGGTGTTTACCTTCTCTATGCATTGTAAGGATAATTACCCGATGCGTAAAGAAATATCTAATCTTGACATTGAGTTGCCCGCATTAACGGGAGATTCATCCTACTTGCCGCGTTTATATTCTTCCTTGCCAGAAATTATTTGCACCGTAAATCCAGACATAATTTTTTATCAGAGTGGGGTCGATGTACTAGAGAATGATCGATTAGGTAGGTTTAGCTTATCTTTTCAAGGACTTCAAGAAAGGGATCGTTTTGTATTTGAGATGGCATTTCAATCTCAGATTCCCATCGTTTCCGTTATGGGCGGAGGGTATCATACTTCATTCAATAGACTTATAGCTGCACATACCGAAACCATCAAACAAGCGTTTTATTATTTTAATTAGTATGAAAAAGATCGTGCCATTTTTTATTTTCTCCATCTTAGGAATGCAGATTTTTGCTCAGGTTGTGCAGAATGTTCAGAAGAAAAACTTTGAAGGGACCATCAAATATTCTATTGACATCACAGGTCCGGAGGCCAGCATCTTGCTGAATAATAAACCTTGCACTAAAATGGATATGCATTTCAAGGATAACAATTTTATTATTCATACGCATGAAGGTCAATTCCCCTTGACAAGATTGTATATTGCAGACTCCTCTGAATTGTATATTTTAGATATGACGAATGAGGTGGCTTACAGAAGGGATAAACGAGAAAGTTTAAATACAGAAATAAAACCTCCCAAAGCAGTGGCTACAGGCGATTCTGCTTTTGTTCTCAATATCAAATGTGCAGAATATCGTGTACAGAAAAAAGGGGAATATATATTTTACTATGTGACGGATTTATATAGAATAGACCCGACTTTGTTTGAGGGTAAAAAGGATGCACAAGTAAACTTTTTAACCTTGGGATTGGATGGGCGCATTCCCTTGAAAACGGTCCGGAAAACGGCGGCATTGATTGTAACTACTCAGGCAGACCAGGTTATCCCGCGAAAGCTGGAGGTAAGTCAATTTAGAATTCCTGTCAATTTTATCATCAAACCAAGAGATAATCGATTGTAGATTAAAGCGGAATTTTTCTGGATAAAATAACTTTTCTTCCAGGAAGCATCTTGACGATTCCTTTCACTTCCATTGCAAGTATAATTCCTTGAAGTCGGGCAATAGACCAATCTCCAGCATGGAGCAACTCGTCTAAAATCTGTACTCCACTATCAATTAACTGGACTAAACGCTTTTCTTCTACGGAAAGAAGAATTCCTTCTTCTTGCAATTTTGAAGTCATTTGTGCGGGTATTCCTTTGTTTTCCTGGATGCGCAATAGGTCGAGTATGTCCTGAGTTTGGGTAAACAATCTCGCATATTGATCTTTGATTAACAGGTTGCAACCCTCAGAGGGCTTTCTATGTATGTCACCAGGCAAAGCAAAAACTTCCCGGTCATAATCAAATGCCAGTTTTGCTGTAATCAATGCGCCACCAGTTTTAGCTGCCTGAATAACCAAAATGGCACGACACATACCAGCAACTATTCTATTTCGGGTAGGGAAATTCACTGCATCTGGTTTGGTGCCACTGATGTATTCTGAAATGAGCAATCCTCCCCCCTCTATAATTTTATCAGATAAGGAACGATGCTGATGCGGATAAATTTTATCCAGTCCATGTCCCAACACAGCAGCGGTAACTCCCCCTTGTTTCAGGCATGCCCTATGTGCCTCCATATCTATTCCGAAAGCCAGCCCACTTAAAATTCCAGCCCCTGCTTGGGTGAGCGATTCACTTATTTGGCGCGCAGATTCTCTCCCGTATTCATCTGGTGTGCGGGTTCCTACCACAGCAACCCAGGGGATAGC
>JBEIHC010000044.1:0-21563 GCA_040381555.1 Bacteroidia bacterium
AAAAAAATATTTTTTTATAATCCCCGGTCGCTGAGTAGGGCCATAATGCAACTTTGGTAAAAACGAATTCCAGCTAAGGCCCGTATCGAAGTGCCCGGGGTTAGATGCGAAGCATTTTTTTATCTAACTTTTGGGATATTGTTCTTGGGTGAATCCTGTTTAGGGTGTCCCAGTGCGGAAGTCAGCTTGAAATAATTCAGGCTTTTAAGTCACTTTAAATGGAATTAAGCTGGTACGCCATTCAAAAAAACAAAAAAATATTTTTTAAAATCCCCGGTCGCTGAGTAGGGCCATAATGCAACTTTGGTAAAAACGAATTCCAGCTAAGGCCCGTATCGAAGTGCCCGGGGTTATATGCGAAGCATATTCTTAAAAATCTACTGCTTTTGATTCAAATTTTTGGGGTTTAATTCTTGGGTCAACACTGTTTAGGGTTTCCCTGTGCGGAATTCAGCAAGAGAGTGTGTTTATCCCTTGCTGCACCCTATAAAAAAATCGTCTGCCTTTTGTAGGGGCAGACGATTTGATTTGGATGAATGTTTAACCTTGTAATTCTGAATGAAAATCAGTTCACAAGATTAGTGGTCATGACCGTGTGCATGCACATGTCCATGGTCTAATTCTTGCTGTGTTGCTTCTCGGATTTCAATGATTCTGCCAGTGAAATGTAGGCTGCTTCCGGCTAAAGGATGATTGAAGTCCATCATGATTGTATCTCCGTCAATGGCTAAAATTTTTCCATGGAGGGGATTGCCTTCTTGATCTTGCATAGGCAACACATTGCCTACAGTCAGAAGGTTATCGGGCAAATCCGGGCTGTCAAAAATACTTTTGGGCAGGGCAACAATGGCCTCTTGCTCCACTTCTCCATAGCCTTCATGGGCAGAGAGGGTAAAATTAAATTCATCCCCTGATTTCAATCCCGAAAGATTTTTGTCGAAATCAGGAAGCGTCATGCCGCTTTCGTGAATGAAGGCAAAGGGTTGTTCGTGCGTGGCGGTATCCACCAAATCCCCTCCGGAATTGCGAAGTTCGTAGGTGAGCGTAACCACCTTGTCTTTAGAAACTGTCATAAATTTACAATAGTGCTCAAAAATACGAAAAAACCTCGTTCAGGGTTGGGTTTTCAACTACTACTAAATGGATTTAGAATCTCTGAATGCCCGATAATCAAGCAAATAGTCCTATATTTGTCCCGTAAATTCATTTCAAAAGTCTCAATTCTTCCCCTTTATAATGAACCAATTTCCCATGGCATGCTTAAAAATGAATTTTCAGAAAGTCTGTATTATTTCTGCTTTATTTTTATTTTGGGCTCCTCTTGTTTCTGCTCAGGATACCCTGAAAGTAATGGTGTATAATTTACTGCAATACCCATCCGCTTCCAATTACACAACCAAAAACGCTTATCTCGATACTATTGTCAATTATATTCGCCCACATATTTTTGGGGTGAATGAGTTAAATCCTCCTGCTTCTAATGCTGATTTGATTTTAAATCAGGTGCTGAAAACCAGATTGTCCCCAACTTATACCCGGGCGGTGTTTTCTTCTACAGGCAGTTCTCCGGTGGCTAATATGTTGTATTACGACTCAGCCTATTTTCGGATGAAGGCTCAATATTCTATCCCCACACCCGTGCGTGAGTCCAATGCTTATGTTTTATACTACAACGATCCTACCCTGGCCCAAAGTAATGACACTACTTTTTTAACAGTTGTACTTACTCATTTGAAGGCAGGCAACACCTCTGCCGATTCCTCCGATAGGGCAGCTATGAGTCAGGCAATTGCTTCCTGGCTCAACACACGACCTGTGCCGGGAAATTATATTGTGATGGGTGATTTTAATGTATATTCCTCTCAAGAAGGTTGTTTTCAGGAATTGCTCAATGCCAATTCTGGCGTGAGAATGTATGACCCGGTTAATCAATTGGGGAATTGGAATAATAATTCTGCTTTTGCCAATTGGTTTACTCAATCCACCCGCACTACAGCCGAATCGGATGGAGGTTCGAATGGAGGGATGGACGACAGACTTGATCATTTACTCTTCAATGAAGGCATTCGGGATAATCTCCAAAGAATGCGCTATTTATCTGGAACTTATAAAATCGTTGGTCAGGACGGATTGAGATTTAATCAATCCATTAATAATCCTTCTAATACTGCTGTGCCTTCCTCAGTTGCTATTGCCTTATATGGGATGTCAGACCATTTGCCCATAACCGCAGAATTTTCTTTTACGCCTTCCATCGTTTCTGTAGAAGACGAGGTGCAGGGAGTATTTGCTTATGATTTGTATCCAAATCCTGCTCAAGGGTATTTGAATTTGAAGAAAATACAGGGAGGTCTTTCCAATGATATTACTCTAGAAATTATCGATGGAATGGGCAGGGTGGTTTGGAGAGATTCTGAGCCTTTCTGGAGTTTGAATGAAACCAGCATTCCGGTATATAGTTTGAGTACAGGGGTTTATGCCTTGAAGATTCAGGAAAATGGCCAAAATGGGGTAATTCGAATGTTTAGCAAGAATTAAATTTACCCTGCCTTTATGTGGGCTTAATATTAAGAAAATAATTTTGCAGTCAAGAATGCGCTACTCTCTTCTAATCCTGATGATAAGTTTACTGAGCTTTAAGGCTCAGGGACAGGGATTTGTGGATGACAAGCTCACCAAGGCTGCTAATATTCGTCTGACAGTATCCAATTTAGGATTGATAGGCAATGCATTTAGTGGGAAATTTGATTTAGAAGCTCAGCCTTCCTGCGAGTTTCCGGCTAATACGGGTATCGAGCATGTTTTTCAGGGTGGCTTATGGCTGGGTTGTGAATTGGGCGGAACCAGTATCGCCGTTACAACAGGAGCTGCTGATGATTCGAGAGGGTATTCAACTGGTGCCTCCAATTTTGAATTTAGTGCAGAACCTGGCTCAACCTTACTTGAAAGATCCAGTCTGAGTGATAATCCTCTATATGCTCCCGAGGCAATTTCTCATCAAGATTTCGTTTCCGATTTTACAGATAAAAATAAAATTGCTCCGGGAGGTTCCATCATCATGCAAGGGCATAATAATCCCTTGGGTGCGGACATTCATATGGAAGCCTATAATTGGAACTATTCCTTTGCCAATTTTTTTGTCATCCTGAATTTTACCATTACCCACAACGGCACGGAAGATTGGGTGAATTTTCATCCAGGTTATTGGTTTGATGGGGTGGTGCGCAATATAAATATTACCCAGCCCGGTGGTTCAGCCTTTTTTAATAAAGGAGGAAATGGATATATTGATTCATTGTATGCAGCCTATGAATTTGATGCTATTGGAGATGTAGGATATACCGATAGTTATGTGGCTATGAAATTTTTGGGCGCCGAATACAAAGATTCATTAAGACATCCGGCAATTGATACTGCTTGGAATGTTTTATATAATACCTGGCAATTCAGAAGTATTGACCCAAAATATTTTTATCCAGCGGATGATTTGGCGAAATACGGAAAGCTTAAATCTGGGCTTAATCAGGATCCTTGCTGGAATGGTGGATCTGGATGTCCTATTTCTGTCAAAGATTTTATTCGGCAACCCAATAATCGTTCCAGTCTGATCTCTATTGGAAATTTTGAACGGGTTAAGCCTGGGGAGAAAATTCAATTCACCCTGGCATTGGTTTGTGCCCGCAAAAAGGGAGAGGATCCTGCAGCCAATGATACAGATTTTCAAAAAGAAGATTTGATTCGCAATCTCAACTGGGCACAAACTACTTATAATGGGGAGGATGCCAATTTTAATGGGATTTTAGATGCGGGAGAAGATCGAGATGGCAATGGGAAAATTACTCGATTTGTATTGCCCAGTCCACCCGATGCTCCGATAGTGAAGATGATGCCAGAGCAAGGAAAGATCACCCTGTATTGGACTGATAAAAGTGAGCGTTCCATAGACCCAATCTCGAAGAAAGAAGATTTTGAAGGATACCGGGTGTACACTACCCGCACTGGTTTTGAAATTACCTCCAATGAGGGAATTGCCGCAGCCCTTTCTCTTGCAGGTGAATATGATCGGGTAAATGGTATTGGCTACGACGCAGGGATGGAATCCATTCGATTGGAAGAGCCTATTCAATTTGAGGGAGATCCCAATCTGTATTCCTATCGTTATGTAATTGAAAATGTGCAGGATGGTTGGCAACATGGGGTAGCAGTAACCGCATTTGATTCAGGAGATAAGGTGAACAATTTAGAGTCTCTGGAATCCGCACCCCTCGTAACCCTGAAGCGCGTGTTTGCCGGAATGAAAGCCAATCCTGATTTTGCGAATGGTGAACCATTTGTTTATCCCAATCCCTACTATGCTCGTGCCGAGTGGGAAGGTAAGAGTGTGTTGCAGGAAGATCGTAAATTAATGTTTGCCAATCTTCCCGCGAATTCTGAAGTAAGCATTTATTCCGCAGCAGGAGATTTGATCGATCGTTTTAGTCATTCAGGCACTTATTCCGGGAATGACATTCGCTGGTATCAGACTTTTTCAGATCCTGAGTCTGCTGTGTTTTCCGGAGGAGAGCATGGTTGGGATTTGCTCTCTCTGAATCAACAACTGATTGCACGGGGGATTTATGTATTTGTAGTAAAAGACTTGGATTCAGGTCAGTCATTCCAAGGTAAATTTGTAATTCTTAAATAATCAATATGAAACAGTATTTCCTTTTTATTTTGCTTGCTATGCTCACGATGCGGGTGTCAGCCCAGTATCCGCTTCGCACAGTTTCGGATCTTCAAACAGTTTCCGGAGCCCTACTTTCTAACTGCGTGGATTCCTCCTCCTACAACGGAGATACTATTCGTGTTCGCGGTGTAGTGGTTATGGATGCTAAGGTTGGGGGTGTTGTAAATTCCCAAATCTCCAGTGGTCGCAATACTTGGATTCAGGTAAATGGCGGTGGTCCTTGGTCCGGAATTGATTTAGTCAATTTCACCGGAGCTACTACCACTACCGATATGCTGGATTTAGTAGCTGGAGATTCCATTGAAGTTACCGGCTATATCGATGAATTTCAAGGTGAAACAGAAGTCGTCGTTTTATCCTCAGTACCTTCTGTTACTTTACTCGGAACTGGTAATGCAGTAACTCCCACTCCCATTACTATTGATCAATTGAACGATGCCTCCCGCAATAATGTGTTGACCACAGGCGAACAATATGAAGGTGTTTATGTAGAGTTGAGTAATGTTACCGTTACAGCCGTGAGTTTATTCTCCGGTAATACTCGTGTGAGCTATGATGTGACTGATGCTTCCGGTGGTGTGATTAATATTTCTGACAGATTTCTTTATCAAAGAATGTCTAATGCTACTCCTAATCCAGGAACTTTCGTTGCGCCTAATGTGGGTGATGTAATTACTACTTTGAGAGGGATTGTTATTCATTCTAAAAATAATTGTCCCGGAAATAACGGTAGAGGTTTTGAGATTCATCCTTTCAAATCTTCGGATGTGGTTTTTGGCGCTCAAGCTCCTACAATCACCAATATTCAGAGAAATCCTATTACGCCTACCTCCTCTCAAACTGCCACAATCACGGCAACTATTACCGCAAATGGAACCAACACTTTGACCAGTGCTA
Source organism: Bacteroidia bacterium (assembly GCA_040381555.1). Lineage (GTDB taxonomy): Bacteria > Bacteroidota > Bacteroidia > J057 > RFSG01 > CANHCC01. Next base: position 5,624 of record JBEIHC010000044.1, read on the forward strand.
CTTTGTATTATGCAGTAGGGGTAGGAACTACTACCTATAATCCAGTCACAATGACTAATACTTCCGGAAATACTTGGAGTGCTGCAATTCCTGCTCAGGCCAATAGTTCTTTTGTTAAGTATTACCTCAGTGCTACTGATAATATGAGCTTGACAGGTACTGTTCCTTCTGTACCTGCTCCAACAAATGCACAACCTTTATTCTATACTGTGAATGATAATGGTACGAGTATTTACGATATTCAGTATACTCCATACACGAATGGTAACTCTGGATTGAGGGATTTGACTGTAACGGTAACTGGTGTGGTAACTGCTTCTGCCAATGATTTAGGCTATGTATTTATTCAGCAAGAAGGCCTTACCTCTTGGGCAGGTATTATGTGCATTGGTACAGGTTTAGGAACGGTAAACTTGAATGATAAAGTTACGGTAACAGGTACAGTTAAAGAAAATTTTGGTATGACACGCTTGGAGAATATTTCTAGCGTGGTAATGGCTGGAACAGGCAGTATTACTCCTTTGCAGTTGAGAGATTCTTCCTTCACTGTTTATGGATTTAATTCGAATGAGCAGTACGAAGGAATGTTGGTTTCTGTAATTCCTACTACCGGAACAAAAGTGAAAGTGGTAGATGTAAATTGTGATGATGGAACCAACCCTACTACAAATTTCGGAGAGTATCGTATTGGAGCAGACACACTTTCGCCTAATTCCGGAACTCGGGTATTGGCAGGTCGTCAAAGTAGTTCTGCTTTTTCTTCTCTCAATGTACCCTTTGTAAATGATGCTACTTGGCAAACAACAGATGGTACCATGAATGTTACGCCTATTGTTGTAACTGTTGGAACAGAGTGGGATTTCGTCAATGGGATTATGTATTACTCTTTCTCTAACATGAAGTTGTTGCCCAGAAATGCAGGTGATTTCGCCGGAGTAAATGGTAGAACGGAAATTACTAATCTACAAGGAACAATCACCTTGTATCCAAATCCAGCCAATAGCAACGCTACTTTGGTTTGGAATAATCTTTCTGAGGAAGTAACTTCAGTGTCTTTAACTGATTTGAGTGGCAGAACAATTTCTACTCAGTCTCTTACTGGTTTAAATGGAATGCATTCCTTGAACTTGAATACCTTACCTAATGGCTTGTATTTCTGTACCCTGAAAACAGCCAATTCTTCTGAGGTAATTAAACTTCAAGTCAATCACTAATACATTCAGAACGCCTTTAGGCTTTTCATGAATATCCTAAACAAAATACTACAGCCCATGCCTACCAGTCTTTGGAAGGCATGGGCTGTTTGTTTGGGAATTATCTTTTTTGGAACTGCTTGTCGCAAAGGAGAATTAAATCCAGGCGAAAACCCGGATACCAAAATATTTTTAGATCAAATACAATTGCCAGATTCCTTGCGGCTCACTACAGTTGTTCAGCTGCATTGGACTGGGTTTGTGCAAAATGCGTATATCGCCGGCTATGAGATTTCAACCAATGCTGGGGCCTCTTGGGGATTTACCAATGAAACAGACAGCACCTTTGTTTTTACGGTTCCTCCCGGAAATCAAAACGCTGATATCTCTTTTTGGGTTAGAGCTTTAGATAATTATGGTCGCAAAGATCCAAGCCCAGCGCAATTAGTGGTGCCAGTAAAAAATACTCCCCCAGTAATAGCCTTAAGCGATTCTTTGGCTGATACTGTATTAACCGTATTCTCTTTGTCTTGGAACCTTACGGATCTGGATGGAGAAGAAACCCTAGATTCGATTCAGGTTCGAATGAATAATGCAGATTGGATTAGTCTGCCACCCCAAACTAATTTAGTAACCTTTGTTCCCAATAATCCTGCTACTTCTGGTGTAGGTACTTTGAAAATGTTCAGAGGCACACAAGCTCAATTACTCAATGATGCTCTACCAGGGGCAATTTTAGAGGGAATAAATCAATTCAGTGTTCGCGGAAAAGATAAATCCGGAGCTTATAGTAATGAGGTACAAACCAGCCCGTTTTATTTAAAAAAGAAAAATTCAGATTTATTAGTAATAGATGCCTATCCTGCAGATCCGGCAGCTCGTAGTTTATATGTTTCTTCCTTAAATACAGTTTATCCTAATTATGATTTTGTTTCTTTATTAGATAATAACCGAAAATATCAACCTAAATATTGGAACATAGCTTTTAAAGAATGGATTGCCTTGTACGATAAAGTATTCTGGTACGGCAGTCGCAGTGCATACAATTTAGAAGGTTCGGCTGAGAGTGGCTTATTACTCGAAACAGGCGCGCAGGCCTTCCAATCTTATTTAAATGCTGGAGGAAAGTTGTTAATCCTATCTTCTTTACCTGCCATTGATACAAATTATAATTTTGTGCCCACCAGTCCGGTATTTACTTTATTGCCCATAGATACCTTATCTACCAGTGCCGGGCAGGCAAGGTTGCAAACCGATAGTTTGGTCATGCCCGCAATTGGCTCTTCTTACCCTGCATTAACGCCTTCTCAGTTTTTAACTGGTTTGTCGCCTTTTCATCCCCGGATTGGTTCAGAAGTTTTATACTCAGCTCAGATAACGCCCAGTCAAGGCTGGATAGGGCCTCGAGTGGTTGGCGCAAGGCAAAGAGGCAATAATGGAAAGGTTCAGTTAATCTTTTTCTCTCTGGATATGCACTATCTGAATTCTTCAGGTACAGTACCCGGTTTTCTTCAGGAAGCATTAATAGTTGATTTTAATTGGTAATGGGGAAATTTGTACAAATTATATTTCCCATTCTGGTTTGGTTTTTTTGCCTCCCGGTACTTTGGGCTCAGCAAACAGGGGGAGAACTCCGAGGAGAAGTGGTAGATGAAACTACCGGAGAGGGAATGGCTGGTGCGACCATTACTTTAGTGGGCACTTATTTGGGAACCTATGCAGATGAAAATGGAAAGTTTAAAATTCCCAATATTAAACCTGGAGAATACACGGTGCGCATTACTTATATCTCTTACGCCGAAAAACAAATAACAGGAGTAAAGATTCTGTCAGGAGGAGTCGCTCAATTGAAGGTGAAAATGTTGAGTTCTGAAACTACTTTAGGCACTGTGGTCATTGAGGGAGAACGAAACATGGTAGATCTGGAATCCGGTCGTTCTGAAGTGAAAATTGGGCAGGAGCAACTGAAGGATATGAATACCCGTGATGTGCAATCTGTTGCCGCTTTGCAGGCAGGTGTTACCCGTACACCCGATGGATTGCAAATTCGAGGTAGTCGAGTATATGAAACGCAATATTTGATTGATGGAATTAATGCTTCGGATAAATTAGCCGGTACCGGTTTTGGCGTTGAGGTGAATACTTCTGCTGTGCAGGAAGTTCAGATTATTACAGGAGGAGCAGGCCCAGAGTTTGGTGACGGTACTTCCGGGGTTGTGGCTACAAAAATTCGGGAAGGCAGTAATACCTTTCAAACTGGGGGAGCTTATTTAAGAGATAATTTTAGATTGGGTTCTTATTTTAATAAAGATTTATACAATCCAGCGCATCGCCGTTCGGGCATGAGTTGGAATACCGATATTTTTAATCTGAATCTTTCTGGGCCAATTAAGAAAGATAAATTGTTTTATTTCTTTGGGGGTAGTGTGGAATCTTCCGATGAATTTATGAGCAATACCCTACGGAATGAAAATCCTGGATATACTGGAACCGCAGGGCAGTTGAATAGCTCCATCATTCCCGATGATTCACAGTTAAACGATGAGTTCTGGGCACCTCGTCAGGATAATAAATGGTCTGGAACAGCCAAGCTTACCTGGCAAGTTAAATCGGGAATGAAAATTTCTTTGACCCAACAAAATAGTTTAAACATTAATCAAAATACCCGGAGTCTTCAGATTATCGGAAATGACGCTATTATGACTCCGGGATTTCAATATAATTTTTCTCAGAACCTCGATAATGCGAGTACTTATACGCATAGAAGCAGTTTGACTGTGTTGAATTACAAATGGGTGATGGGTAAACAATGGGCTATGGATTTTACCCTTGGCCGAAGTTTTATTAACCTGCGAGCAGATGCCAATGGCCGGCCTTTTCGGTCTTCTACTTTATCCCAAATTTATGATCCGGCCTCCATTGTAACAGATCCAGTCACTGTCTTTAATCCAGGTGATTCTGTAGTTTATGTTTTCCCCGGCCCAGGATTGGTTAACAATGGGGGAATCTCTACCTTATGGCATGATCACTATGCCTCTGAATATACATTCCGTCCTAAATTTTCTTGGATGTCTCCATCAAAAATTCATTATATGAGTTTTGGTTGGGAGCATATTGAACAGAGGTATCAGTGGGTAGATGTAACTCGACCTTGGATAGGCGCACCCATTCAGGTGAATGATTCCTTGACCATTCCTTCTACTCGCCTAGGTTCTTCCTCTGATGTGTGGAAAGTAAATCCTGCAACAGGTGGGTTGTTTTATAATGATCAGATACGCTACAAAGGAATTATTGCCGATTTAGGGGTGCGGTTTATGTATTGGGCACCGGGTACATTTGCGGATAAAAGTGTGGAAGACCCCTCGGCTCCAGTTACCGATGGTGTGCGTGCACAATTTAGAAAGCAAACGATACCCTTGGGCAGCAGAAGCTTTAAAGCGCGCATTCTTCCACGCTTGAATGTCACTTTCCCAGTGTCAGATAATCATACTCTTTACTTTAATTATGCGCATGCAACCCGGCTTCCACATCCCCGATTTGTCTATGCCGGTTTAGATCCTTATTATCAGAATCGCTCCTTCTTAGCAAATCTGGGTAATCCGGCTATTAATCCGGAAGTTTCTGTTTCTTATGAGGTGGGTGTGAAGAGTCAGTTAACTTCTAACCTGGTGTTAGAAGTAGCCGCATTTTATAAAGATCAGTATGATTTTATTGTCAGCCGCAGTTTGTTGATTCAAGATCAGAGTGGACGATTGGTTACTAAAAATTTTTATATAAATCAGGATTATGCCCGTATTCGTGGATTTGAGGTAACCTTAAACCGAAGAGTAAATAAATGGCTTCGTATTAATGCAAATGCTGGGTATCAAATTGCAACCGGAAAGTCTAATACGGCCGCAGAATCTGCCCTTCAAATTCGGACAACAGGAAATATTACCGCTACCAAAGAGCAATATCTGGCTTGGGATCGACCACTGGATTTTAAACTGACCACCGTACTAAAATCCGATACTAATTTTACGGTATTGGGAATCCCATTGACAAACTTTAGAGTGTTTTTCAGTGCAACCTGGAAATCTGGTTTGAGATATACTCCAGTGCGGGAAGTAGGGAAAGAAACAGATGGTCGTCCGATTTATGAATTCATTCCGGACCAGCCGTATGCAAAAGTGGGAGCACCTTGGTTTTGGTCTGATTTAAAAGTGACCAAAGATATTCCTTTACATCGAAAGAAAGGTATTTCTTTAACAGCTGAGATACGCAACATTTTCAATAATCATAATGCTGCGATTATTAATCCGGTAACAGGTAAAGGATATCGTAAAGGAGATCCATTACCGAATTCCTATCGAGATCCCAATTATCCCAATCCACGCGATTTTGGTGCTCCTCCTTTTGATCCAGCTCGTTGGTTGGAGCCTCGGCATTTTCTCTTCGGTATTCTTTATCAATTCGGATGAAACGGCTCTTCCTCATAACTCTATTGTGGATAGCCATTAGTGGGGCTTCTGCTCAATTGTTTCCTAATTTAGGCGGACAAAGAGCGGGTATTTCTGCAGGTACTTTCCTGAAAACGGATATGAGCCCGCGTTCTGCTGCCATGAGCGGTGCACAAATTGCCTTGCAGGGGGATGCCTATTCCTCCTTCTGGAATCCTGGCGCTATGGCTACGGCTAACTCCTTAAGTTTGGCGGCATCGTCCACCCTTCTTCCTTCTGGAATGAATCAATCTTTTGCAGCATTCATCAAGCCCTCCAAAGATGGAGATCAAGCTTGGGGTGTCAATGCTATGGCTTTGAGTTCAGGGGAAATGCAACGGCGCACTGAGTTTCTACCCAACGGTACCGGAGAAACTTTTTATGCAGGCTACGCATCTGCAGGTCTTTCCTATTCCCGCAAACTAACCGATATGTTTAGTTTTGGGTTTACCCTTCGTTATGTAGGGGAGTACCTTGAACAGTATTCCGCCCATACAGGTGTGGCAGATGTGGGATTTTTATACACTACTGATTTTAAAGACTTACGGTTCGCTGTTGCACTTCATAATTTTGGGTCAGACTCAAGGCTGAGAGGAACTATTAATACTTCAGGCTTCGCAGATTATAGCATTCAGCCAGACCCATATGCAATGCCGGCAGTATTTAGAATGGGGATCTCCATGGTTCCAATACAAAAAGAAAATTGGTCTTGGGTAACAGTGCTTCAGGTAGATCACCCCGGGGATAATGCAGCCAATATTCGGTTGGGAGTAGAGGGCATTTACAAGAAATTACTCTTCCTTCGGGGGGGATGGAAAATTAATGTGAAGGATCAGTGGATTCCTACCCTAGGGCTTGGAATTAAATCCAGAATGGGGAAACATCCTTTTATGATTGATTATGCTGCTGAACCCCATCAACGATTAGGAATTATTCAAAGACTCGGACTGAGTTTTTTACTTAATCAGGAAACTAGATGAAGAATTGGATAAGCACGCTCGCGGTTATTGTTTTCCTGATGTCAGGATGCAAAGGTTTTTTTGGAGAAAAAACAGATTTGTCCTTTATCGAAATTCCAGATGCCAACACCGAGATAGTTTCCTTTATTCCGATACAGCCTCCTATGAGTGGTTTCCTGGATTTGACCGATGTAAGTCCTGGATTTGATGAACTCATTTACGCAGTAGATGCGGGTCGTTCGGAGGTTGTGGTATTTGATCAGGCAGGCAGAAACTTGGGAAGTATAAAGGTTCCTGGGGCACAAACAGTGGTTCAGGATAGAAAACTTGAATTATTGGTTACTGGAACTTTTGACACCACCATTAATGGAACACTCTATCGGCTTGCAGCTATATATAGGGTAAGTCAAATAAATGGAAGTCAGTTTGGGGTTTCTTCAGCCCGAATTATCAACCGATTAGTTCATCCCTTTTATTTTCGTACTGCTGTTGTTTCCACAGATACAATGGTTCGATTTAAGAAGGCAGCGATTTTATCGGATAATAGTTACTATGTTGTGCGTACAGGGAATTCGAATAATCCGGCACAAATCGGGGGGCCAGAAGATAATGTGTTGAAATTCTCTGCTTCGGATGTGTTTGTTACTCCTGCAAGCGTTCAAACTATTGCAGGTTTGTATCAGGATTATTTTCGGAAGCCTATCTCAATCGTTTCAAGGATGCAGCCACCCCAATCTCCTTCAGTGAGCAATTCAGGTGATTTTATTGTGGGGATGGCCGATCCTAATTTGAGTTTCCGGCTTCAATATATTCGATTTTATACAGGCACTGATGGTTCAGGTTTTGAAGTCAATACAGATTTTCTACTAACAGATCCCCTCAAGGGAGATGGATTTGTTGGGCAGCCAGGAAGATTTTTAAGGCCGGAGGGTCTTGCCTTTGCTGGGGATGGTTCTAATATGATTTTTGTGGTAGATTCTCAAAAGGATTCCCTCTTTCAGTTTATGCTCAATGGAACAGAGGGTGTACCTCCTCCTCCTGGAGCAACAGGCACTCGAAATATTCCCGTATCCTTTGGCGGAACAGGTACTGGACCTATGCAATTTCGAAATCCCAGAGCAGTGGCTTGGCTCAATCGTACTCTGTATGTAGCTGATGCCGGAAATGGTCGCATCAGCAGGTTTAAACTTAGCACGGATTTTAGATAGGCACTCAAAGGTTAGATGCTACGCCCCCCCGTTAGATGCTAACCCCCTGTTAGATGCTAACCGAGGTCATATATTTCCTGAATCCTGTGTATTTTTGTGTCAGAGTTCTTAGAGAAGGCTTTTTTTGGTTCTCACTTTTATTATTCATTCATGAGATTATATTTTAGAGTTGCAGTTTTTGTTTTTATGGTGGGGTGCTGCACAAATTTACGCGCACAGAGGGTGGACAAAGGTTTTGAGGCATTACAAAAGTTCAATATTGCCGACGCTAAGGATATTTTTGAAAAGAATATGAAGAAAGATACTGTTGGCGCTGCTTTTGGCTTGGCGTCGTATTTTTTGACAGAAAATAATCCCTTTTATCAAGTCGATTCCAGTCAGCAGTTTTTATTGCTGGCTCGTTCTGTTTTTTCAACACTTGATGAGAAAAACAAAGCCCGCCTTGCCGAAATGGCGATCAATCAAATAAGCCTTGATCAACTGCTTGCACGACTGAATACCGCTGCATTCTCCAGAGCAAAAAGAATTAATACCGTAGAATCCTTTACTTTTTTTCTGGAAAAGTTTCCAGATGCAAAAGAAAAAGAAGAAGCTATTGAGTTAAGAGATCAATTGGCTTTTGATGAAGCTGCTAAGAAAAATACTTGGGAAGTTTGGAAAGCCTTCGTGGATACTTACACCCGTTCAGTCCTCAAGGCCAAAGCTCAGGAAAATTATGATAGAAGGTTTTTTGAAACTCAAACTGAAGCAAATACCCCTGATGCTTTTGCCCGTTTTATTGAGAAAAATACTCAAAGTCCTTGGTTGGATTTGGCGAAAGATTCTCTCTACACTCTTGCTACCGCTTCAGGTAAATTAAATGACTTTGAATCTTTTATTAAACAGTATCCGGATAACCCCAATGTTTCACAAGCCTGGAAAGTGATTTACCAAAAATTAATCGATTTTTCTCCAGAGAAATACAAAGTTTTTTTGGAGAAATACCCAGAATACCCCAATAAAGCAGATCTACTAACAGAGTCCTCTTCTGCCAGTAAATCCCTTCTGGTTATTCGTAAAGATGCACAGTATGGGTATGCGGATGAAACAGGAATGGTCTGGATAGATTATCAATATGACAATGCAGATACTTTTTCCAATGGTTTGGCAAAAGTCTACAAAACAGGAAAATATGGCTATATCTTGAAAACCGGAAAAGAAGTAATTCTTCCTGCTTATGAAGAGGCTGAAGGGTTTTCAGAGGGATTGGCTATCGTGAAACAGGGGGGTAAATATGGTGTGGTAAATTGTTGGGGTGAGCAGGTGGTGTCCTGTGAATACGCAGAAATTAATTCTTATAAAGAAGGATTGGCAGCTGTAGGGATAGGCGATAATTATGGATATTTGAATAGGGAAGGGCAATTGGCTATACCTGCCAAGTTTGAATCTGCTGAAGCATTCGATCAAGGTATGGCTCTGGTTAAGTCTGATGGTAAATATGGTTTTATTAACAAAGAAGGTAAGATTATAATCTCCTGTGCCTATGAATGGGCTGAGGAGTTTAGTGTTCAAGGTTTTTCTCGCGTACGAAAAAATAATCTGTTAGGAATCATCAACCGAAAAGGTGAGGTCATTTTGCCTTGTGAATATGACCTGATTGAGCCTAGGTTCAATGATGGATTGGCTTTGGTAGTGAAAGCCGGAAAATTTGGTTTTGTGAATACCGCAGGTGAATTGAAAATTCCGATGAACTATGATTACACTGCTTTAATCCAAATCAAAGGTGGTTTTGTGAATGGATTGGCAAAAGTGGAACAGGCAAAAAAGTTGGGCTTTATTGACACAACCGCCAAGGTGATTATTCCAATTCGGTATCCTGATTTACAATATTTCTCCGAAGGATTAGCTCCGGTAAAAATTATGGGAAAATGGGGCTATGCAGACTCGACAGATAAGTTGATTATTAAATCTGTTTACGAAATGGCTTATCCCTTTTCGGAGGATGTTGCTCGGGTACAGAAATTGGGTAAGTATCTCTTCATCAGTAAATCAGGTGAAGATTTTATTTCCGGTCCTTTTGATGAGGCTGAAGATTTTAAGAATGGAATAAGTATTGTTCGCCAGGGCGCTGTTTTGGGGGTAATTGCCTCAAATGGATTATGGTTGATTAAGCCGGAGTTAGATGAGGTTTTTCGGTACAATGATACTTTACTTCAGGTGAAGAAAAATGGTCGAATGGCTTATTTTAGCTTAGAGAAGAAAAATTGGCTTTGGAGAGAACCTGGTTATGATAAATAATTGCCTGAAATAGGAAATTATTTGCCCTGAAAATTTGTCTAACTTTGAACTGTAACAGCATTAGATTTAAGATAAGAGTATGCATTTTGAATTAACAGAAGAACATCAAATGATTCGGCAGGCTGCCCGCGAGTTTGCCCAGTCAGAATTAGCCCCCGGCGTAATCGAAAGAGATGAAAATCAAATCTTTCCTTATGAGCAGGTGAAAAAGATGGGGGAACTTGGCTTCTTAGGAATGATGGTAGATCCTAAATATGGAGGAGGTGGGATGGATACCATTTCTTATGTATTGGCTATGGAAGAAATTGCCAAAGTGGATGCCTCTGCTGCCGTTATTATGTCCGTGAATAATTCCCTAGTTTGTTGGGGGCTCGAGCATTTTGCCAACGAAGAGCAAAAGCAAAAATATTTAACCCGTTTGGCGAGTGGGGAAATTATTGGGGCTTTCTGTCTTTCTGAACCAGAAGCTGGCTCTGATGCTACTTCTCAGCAAACAACAGCTATTGATATGGGAGATCATTATCTTCTGAATGGTACAAAAAATTGGATTACCAATGGCGGTACCGCATCCGTTTATCTCGTCGTAGCTCAAACGAATCGGGAAGCAGGACATAGAGGAATTAATTGCCTGATTGTTGAAAAAGGAATGCCCGGTTTCGAAGTGGGTCCTAAAGAAAATAAATTAGGGATTCGTTCTTCTGATACCCATACCCTTCAGTTTAATGATGTGAAGGTGCCGAAGGAAAATCGCATTGGCGAAGATGGATTTGGTTTCAAATTTGCCATGAAAACTTTAGGCGGTGGCCGAATTGGTATAGCTGCTCAAGCTTTGGGAATTGCCTCAGGGGCGTTTGAAAGATCGCTTGCTTATTCTAAAGTTCGTAAGGCTTTTGGTACTGAAATTATGAACCATCAGGCTATTCAATTTAAGCTCGCAGATATGGCAACAGAAATTGATGCTGCCCGATTACTCTGCCTCAAATCGGCCTGGGAAAAAGATCAGCACCTGGATTATACTATGAGCGGATCTATCGCCAAATTATATGCCTCTCGTACCGCGATGATGGTTGCCTCTGAAGCAATTCAAATTCATGGCGGAAACGGGTATGTGAAAGAATATCATGTTGAACGCTCCCTGAGGGATGCTAAGATTACTGAAATCTACGAAGGTACCTCCGAAGTACAAAGAATTGTAATTAGCAGAGGATTGCTGAAGGGGTAATTTTAATTGAAATTGTTTGTAAAGCCGGGAGATACTCATGAATGTGTCTTCCGGCTTTTTTACTAAATTTGTTTAGCATTGGGCAAATGATCAATAGAATTGTAATACTATTTAAGCTCCTTCTATTAGTTGTATTTCTCTGTACTTTCTCCGCTTGTTTTCAGCGTGAAACAGTTTATGAAATTGTACCGCGTATTGTGCAGGTTGAGCCTCGGTCAATTGCTCCTGATTCCCTTGTTTTTTCTGAGCTACAAACATTGCCCCAGGTTTCTATTATAGAGACGAATCAATTTTATTATCGTAAACAAATGTTAGGACCAGTCGATAGTTCTCAATTTCATCAGGAAGTTATCAGAGAACTACCTTTTGTTGGTTTTTTAAAGTTTAGTTCAGTTATAGTTTCCGGAAATAATTATTATCAGCAGTTTTATTGTAAACTAATAAATCTTGATACGATCGATCAAAAGAGATGGCTTTTCGTGTTAGATTCTTTAGGATATATAGGATACTTTGAAAGTCAATATCCAAGAGAAATTAAACTATTGGTTCCCGAAAATGAAGAATTGAAATACGCTTCGGAATTACGAAAACTTTCCTTTGTTGCAAATGCCAATCCAGAACTTAGACTACTTGATATCAAACGAAGTATATTTGTTAAATAAATGATGCCATGAAAACAGACATAGAAATTGCTCGTACTGCCCTCCTTAAACCCATTGCTGAAATTGCCCAAAAAATCGGGATAAAGGAGGATGGTCTTTTTTCTTACGGAAAGTTTATCGCCAAAACGGATTTGAATCTCATTCCTTCTGAAAAGCCGAAAGGAAAATTAATCCTGGTGTCTGCCATTTCTCCGACACTTTCTGGAAATGGGAAAACGGTTACAACAGTGAGCATTGCTTTAGGGTTAAATAAAATTGGGAAGTCTTGCACGGTGGCATTAAGGGAGCCCTCATTAGGTCCGGTATTTGGAATGAAGGGAGGAGCTGCCGGCGGAGGATATGCTCAAGTACTCCCAATGGAAGATATTAATCTGCATTTTACCGGAGATTTTCATGCCATAACCAGTGCCCATAATACTTTGGCAGCCTTGCTGGATAATTATCAATATCAGAATCAACATACTTCTATGGCTTTAAAAGAAGTTGTCTGGAAGCGTGTCTTAGATGTGAATGACCGGGCCTTGAGATTTGTCATAACTGGCTTAGGGGGTCGTACGAATGGTATTCCCAGGGAAAGTGGATTTGATATTACGCCTGCTTCTGAGATAATGGCTATTTTATGCCTCTCACAAAATATAGACGACTTGCGTCGAAGGCTGGATAATATCATTCTGGGGTACAAACAAAATGAGGAGGCATTTACCGTTAAAGAGTTGGGAGTAGGTGGAGCATTGGCGCTATTGTTGAAGGATGCTTTAAAACCGAATCTGGTTCAGACTATTGAAAATACGCCGGCATTTATACATGGTGGTCCATTTGCTAATATTGCCCATGGTTGTAACTCTGTATTGGCAACTAAAATGGCCTTGGCGCATTCTGAATATGCAGTTACAGAGGCCGGGTTTGGGGCAGACCTTGGGGCAGAGAAGTTTTTAAATATTAAATGTCGGCAATCAGGTCTATCCCCTGTATTGACAGTATTAGTGGTAACTCTCAAAGCATTGCGTACACAAGGAGGAATTGCAGATGCAGAAGCTGGTGCCTCTAATCCCAAAGCACTGCAGGACGGAATGGTTAATTTGGAACGGCATATCAACAACCTAGCTTCTTTTGGCCAATCAGTTGTAGTATCGTTAAATAAATTTGCATCAGATACCGAAGTGGAGATTGAGATTCTCCGTCAATGGTGCAAGGCAAGGAACCATGCTTTTGCGATTAATGAAGCATTTGTAAAAGGGGGAGCAGGTGCTGAAGAGCTTGCTAAAGTAATCGACGAAGTTGCGCATCAAAATCCTTCAGACCCTATTCGATTTACCTATAATTTGGAGGAAGATCCTCAGCAGAAAATTGAAGCCATTGCCACAAAACTCTATGGAGCCTCTGGGGTCGAATGGAGTGCGAAGGCACAATCAATGCTTCGTAAACTCCGAAAGGCAGGTCGTATAAATTATCCTGTATGTATTGCCAAAACTCAGTATTCCTTTTCGGATAATCCTAAATTGTTTGGAGCGCCCGAAGGTCATACTCTTCATATACAGGATCTGATTCTGAATGCTGGAGCTGAGTTTATTGTAGCCGTTGCCGGAGATATCCTCCGCATGCCCGGCCTTCCTAAAGTTCCTGCTGCCCTAGGGATGGATTACCAAAATGGCGAAATTATTGGTCTTTCCTGACTAGGGTGCAGCACCCGATAAGATTCGGGAATTTTGCGCTCTATTCCTTTGTTCGTAGTTTTAACCTATGAATCAAATCAGTGCCTTCGGTCAAGTTATGCTCTTCCTCGTGGGAGGATTGATTGCCGCCCTAGGGGGAATGATTGTCTCTAAACTTCTTCGTCCAAATAGACCCAATCCAGAAAAACTCTCTACCTATGAATGCGGTGAAGATCCTGTTGGGAATTCTTGGATTCAATTCAATATGCGTTTCTATGTGATGGCACTTATTTTCCTCATCTTCGATGTGGAGGTAATTTTCCTTTTTCCTTGGGCACTTGTATATACGCATCCAGATTTATTAAATGCTGACATCGCTTGGACGGCCTTCGCATTCATTGAAATTCTTTTTTTCTCCTTGATTTTAATAGTCGGTTTAGCATGGATTTGGTTTCAAGGTGATTTGGGTTGGGTAAAACCTAATCCGCTCATTACCCAATCTGATTCTCCAATACCCGATTCTGCTTATCAATGGGTTAATAATTTGTATAACTCTTCTAAGCCTATCTCGCAAGAGAATAAGCTTCCCCCACAAGTGTAATTTTATGGGAATTCTAGATGAACAATTTGAACAGGGTCGGATACTAATTACGGGTGTGGATGAACTCCTCAACTGGGCCAGACTATCCTCCATGTGGCCTTTAGGTTTTGGACTTGCTTGTTGTGCTATTGAAATGATGGCAACGAATGCCAGTCATTATGATTTAGATCGCTTTGGCATTTTTCCGAGAAATTCACCCCGGCAGGCCGATGTTATGATTGTCTCTGGTACTGTAACTTTTAAAATGGCCGACAGAATTCGAAGGCTATATGAACAAATGGCAGAGCCGAGATATGTGATTTCTATGGGATCTTGCTCTAATTGCGGTGGGCCGTATTGGGAGCATGGGTATCATGTGGTTAAAGGCGTTGACCGCATTATCCCTGTGGATGTATATGTCCCAGGATGCCCTCCAAGACCGGAAGCTTTGATTGGTGGGCTGTTGAAGTTGCAAGAGAAAATTCGCCAGGAAAGTTTATTTCTTCCCGTAGAACCTGAAACACTAAGAAGATGATTCCAGCATTTACATTCGATGAAATTCAGGCTCAATTAGCATTGCTTCCTAATGCATCAGTCCTCTCCTTTCAACAAGAAATTCTTCAACCTGAAATTGTATTGAGTCCTGAATTTTTGCAACAAGCTTGTGCTTGGTTAAAGGAAACTCCCGGTGCTTGGTTTGATACTTTGTCCTGTCTTTCTGCAGTTGACAAAATCAATGACAATACCTTTGAGCTGGTTTTACATTTAAGTTCCATCCCTTATCAACGGCAACTGGTAATAAAAACCTCTCAACCCAGAGCAGATTGTATCGTTCAAGACCCAAATAATAAAAATGCACTCCCAGAATTTCCTTCTGTTAGTCAAGTTTGGGCTGCGGCAATATGGCACGAACGCGAAGCCTATGATTTGATGGGTTTTTGGTTTACTGGAAATCCTGATTTGAGAAGAATATTAATGCCAGAAGATTGGGAAGGATACCCGCTTCGGAAAGATTATATTCCTGCTGATTCTTATCACGAAGTAAAAATTAAGTACTAGATGAATTCGGATTATTCCCCATTATTACCTGGTGCAGAAATAAACGAGATTTCTAAATCTGATTTATTGAAAAGATCCGCTCCGATACGGACCTCTATTCTAGAGTTACGGACTGAGGAAATGATTCTGAATCTAGGTCCTCAACATCCCGCAACACATGGAGTACTTCGTTTGGAGGTTGTGACGGATGGGGAAATAATTATTGATGTAGTTCCTCATATGGGTTATTTACATCGATGCTTTGAAAAGCATTCTGAGTCATTAAATTATGCCCAGATAATTCCCTATTGCGATAGGATGGATTATTTAGCGGCAATGAATAATGAGTGGGCATTTGTGATGGGAGTGGAGAAAATGTTAGGGCTCACCAATACGCTACCCAAACGAGTTGAATACATACGCGTGCTCGTGGCAGAGTTAAATAGAATTGCCTCTCATTTACTGGCTATTGGAGCTTATGGAATTGATATTGGTGCGTTCACTCCCTTTCTCTGGTGTTTCCGGGATAGGTCTCATATTTTAAATTTATTGGAATGGGCCAGTGGTGCCCGGATGCTTTATAATTATATTTGGGTAGGTGGTTTGTTTTTTGATTTACCCCCAGGTTTCGAAAAAAGGTGCGAGGAATTTGTTGGGTATTTCGAACCTCG
>JBEIHC010000045.1:0-21449 GCA_040381555.1 Bacteroidia bacterium
AAACTGGGGTTTACCCTAAACTGGGGTTTACCCTAAACCGAGGTTTACCCTAAACCGAGGTTTACCCTAAACCGGGGTTTACCCTAAACCGAGGTTTACCCTAAACCGGGGTTTACCCTAAACCGAGGTTTACCCTAAACCGGGGTTTACCCTAAACTGGGGTTTATGGAATAATCCCTTGCATTTAAACAACATTAATATGTCTGTAATTCAGCAATAGTAAGTATTTATACTTTCTGAGTACGCCCTAATTAAATCTTAGAAATACCCTCTCCCGCCCCTCTCCATTGGCGAAGGCTTCAAACCCTCTGCCCACAACAATCATGTCCAGAATTTCATTAAATAAAACGGATTTTCTGAATCATTTACTATTCCTAAACTTTGGGAAATGGTCCTATCAAACTCACAAAAAAGATGAAGAACCAAACAATTTTTCTTCCCCTTGGCAAAAACTCTTATATAACTGAGAGATAAAACCCTTCTAATCAGCTAATTTATGAATCATACCACTAAAAATAAACCCATGAAAAGGAAGTACACAATACCAGTACAATCTTCCCCAAAGACCTAAAGGCCTAAAGGTGGCGGTTTGAATTAAGTTATTATTTTCATCAATTCTAAACTCCAGCCATGCCTCACCCGGCAATTTCATTTCAGCATAGAGCAGCAGGCGTTTTTCCTGCTTATCCGCCAACAAAACGCGCCAAAAATCCAGTGCATCTCCCGAAACGATATCCGTAGCGCTTCGTCTGCCTCTGCGCATACCCACTCCCCCGAATAACTGATCTAAAAATCCCCGAAGTGCCCAAAGCCAATTTGCATAATACCAACCGGTCTTCCCTCCAATTGCCCATATTTTCTCCAAAGCAGTAGTATCTTCCTTTAACCTGAGTGTGCGAATGTCCTTAAAACATCCGTTGGAGGGAACTTCAATAAATTTAGAAATTCCTTCCCGAAGTAAATCACTGGTTTGGGCATCCTTCCAACTGGAAAGTACCTGATTCTGCTCGATCTTATCGAAGGCAAGCCTAAGTGAGGTATTATAATCTATTGGATGAATAGTTAATAGTTGAGCTAAATTATTAGGCTTACAAATCACCTCCACTTTCATACTATTGACCAAATTTTTTGCCAATGAATAGGAGGTAGCAGTAACAAAGTATAACCAATAGGAGGAAATTCTAGGCGTCATTACAGGTACAATTAAAATGCGTCTTTTCAAGCCTCTTATTTTTGCGAACTGAAGCAACATTTCTTTATAACTGAGTATATCCGGCCCTCCAATATCATAGCTCTGATTAAATGTTTCTTCTTGTCCAATCACTCCTATTAAAAAATCTACCACATTCCGAATGGCTATAGGCTGGCATTTTGTATTCAACCAACGAGGAGCAATAATAAAAGGTAACTTCTCGACCAAATCCCGAATAATCTCAAAGGAAGCACTCCCCGAACCAACAATGATTCCAGCCTTTAAAGTAGTTAAGGCAAAGGATGAATCCGCTAATACTGTTTCTACATTTTTTCTGGAGGTTAAATGTTTAGACAATTCCTCCGTATTACTGATTCCACTTAAATAAATTACCTGTTTGGCTTGAGTTTCTTGGATTCGATTTTTAAAATTTGTGGCGCATATTTCTTCCATATCTTCAAAATCACCCAGTGAGGTTGACATGGAATGAATGAGATAATAGGCGATTTCAATGTCATGCGGAATCTGTTGCAAACTTTTCGCATCCAAAAAATCAACCTCAATTATAGTTAGATTGGATGAATCATAATTGCGATTCTTAAATCTTCTTTTATCCCGTACACAACAGACAACCTCATGCCCCTTTTCCAATAAAACAGGCAATAATCTTTGTGCAATGTATCCGGTAACACCCGTTAATAAAACTTTCATCTTTTCATTCTCATTAAGCAAAAACAAGGTACACTTATAGAATTTTTCTATCAATCAACAGTCAGGTAGGGCAGATTGTTCATTCTTCTTTACTAAGGTAGCATATTTTATGATTGAACTCAATCTTGCACCAAATAAACTAAAATGCGAGATTAGGCACCTACAAAAAATCCTGTAAATACAGTTGGGGAAGGAGTCTTAAAGATAAAAAGTAAGATCAATTGACAATAGAGAATGGGACGAAGAATATTTCAATACACAGAAGAAAAAAAAATTTGTAGGGGATATTAAAATGAGATTGTATTATGAATCTATATTCTTCTTTATCATTTTTTGAATGAATAAATTATTGGGTATCGTTATTTGCTCATTGTTCGGTGTTTTTAAGATTACGAAAAAAAGGCCAACATCACTCACTCTTCCTTCAATCTCATAATCTTTATCTATAATAATTATGGTATCATCCAGTTTAATCGGATGGTTAAAGAAAATTATTATTCCAGAGGTAATATTGGATAGAATAGACCATTGGGCAAAAAATGCGATGCCCATAATCGTCAACAACGAGCCAATAAAAACAGCTAGTTCCGATTGGTCTACCCCAAAGACAGAAAAAACTATTGTGAGCAACACTGAAAGAGCGGTTAAATTTATTGCCTTCTTGACAATTTTCCCCCTCGTCTTATTTGTATTGTTATTTTCAACTATTTTGTCAATGCTACGATTTATTAGTATTCTGAACAATAAATATACAAAAAGCGCAATGATTGTTTCAATTATCTGTAATTGCATAGGCTGCATAATTAGTTTCATCTATATCGTCAAATATCCAACTCAAAATCCCTTCGAAAAAATCTTCCCTAAACAGGAAAGAATTCATTCAACATTCGGGAATTATATTTTAGTGTCAAATTTACAAAAATATCTTGTTGGGACAGTTAGTTAGATTAAAGGGCCCTTCGCCGTTTTTAGCAGGTAATTTAAATTCCCGTCTTTTATATAAGGTGAATTATAATTAATCCCGTTAAAAAGGAATTATTTACTGTGTACGATTAAATTATTTCTTCCTCGAACTCCACTGAATCCAACCTACCCACAACCCAAAAATTGCAGCATACATTAAAGCCGTGAATAAATATTTATGATTAAAATCTGTCCATTTATAATGAAAGTACCAAGTCCAGGTAAGGCCAACTATTCGGAAAATATTTAAAATAAAAATGAGTAAAATTCCCAGACTGATATAAATTACCTTCTGACGAATTTTTCCTGGGAATGCTAATATAAACCCCGAAAACAAGACCATTAAACTTAGAGAATTACATCCATGTCCTACATTCACCACCCGCATCCCATTGGCTACATGATGAATAATAACATTCTGATTCTCCGGATTAATAGACCAATAAACCGGTAATATATTGGTAAAATTTAATACTTCCGCAGCGAGAATGGTGGAAGCGAGCGTAAAATAATTATGTACCTCGGTATGGGGTAAAATCCAAAATTCAAAGATAAAATACCAAGACAAATAAATCCCGACAGCTACGCTAACAAATCGAATGATTCGTTTTTGATCCGGATTTAAGGGCATTCTAAAAATGGATAAAATTCACAACAAAGAGCCGACCGTGTCTTAATTATAGATGAATGTATCTTGCCCCAGTAGCGCCCAAGGCGGCTTCCTTCACCGCTTCTGCAAAAGTGGGATGGGCATGAGAGAACATCCCCAAATCTTCTGCTGAAGCACGGAATTCAAGAGCAACTACCGCTTCTGCTATCACATCTGCCATTCTGGGTCCTATTCCATGCACCCCAAGTAATTCATCCGTTTCTTTATGAGAAATAACTTTTACAAAACCATCGGTATCCATAGAAGCTCTCGCTCTGCCTAATGCCTTAAAGGGGAAAGTACCTGTTTTATAAGGAGTGCCATTGGCTTTCAATTCTTCTTCTGTATATCCTACCCCTGCTACTTCAGGCCAAGTGTACACTACATTGGGAATACAATGATAACTGATATGGGGATGTTGCCCAGCAATAGTTTCAGCGACAAACACGCCTTCATCGGATGCCTTATGTGCAAGCATAGCGCCCCGCACAACATCGCCAATCGCATAAATTCCCGGAACGGAGGTTTCTAATTTTTCATTTACCGGTATACGGCCTCTTTCATCTACGGTTATGCCTGCCTTTTCCAAACCCAAACTATCTGTATAAGGCTTACGACCAATAGATATCAAACAATAATCCCCTGTGAACTTCACTTCCTCCCCTGCCTTATTACTGGCAGTAACCGTAACTTGGTTTTTCTTTACTTCCGCACCAGTCACTTTGTGTTGGAAAAAGAACTCAAAGCCCAAGTGATTTTTCAAAACTTTTTGCAATTCTTTTCCCAAGCTTTTATCCATGGCAGGAATTAATCCATCCGTATATTCAATCACACTGACCTTAGAGCCCAAACGGGCATAAACGGAGCCTAACTCCAAGCCTATCACGCCTCCCCCAATTACCATTAAATGCTTGGGTATTTCGGTTAGTTTTAGCGCTTCTGTAGAAGTGATAATTCTATTTTTATCAATATCTACTCCTGGTAAACTGGCGGGCTTAGATCCTGTAGCAATAATAATTTTCTCTCCTTGAATAACTTGAGTATTGCCATCTGGCTTTTTGATAAACACTTCTTTGCTATTCTGAAAAGTACCATGGCCTTGGTACACATCGATTTTATTCTTCTTCATCAAAAAGCTCACGCCGTCACAGGTGTTTTTGACCACATCATCTTTCCGGGAAATCATTTGCTTCAAATCCACTTTCAAGCCACTTACCTGAATGCCATGCGTCGCGAACGAATGACTGGCATTGTAAAAATGCTCGGACGAATCCAATAATGCTTTAGAGGGAATACAGCCTACATTCAAACAGGTACCGCCAAGGGTAGGGTATTTCTCAATGATTGCTGTTTTCAATCCCAATTGAGCACAACGAATTGCGGCCACATACCCCCCGGGCCCTGAACCAATAACTATAACCTGATAAGCTGACATATTCGACAAATAAAACTTGCCGCAAAGTTAATGAATCTGAGCCAAAGCTACAGACTTTGAGTCCGCTGATTCTTCTTAACCTTCAGTATCGTACCGGTTTCGGACAATTTGTATAAATTCCTGTAATAAGGAATCATCCTCTTTGAGATTATTAGGCTGAATGAGCTTTTCATTCAACAGTTTATTCGCTTGTTCCCAAGAATGGGTAGTGTTAATCTCCTGAACAAATGCACGAAACTGAACATTATTGCCCAAGAAAATCTTTTGAGAAAATTGAAACTGCTTATGAATCGGAATATTATCAAGGCTAATGGGGCCTCTTTTCCCGGTGGATGGCTGGGATTCAGAAGTTTTTTGTTGAAATAAATCTGCCAATGTTTGGGGTTTTTCCTCTTCTACCTCTTTGGGAGAGTTAATTTCTTCTAAGGAATCTAGAGCCTTATCTGTTTCACTCATTTTAAGGCTATTAGACATATTCGAAATAGGGCTAACTTGCTCTGAAGAAACCTCCTCTGAAACAGTTGGTTGTGTTTTCTCGGATTCCTCGTTAATAATGGCTTCGGAAGGGGGGATTGGTTTATCTTCGAATTCAGGCTCAGTCTGCACACTATTTTCCTCTTCTTGAACAAATTGAGAAGGAGCCTCATGGGAAGGAGAATCTTTCAATTCTTCCTGAATTGCTTCTTCAACCTGGAAAGCGGACTCGGATAAGGGAATAATAGCTTCCTCCCGATTGGGCCCAGGAGGCAACTCGGGCATGGGAATGCTACCATCGGCTGTTCGGGCAATTTCGAATAAATCTTTATCTGCTAAGCGACGGAATAACTCCCTCCGATAAGTTTCAAGACTTTGTCCCTTCTTTGCAGCCAGGTCTTCAGCTTTGGCAAACTTTTCCAAAAACACCGACTTTCGCACCAAAGGCATGTGCTGATTCTGATGAAATAGAATTATACCCTGAATAATAAAATCAAAATAGGCAAAATGGGTGGCATTACGCTCCATCAATACCAAACCAACACTGTCCTTATTGGCAAAATAAAAACTATCAAAAGTTTCCTCTGGAGAGAGCAACAAGGAAATACAATTAAAGATTGCTTTTTCAACAAAAGGCCTAAAATCTTGCTCACTGATTTGAATATGAGCAGAAAGCACACTGAGAAAACCATTCAGAGCCTTGCGTACCTCCTCATGGGAGAAGTCGTAGTGCGGGTGCACCAGACCTGACTGGTATTTATTCCAGTTTTGATGAAGTTGAAAAAATATAAACTTATTAATCTGTTGATTATCACAGAAATGGAGTATCTCAGGACCTTTAATAAATTTCTTACCGGGCGAAAAAAACCGGCGAATATATTTTTCGGTGAGTTGATTAATCAGAATATTCTGCTCTTCTGCAGGAATAAACAAAGGCTTCATAAACGAATGTTTGGCACGAAATTAACACTAAAACCAGCAAGGATGGGTTATTCGGGTTAGGAGTTTATACCCCATTTACAGTAAGATGTGGATAAGCCCATTTCAGGGTTTGATGTCAGGGAGAATCCCAATACTTTTGAGGAAGCAAATTACCGACTCGCATGTTTATAGAACACAACCAAAACCCTCGCAATGCCGGGTGGATAGAAGTCATCTGCGGAAGCATGTTTTCCGGCAAAACAGAAGAACTGATCCGCAGGTTGCGTCGGGCTCAAATTGCCAATCAGAAAGTTGAAATTTTCAAACCTGCGGTTGATACTCGTTATTCTGAAAACGAGGTAGTTTCACACAATCAAACCAGTATTCCCTCTACACCAGTTACTGGTTCTCAGCAAATCCTTTTGCTCACGAGTGAGGTAGATGTGGTAGGTATTGATGAGGCACAATTTTTTGACTCAGAAATTGTCAGTGTGGTACAAACGCTTGCGAATAGAGGATTGAGAGTAATCGTAGCGGGGTTAGACATGGACTACACAGGTAAGGCCTTTGGACCGATGCCAGAACTATTGGCGCATGCTGAATTCATAACAAAGGTACATGCGATCTGCATGAAATGTGGCTCCATTGCGAACCATAGCTATCGAAAAGTGCCAAAACAAGGGCAGGTTTTATTGGGGGAAAAAGAAGCTTATGAAGCGCGATGCAGAGCCTGCTTTTTGGATGGACAGAGGGAGGTTTTGGAGGGATGAGCTTTACGGGTTGAAGCTGTTAAAAGCTTACACCAAGCGGTGTTGACACCAAGCATGGCTTACCCTAAGCGAAGCTTGCACCAAGCGAAGCTTACCCTAAGCAAAGCTTGCACCAAGCAAAGCTTGCACCAAGCAAAGCTTGCACCAAGCAAAGCTTGCACCAAGCAAAGCTTGCACCAAGCGAAGCTTACCCTAAGCGAAGCTTGCACCAAGCAATGTTGACACCAAGCGAAACTTACCTTAAGCAAAGCCGCTCAATCGAACTCACTCGACTGAATTAAGCCAATCTGATTATTTAGCATGTCTCGTGCGGAATTGCTGAATAAAATCCGTTACCTCACTATCCTCTGCCAATTCACAACGATTTCCTTTCCCTTTTGCTTTCTCTGCCTCCCCTCGAATGGCGTCCTGATATTGCGAACTAGTAGAGGTTGTGCGAATAACTTCACCCACTACACTGAAATATACCCAATTCATATCATCTATTTCGATATATATTCGGAGTTTATCATTTTCACGACCTTGAGCCATTCCTTTCCCAAATTCATATTCCACATAAGAATTGAGCGTCTTATTGACCTTCTTGGACCCAAATCCAATTATGCCCGTTTCTCCGGAATGTGCCAAGGTTTTAAGTTTGTCATTAAAAGCAAACTTTAACCCTGTCAGAGTAGTCGTGTAAGGCATGCGCTTGGCTAATTCAATATTGGACATGATTCCTCCTGACTCCAACTCAGCTACAAATGCAGTGGTATTTTTTTCATTATCAGAATTATCATCTAATATCTCGGCAATACATTCCTTCACAAATCTGCCTTCATAATCCAAATCGAGTGAAAGATTAAATAAAGTAGAGAAATCCTCACCCAAATCTTCAATAGCTTTCTTCGGAATAGGTTTAAAATCCAATGCCCAAAGCATGTCTGTCGAAATATTATTTTTACCCTGCTCTGCCCAGCGCCCGGCAACTTTCAACTCAACTAGTCCATTGACAAATTGAAACGGGAAGGTAAAACTACCATCGGCTGAAATAAGATTAGTATTGTCATTTAAACTAATTTGATTGCCTTTAAATACTTCCTCATTAAATTTCTCTCTTAACCCAATCCTAAATTCTTGCGTTTCTCGGTCAAATGTTAAACCGACTTTCCCTTTTCTGGCACTAAAAATCTCCTTGTCTTTTATGTCCACTTTTTCCTGTAGAAATCTCGAATTAAAATTCCTGTATACAGTATTAAAATAAACGCCCAATACCAGCTTGCCCATTTTTTCTTCAGTAACAGGAATAAAGATATTCTCCGGATCTACCACATCGGTAAATTCAAAGGGCTTATTGGCAAATACTGGATTCTTAGACTGAATTCGAACATTCCCAGAGAAGGTCAAGAATTTATTATTCCCATATAAATCAACGGTTCCATCAAATAAAATTCGATCGGTAATAAAGAATTTTTGCGTTTCACGAATAGTTCCGTTAGCATGCGTGACTCCACTATCAACCACAATCTGATCAAAGTTGATGAACATCTGAATTCCATCCACTTTAATATAATCATATCTCCCAGAACCGGAATATTTATATCTGGAGAATAAAGCAACCGAAGCATCATAAATTCTGTGCTTGACAGAATCTCGATCCGCAAAAATCACCGCGTTGCTCATTGGGGAAATAAATCCTTCCCGATTAATTTTAATCTCAGCCATAGAATCCGGAATAACACGCGCATCTGCCACATCTACATAAGGCACTCCCCGAATTTTTAGAACTCTTTCTTGAAAATTAAAATCACTTTCTTTTGCCACCAGAGTCAAACTATCCACAATGGTAGAAGTAGAGCGGAAATAATCATCATCTTCATTTTTAGACATTGCAAATAACTTTACATCATTCGTCGACTTACTATATCTCCCTTTTCCGAGAGTAGCTTCGTAATTCTGTTCATGAAAGCGAATTAAAGGTTTACCCTCTACCCCTGTAAGGAAATCACAGACATCCGTTTTAAGGGAATAAGTAAGTTCCACATCCCGAGCTTCCATCTGCAAATTACCTGGATTTTCTGCATCGGTTACACTGAAGAATCCTTTTTTAGCATCTACACCCTCTTCTGTAAAATTTATTTCATCACTAATAATCGTAACTAAATCTAATTTTAATTTTCCTGAACCTTTCATTCCTTCAGGAGTAATACGCAATTTACCCTCGTAGACTCCACGCCCCCCAAACATACTCATCGGTTTATCAGTGGTCTGGAGTTCCAACATATCCAACTTGGTATGCCAGCGATAGTCAATATTTTTAGCTTCTATTTGGGGGAAATATCCTCCATTAAACATTCCCTCTTTTTGACTAAATGTTTTAACATAGGCAGTAACGGTATCAAAGAAAAAGCGGAATGTGTCAGCCTGAGCTAGGGTAGCTAAATAGGTAAGATCGCCTTTCCCGTGTAATCCGAACCCATCCATCACTATCTCATTAAAATATTTCCCCTTTCCTTCGTAAATATCATACCCTTCTTCAGGAGTCATTTCAACAATGCCCATAGTATTATCCTTCATAGGCTGAAGATATTGCTCGAATAAGGGGAATATCTCGGAACTAAAAAACTTTCCTTCAAATCGCAAATCCCTTTCATCAAAATTTTCTAAAGAATCGAGCAAAAAGGGATACAAAGAGAAATAAAGTTTTTTTCGTTCATAAATACGATTAAAAATTTCCGGTTTTTCCCAGTACACAAAAGACTCAGAATAGCTATCAAAAGCAGAATAATTAGGACTTTTCTTTCGAGAACTTTTATTTTCTGGACGGTCTATTAAAATTGCGCCTTTTACCCCTTCAAAAGTGGTATTTCGCAAAGCTGTCTGAAGTGGAGAAAATGATTCATTCATTTTTAATTCTCGTTTCAAAACAAAACGCAATGAATCAATAGAATCACATTCTATTCTAAATCCATTATAAACAAAATGAAACATATTCTTCCGGGAGCTACCAATTAAATTTATTTTTCCGGCAGCAATTGCCCCATTAAATAAAATATCTCTGTCCCGGAGCAAGGTAATTTCTCTATCCTGGGTAACGGCACGGACATACTGTGTGTCACTGAAACTCAATAGTACTACACCATTTACATCCATCATCAGATCACTTAAATTTAAAGTGCCATAATCCGCATCTGAAACTGTTGACAGAAACAATAAATTATCATAATCCTTTTTTCCCCGGGCAGCTTTAACCCAGTGAAACAGTTTTGGTGTTGGCGTAATTTCCAAGGTCTGAGGATCCCATTGAACAAATCCAGAGCCCTCTAGATCCTTCATGGATAAAATAAAAGCATCCCGAGACTTTGATTTTTTAATCATTTCCAATACTGCATCTACTAAGATGGGCATCCCTGGATATTTTAATGTATAGGCATAAATAACACCAACCGGGTGATACCCTAAAATCCCTTTAAACTGATCAAATCGTTTTTTATTAAAATAATCATCGGATTCAAAACCAGCCATTTTATTTTCTTTATCAATGACTGCGGTAAAATTTATCAAGGAATCTTTTCGCACATTCCACTTCAAAGATTCGGTATAAATATTGTATTTAGTATAAGAATTTCGGATAGGCTGACGAGACAAAGGATTGGTTGGATCCTTAAACAACTGCAGAAATGTATTGGATGCATCATATTGTACATTCATCCCCGGGTGAGTTAGGGAATCTTCTTTTCCAATATAAATGACCCATTCCGCCAAAGTACTGGTTAATTTCTCAGGATTTAACAAAAACTCATCCGAGAAGATTTTAACTCGGGTTTTATTCCGCTGATCTAAAATCGAAATACTTGCTTTTTGATAAATCTCATAAGTTAAAGGAAAACTTACCGCTGCCGTTTCGGTGAAATAAGCATCCCCTTCTTCTGTTTCCTCTTTGGGTTCTGCGATAACTTCCGCTGTATCAGGAACCATGCTAACCGTTTTCAAATAACCACATCCCACTTTTTGTGTCCCGCGTAATTTAAATCCGCCTTCATAGATTACCGCAGGAATAAACCGATCGATAATTACCCCTCCTTCATAGCCTTCAAATAATGGATAAGCTGCTTTAGAGGGGTCATAAACACCCATGTTAATATCAGTGAACCTACCTTTAATTGGTTGCTTAAATAGATTTTTATAATAAAAAACCACTGTATCAATCTCTACTTTTGAGAAGTTTAAATTCAGTGCGTATCTTCCTATCTCTGCATAAGTAACACCCGGGTCTAATCCAACCTTTGACCAATCTACTTTTCCTCCGAATCCATAAAATAACCTTGCTTGTAAATGAAATTCTCCGGTTGTTTCTTTAATCACGGTAGAATCCCGATCGCTTTGGTAAACAAGATTTCCTTTATTAAAAATCAATTTGGGGTGCGAGGCTCCGCCCGGATCGAATAAATCATTATAGGCTAATAGCGCCTCTCTTGAAGTAATAGTCCAGGATGAATTGGTGGTTTTAAAACAAAGTCCCTCTGGCAATACAGTGCTCAATAATCCAAAATAAACCAATACCTCTTTCGTCTCTAAATTATACATGCAAGAATCCGTTACATCAAAAAAAGTATTGATGGGAATCTTTATTTGATTCTCTTTGGCAATAACCGTTTCGTACAAAGAAAGAAAAGTAATATAATCTGGAAAAGCCTGATACCCTCCGGCAATATTCATGTTATTGATAACTTGAATAATTCGTTCTTGATCCGTGAGAGGGAATTCGTTTTTCTGCCACCTACTGGCAAACTTCTGTGCATAGACATCGGCATCTGGCACTCCTGTTTTCCTCAAATCAATCTTTATTTGCTCAATAAATAGATCTGGATTTTCTGAATACTTCAATTCCCTCTCTTGTGCAAATAGTGTAAGCAGAGAAAACAGAAAAACAAAAATCAATAAGCGAATCAGCATTCTAGTTAAGGTAAAGAGAAAAGAAAATTGAAAGCAGAAATTATAGGCAGGAAAATAGATTAGGGCTTGTAATATCTCAATGCTTCTGACATATACTCATTCAATTTGCGAATGCGTGTTTCATCTGAAGGGTGAGTAGATAATAATTCTGGTGGTTTTCCTCCACCCAAAGCTGCCATTCTTTGCCAAAACTCAGGAGCTTTGCGCGGATCATATCCTGCCATGGCCATAAATATCAATCCCATATAATCTGCTTCTGATTCATGTAACCTACTGAATGGGAGGACTGCTCCAATCGTCGAACCTATTCCATAAGCACCCATAAACAGAGCTTGTGTTTCTGCTGGCTTTTGTTGCAAAGCCAAAGAAAGTCCAATCCCGCCCATCTGCACAACCAACCCTTGACTCATTCTTTCATTTCCATGATTGGCAATCGCATGAGCTACTTCGTGCCCCATTACGACTGCAACACCTGCTTCGTCCTTACACAAAGGTAAAATACCAGAATAAAACACCACTTTTCCTCCGGGCATGCACCAAGCATTCACTGTTGGATCTTCTACTAGGTTAAACTCCCACTTAAACCCATCCAACTCCTTCAACATTCCATGATCTTTCATATAAGTCTCAACAGCCGTTTTAATTCTATTTCCAGAATTTTTAACCATGGCTGTTTGCTGGGCATTGGTTGATAGTTTATTTTGCTTGAGAAAGTCTCCATAAGAAGTATAGCTCATGGACAGTAGGGAGTTGCTTGGTAGCAACTTCATTTGTCTCCTTCCTGTTAAGGGAACCCGACTGCAGGAAATGCCTAGAAAAACCGTGAGAAATAATGCCCAGGTGCTGATATTACGAAGATACTTCATGTATTTTTTGGTCTTTTAGCTTGATTTTATAGACAAAATAAGTTTTTTCCTTGAGCATTTCAAACAGTTCTGTTAAAGTCGCACCCTTAAATTTTGTTAAAACTCTTTTTACTAACGGATTTGATTCTTAGGTTTGTATTATTCATATTGGTAATTACCCTAAATCTCTGTGTCATGTTAAAATTTGATGTACTCGAACTGAAGAAGTGGATAGAAGAAAATCGGCAATTGCTGAAACCGCCGGTCGGGAATCAGCAGGTTTGGAAAAACACTAAGGACTTTATCATCATGGTAGTGGGGGGGCCAAATTCCAGAACTGATTATCACTACAATGAAAGTGAAGAGTTTTTCTATCAACTCGAAGGGGATATCAAGCTGGGATTACAGATAGAGGGCAAGGCAACGGAAGTAGAAATAAAAGAAGGAGAAATATTTTTACTCCCAGGCAAAATCCCTCATTCGCCCCAAAGGGGAGCCAATACTATTGGTTTGGTAATAGAAAGAGTTCGCAGACCAGAGGATACAGATGGTTTGCTTTGGTTCTGTAAGAGTTGCAATCATCTGCTTTATGAGGAATATTTTCATTTAACGAATATTGTTTCCCAAATGCAACCTGTTTTCAAAAGATTTTATGAAAGTACAGATCTTCGAACCTGCCAGCAGTGTGGCACAATCATGGAAGCACCTGCCCCTACAAAATAATTTACATCCTAGATGCGCTTCTGGAACCCATCTTATTTATATCGGTTTTAAATAATTCATACTTTTGCATTCGAATTGTGCAGACTGATTTTTATTAGAATGAAGGTTTATCAAGTTTCGTTTGTTTTTGAAGAAGAAGGTATTGAACCTGTAACCTTGTCAGGTGCAGAGGGGGAGTCTGTGTTGGAAATTGCCCTTGAAAATGGCATAGAAATTCAACACAACTGCGGTGGGGTGTGTGGTTGTAGCACTTGCCATGTATATATAATCAAAGGAATGGAAAACCTTCCGGAGATTTCTGAAAAAGAAGAAGATTTTATTGACCGGGCAATCAATCCCAGAATTGAGTCCCGACTGGCTTGCCAGTGTGAAATTGCCGGAGACATTTCCGTGCGTGTACCTGATCAATCCCAGTTTCTGGGACATTAATCCTTACCATTATGAGTGAACAAGTACCTTTTGCCCTCCCATTTTCTTGGAATGACACCGAAGATATTGCCATGGGTCTTTATGAAAAATTTGGGGATGATTTTGATGAGTCCAAAATCTATCGAATCCGATTTACTGATTTACACAAATGGGTATTGGAGCTTCCCAACTTCAGTGGTAAACCAGACGAATCTACCGAAGGCCATCTGGAGCAAATCCAAAGTGCCTGGGTGTATGAGTGGAGGGATAATCAGAAATAACGCTAAGCTACTGCGCGACAAAGAACAGCATTCCTGAAAAGGCAACTATCTGCAGAGCAAAAACAATCAATCCAAATACAAGACCTTTTCTTCCGGATTGATATAAAGTGGTGAAGCTAATGGCAAAACCAATTCCTGCCATAGCAACTGTCAGAATTAATTTCCCAGATAACTGAATGTATTCTTGTATTTCTCCTGGCAAAGGGAAAAAAGAATGCGCAACACTGATGCCAATAAAAACATACAAATACCAAGGCAAAGAAAAGTATTTATACCAAGCTTGACCTGCGGAACGGGTAATTAAGAAACGCATATAAATCAAAGCAGGGGAGAGCATCGCAACACGAGCCATTTTGATCATTATCGCATAAGAACCGGTTTCATTATTCATCCCAAAAGCAGCTCCGGCAACATTACCCACAGAGTGCAAGGTCCCGCCAATAATTATTCCAGCCTGCTGATTGGACGCATTCAGATAAACGAGTATCCAAGGAAAAACCAGCATACCCAAAGCTCCCATCAGGTTCACTACTGCCATAGAAATACCAATATCTTCTTTGTTTTTGGTAACAGCCGGCGACAATGCGGCGATAGCAGAAGAACCACAAATAGCAGTACCGAATCCAATAAGCCAACCTGTGGAACCTTGGCAGTTTAATTTTTGGGCCAAATACAAACTGAGATACAAAATCAAACCCAAGGCTGCAATCAAATAGAGAAATGAAAACCAGCCTAATTTGCTCACAGTACCAAAACTGATATCAAAGGCAAGAAACAATAAAGAGAATTCTAAAAAACTACCGGCTATACTGGAAATACCCTTTAACCAGTCTGAAGGAAGCTTTAAGATATTTCCAAACACAATACCAGCAACTAATGCAGTAATCAAGGCATTAAACCCTGCACCATACAAGGAAAGTATAAAAGCAATTAAGCCAATAGAAATAGCTAATAAAACGCCCTTATGCTTACCCTGTAGTGTGAATTTAGGCATTTTAGGGACGGCTTAATTCTCCATCCCACGAAGAGATTCCTCCACTAAGGTTATATACCTTGGCAAAACCTTGCTGAATCATAATTTCGGCAGCAGCAGAACTCCTTCCCCCACTTCTGCAATACACAACATAAGTTTTAGCTTTATCCAAGGTGGATAATAGGGGCTGAAACGCTCCGCCATTATAATCTGCAAACACCTCTGTTCCCTTGATAAATCCTTCGTTTATTTCACCCGCTGTCCGAACATCAATCCAAACAATTTCTGGATTGTTCATCATGGTCTTAGCCTGTGTTGGGGCAATATTCTGAACACCTCTACCACCGGATCCCCCGGATGCACAACTAATGGTGGTGAGTAACATCATTGTTAATAATACCAGTTTCATTCTGTTTTTTTAAAATTGAATACAAAAGAACAGGAAATTGCCCCGAAATTTGGTAACCAATGTTACATAATACAATTTGTCTGAAAAATATTATCCAGAATCAGGTTAAAAACCAACTCTAGTAAGAGAGGAATCAACGCCCAGCGATTTGGTCTGCCGCATTAATGCCTGACTGTACAGCACCATCCATATACCCCTGCCAGTCTCCTAAATGTTCTCCGGCAAAGTGAATATTATGCTGCTCTTTACGCAATAAAGGAAGCGTTTCCAACCATTGCCCTGGACGATACAAAGCCACAGAGCCCATCGTAATGGAATCACGGCCCCAATCATAGGCATTTTGCTTGATGAAACTACCCTTCACCTCTCCAAAAATTGGATTCAAGGTATCGGTTAGGGCATTGATTCTTCTTTTTGCATCGAAGCCGCCCATCAAGGCAGCCCGATCTCCGGCAGCCTGAGACATCAACACGCCATGGGTGCCATCTTGACCACGAGTGGCATGGTACATATAGTGAGGGGTTTCATCTGACAGCAAACTAAAATTATCATCTTGCCAAAATCTGTTTTTGAATAAAAAAGCCGTTTTGGTCACTCGACCATATTGAAGGGAATTAAGAGCCTCCCGTAGATTTACAGGAAATTCCGGTTCCCAGGTTATTCTTCGGATGGCTAGCACCGGCAAGGCACAAATGAGTTTATCCCCTTCATAAATATTCCCATTAAAGGAAAATGCTGAAACCCCGCCTGGATCTTGTTTTACGCGGATGACCTGTTGATTCAGGTGAATATTCTGATGCCCAATTTTATCCGCTAAGGCACGGCAAAGGGCGTCATTCCCTCCGGAAATTCGAAGATCCATTTCATTCGTCGGGCCATAGGCTTCATACATATGCATACTCCGCAAAGCAGAAGTTTGGCGGATACCTTCCCCTAGAGATATGGAATCTATTAAATCCTGAATGTCCAAATCCCGAGTATCGTACCCGTTATTTCGAAGGTAACGCCACCAATCCATTGCATCAAATTCCTGACGCTTATGCTTTTCTAAAACCTGATATTTTTCAATAACTCCTCGAAGAGTATTTTTTGCGTTGGCAGAAAAACTCCAATTTCCGGGTCGGGTATGTTCGCCCCGATAAAGCAAATGAGCATCAAAGGTATGCGCCTCTGTTTGTAAGCTCAGTTCTTGAATTAACTTCAGGATACTCTTGTGTGAGTTGCCAATCCATTCTCCCCCCATTTCGACGGTGAATTTCGCCTCTGGGTCAGGTTTATAGGTTAATACTCTACCGCCAATTCTTCCCTGATATTCCACAACATCAACTCCAAAACCTAATTGCTGAAGACGGTAGGCTGCACTTAAGCCTGCCAAACCTGCTCCGAGCACAACGACCCGACGCCTTTTCTTCACCGTAAAATTATATCCAGGTGCAATCAATGCACCTGCAGCTACCAAGCCTGCTGTTTTCAGAAAACTTCTCCTCTTTATCATATGAGATGGATGATTCAGTGTACTATTTGACAAAAATAGAGTTAATTGACAATTATTTGATGTAAATTTAAGTATTTTCCCGGCATGAATACACCTGAGGAAGATATTCGACATGCCCAAACGCTGGGCTCGGCTTTTTATGTAAGGCAAGATTATCTTGAAGAATCGAAGAAAAATATATTTCTAAAAAGCTGGCACTGGGCTGAAAGACGAAGAGATATGAATCCTCTTCACACTGTCTTTCCCCAAGTTTTGATGGAAGGTTTTTTAGATGAACCTTATATCCTGACCGTTCCAGAATCTTCCGTTAAACCCATTGCCCTCTCCAATGTGTGCACCCATAGGGCTGCCCTTATTTCACAAAGTTCTGCCTCTGCTACTAAGCTCATTTGTCCTTATCATGGGAGACAATTCGACCTAAAGGGAAATTTTAAATTTATGCCTGGATTTGAAGAAGCAGAAAATTTTCCTCGAGAATGTGAAAATCTGCACGCCTTCAACTTGGAAGAATGGGAAGGCATTTATTTTATTTCGCCCGACCCTGCAATGAACTTTTCGGATTGGATTAGACCTGTGCAAGAAAGAATGGCCTTTTTTCCGATGACTCAACTGTATTTAGAATCCTCCTTAAGCAGAGAGTATCTTGTCAAAGCACATTGGGCCTTGTATTGCGACAATTATCTGGAGGGATTTCATATTCCATTTGTACATCCAGGACTTGCACAATCACTAGACTATAGGAACTATCGGGATGAAATATTTCCCTGGGGAACTTTGCAGGTAGGAATTGCCAAAAGTGGAGAGCTCTGTTTCGATTTACCTCCCGAATCCCCAGATTATGGACAGCGTATTGCCGGATACTATTTCTGGCTCTATCCAAATCTAATGCTCAATTTTTATCCTTGGGGGCTTTCCGTTAACATAGTAAAACCCCTTCGAGAAAATCTAAGTAAAATAGAGTACAAAATTTTCGTTTGGAAACCTGAATACTTAGGTAAAGGCGCGGGTGCAGATTTAGATAAGGTGGAAAGAGAAGATGAGGGGGTGGTAGAAAGCGTTCAGAAAGGTCTTCATTCAGCCTATTATCCCGGAGGGCGTTTTTCCCCAAATAAAGAGCCGGGAGTGCACCATTTTCATAGATTACTGGCTCAAAGTATGGGATTTAATCACCCGCTAAGCTAAATCGTTGAGTTTGGGTAAGAAGAAAGATTTACTAAAGTAATCTTGCTTGCTCGTAATAACTCCAAGTCTATTCAAGCCAATGCTTGGAATTATGCTAGGAGAACGATTTTCTCAATTTTTTCCTACCCTTATTTTAAACTCTTCTTTTCCAGCGTTTAAGAAACCAATATATTTTTCTATATCCCGATCATACCCAACCGGAGCATTGAGTAATTTCTCCTGATGATCGAGGAGTACATATTGAGGCTGTGCATTGGTATGATATTTTTCTTCCTGAAGCCAAGCCCATTTATCCCCTACGGTACGAATTTTCTTTCCCGAAGCGGTTGTGTATTTTTCGTTTTCTGGCAGGTCTCGTTTGAGATCAACAAATAAGGAAATAAGAACGAAATCTTCTTTGAGGATTTTAAGAACGCGTGGATCTACCCAAACAAAGTCTTCCATTTTCCGGCAGTTGACACAACCTTTTCCGGTAAAATCAATGATGACGGGTTTTCCAGATTTCCGGGCATAAGCCATTCCTTCTTCATAATCAAAGAAGGCGCATAAACCATGGGGGGCATGTAAACTTTCGGCATATTTCCTTACCCCGGTATCCGCACAGGCGTCTTCGGCGTGATTACCCCCTCCATTTCCGGAACCCTGATAAAAAGAAAACCATAATTGTTGATCGGGGCTTTGAGGAGGGAGTAATCCGGAAAGCATTTTTAATGGATGCCCCCAGATGCCCATTACCAAATAAAAGGAAAAGGCGAAAGAGCTCATTGCCATCATAAATCTGGGTACAGAGATAAAACTCAACTCTGAATCATGGGGGAGTTTAAACCAATTCATCAGATAAGCTCCCATCATAAGGAAGATGGTTACCCAGATGAGGAGGTAAATTTCTCTATCCAAAATACCCCATTCATAGGTCATATCCGCCACAGAGAGAAATTTCAAGGCAAGGGCTAATTCTA
Source organism: Bacteroidia bacterium (assembly GCA_040381555.1). GTDB lineage: Bacteria > Bacteroidota > Bacteroidia > J057 > RFSG01 > CANHCC01. Next base: position 19,326 of record JBEIHC010000045.1, read on the forward strand.
AAAAACCTAGGATTACTTTGACAGAATTCAGCCAGCCACCTGATTTAGGTAAGGTATTGAGCCAAGAAGGAAAGAGGGCGAAAAGCCCGAATGGGATAGCAAAGGCCAAGGAATAGGCAGCCATTCCGAAAACTGGGCGGAGATAAGACCCACCCGCAGCTTCCACCAGAAGAGTGCCTACTATGGGGCCTGTGCAAGAGAAGGACACGAGTGCCAAGGTGAAGGCCATGAAGAATATACCCACTAATCCGCCTTGTTCACTTTTTTTGTCCATCGCATTAACCAAAGATGCTGGCAGGGTAATTTCAAACATTCCAAAAAAGGAAATGGCAAAAATGATGCAGATGAGGAAGAAGAAGATGTTAAAATACCAAGAAGTGGACCATTCATTCAGTGCTGCCGCACCTACAGTTGCGGAAACAATTACTCCCAACAACACATAAATCACGACAATACTTCCAGAATAAATCAGGGCTTTGCGAATACCATCACCACGAGATTTACTTTGTTTGGTAAAGAAACTGACCGTCATTGGAATCATGGGAAACACACAAGGGGTCAATAAAGCTAAGAGGCCAGAGCCGAAGGCTACCAGCATAAACCAAAGTATGCCTTCGTCTTTGGAAGGAGTGCCGAATTCAATATTTTCCAATAATTGCTGGCTTGCAGAATCTGCAGCTGAAGGGGCCGAAGCTCCCCCACTGGAATCTGTTTCGGAAGCCACCGCAATATCGAGCGCAGCTGTGTCTGAAGCAGCAGAACCCGACTTGGCTGCAGCAGCCTTGAAGGTGTAGGAAAAATCTTTGGTGCCTGGAACACAAGCCATCGTATCGCAAACTTGGTAATCCAGATATCCAGTAATAGCAATATCTTCAGCTGTTACCAAGAACTCTTGCGTATAATCCGCTTTGTATTTAAAATAGTAAATCTGAGTTTCAAAAATTTCATCGAATTCGGAAATGGGTTTTCCTACATCTTTCAATGCACCTAGCGTTTTTACTCCTTTAATATTATCAATTCCCAAGGTAGTAGGTAAAGGTCCTCCAACGGAAGCTTTTGCTGCATAAATATGGTATCCCTTATCAATACTAGCTTGAAATTTTAGGGTGAATTTATCTCCAACCTTTATGCTTTCTGATTTATCTAGCGTTATTTTCCATTTGACCGCATTTTGAATTTGGGCCGAAACAGGAAAAGACAAATAAAGGCTTAGCAAAAAGAATAAAACTATTTTAGAGTACTTCATAGGAAACAATAGGGCGAAATAGGCGTGTACTGTACTTAACGGGAAATGCTTTTAGATTGGTTTATTTGGTTGGCGAATGCCTGCAGAATTTCTGTACCATCCGTATTTTTCAAATACTCATCGGAAGCTCTTTCGGGGTGAGGCATCATGCCAAAAACAGTTCGATTGACATTACAGATACCGGCGATATTTGCTAAGGAGCCATTGGGGTTTGCCTCGGGTGAGACATTTCCCATTTCATCAGAATACCGAAACCAGATTTGCTGATTTTTTTCAAGAGTTTCGAGTGTCTGAGGGTCGCAATAGAAATTTCCTTCTCCATGGGCAATGGGAATGCAAAATGCCTTATCTGCTAAATTGCTGGAAATAAAGTTTTTTTCGGGTCGAATAAAGATGTTTTTCGAAATAAACCGGGTAGAATTATTTCGCAGGAGTGCCCCTGGTAGCAAACCTGCTTCGGTAAGTATTTGAAATCCATTGCATATTCCCAGAACGAAGCCTCCTGTCTGGGCAAATAGCATTATTTCTTCCATGACGGGTGAAAAGCGGGCAATGGCTCCAGAGCGTAGATAATCTCCATAGGAAAATCCACCTGGAAGAATGACGCAATCTACGCCTTGAAGGTCTCGGTCCTGGTGCCATAATTGAATGGCAGTGTACCCCAATCTGCGTATTGCGAGAATCATGTCCTGGTCACAGTTGCTTCCCGGAAAAGTTACGATGCCGAATTTCATACCCAAAATTAAGAAAAGCCGGCGCATTCAAGCGTTAATTTATAGAAATGAATAAAATAGAATTAGGTAGGCTTAGGAATAGGCACAATATCCAGGTAGTTTAGAGTAAGGATTGGGGGAGGATTTTAAGGTATCTTTCAAAAT